>NZ_CP038865.1:940000-1275000 GCF_004792515.1 Vagococcus xieshaowenii | reverse complement strand
CGGACCAATACTAATCGGTCGAGGACTTAACCAAAAATTGTATTTCGGAGCGTCAAGTTTTGTTTCAATCCAGTTTTGAGTGAAGGAATTCATTCGAATATAAAAAGTGTGGTGGCGATAGCGAGAAGGATACACCTGTTCCCATGTCGAACACAGAAGTTAAGCTTCTTAGCGCCGATGGTAGTTGGGGGTTTCCCCCTGTGAGAGTAGGACGTTGCCACGCATAATCCGGCATAGCTCAGTTGGTAGTAGCGCATGACTGTTAATCATGATGTCGTAGGTTCGAGTCCTACTGCCGGAGTTAAGAACTAGTAAACTTACTAGTTCTTTTTTTTTGCTCAAATTGTATGTATAAAGCAATTAAAGAGTAAATCATATTTAAAAATGGTATAATAAACTGATTAAAGCTTATTTTGAGGTGAATAATATGCAGTCATTTAAAGACTTAATAATAAAAAATAATAATGAAGAATGGTTTAAAAAAATACGTGTTGGTTTAGAAAAAGAAAGTCAAAGAGTCACGCTTAATGGTGTTCTTGCAACAACTGGTCATCCAAAAATATTAGGTTCAAGAAGTTATCATCCTAATATTCAAACAGATTTTAGTGAAACACAAGTTGAATTAATTACGCCAGTTTTTGAAAATGAAACAGATGTGGTTAGTTATCTAGGCGCATTACATGAGGTAGTATTACGTTCAATGAATGAAGATGAAATGTTATGGCCCCTTAGTATGCCACCTGTTTTGCCAGAAAAAGATGAGGACATTATTATTGCGAAACTAGATAAATTTGAGGATGTATTATATAGAAGGTATCTAGCAAAATCATATGGTAAACGTAAGCAAATGGTTAGTGGTATTCATTATAATTTTGAATTTAATGAAAAATTTATTGAGAAATTATTTGAAGGACAACAGAACTATCTTAATCTCGTTGAATTTAAAACGGATTTATATTTGAAGGTTACACGTAACTATTTGCGCTATCGTTGGTTAGTTACCTACTTATTTGGTGCAACTCCAGTAAGTGAATGGGGATATTTTGACGAAAATGAAATGAAACCAAATGAACCCGTTAGAAGTATTAGAAATAGTAAATTTGGTTATACTAATCATGATGATGTATTTGTTTCTTATGAATCATTAGAACGATACGAGCAAGACATTGCCGATTTAATTGAAAAAGGTAAGTTGTCTGAGGAAAAAGAATTTTATTCACCTGTTCGTTTACGTGGTGGTAAATCAATGGCTGACTTGAAACAAGCAGGTATTCAATATATAGAAATTCGTAATATTGATAATAACCCATTTGCTAGTTATGGTATAACGGAAGATCAAACAGAATTTTTACATATTTTCTTAATGTATATGTTATGGATTAATAATGAAACTGAGAATCCTGATGAATTATTGAAATTAGGTACTCAGATTAATAATGCAGTAGCACTTGAAGATCCTTTGGAAAAGACAAGTTATCTAACAGAAGGTATGGCATTGGTTTCTGGGATGAAGGGCATGTTAAAGGAAATAAATGCATCCGCTAATTGGCATTATTTAATTGACAAAGCAGAAGACCTATTAAATGATCCTCAAAAAACGATTTCAGGTAAGATGGTAAGCTATACTCAAAATGATGAGTTTACTAATAATGAATTAGGCATTCATTTAGGTAAACAATATTACGATAAAGCTTGGGAAAAAACGTATCAATTAGAAGGATTTAGAGATATGGAGCTTTCAACTCAAATTATGATAGCAGATAGTTTACAACGTGGGGTTGAAGTTGAGGTAATTGACCGATCAGATCAATTCTTAAAATTATCGTTTAATGGACATGTTGAATATGTAAAAAATGCTAATATGACAAGTAAAGATAACTACGTGGTGCCTCTTATGATGGCCAATAAAGTCGTGACAAAAAAAGTACTCTCAGAAACCGGCTTCCGTGTACCTCAAGGATATGAATTTCAATCGATGGAACGTGCCCGTTTAATTTATCCAGAAATAAGTAAAATGGGCTTTGTTGTCAAACCTAAGTCTACTAATTATGGATTAGGGATTAGTATTTTTAAAGAAGGTGCTAGTCAAGAAGATTATGAAGAAGCACTTAGAATTGCCTTTAATGAGGATACAGATGTTTTAGTGGAAGAATTTCTTCCAGGGACTGAATATCGTTTCTTCGTGATAAACGGTAAGACGAGAGGGATAATGCTACGTGTGCCTGCCAACGTTGTAGGAGATGGTGTTTCTACAATTGAGGAATTAGTTAAAAAGAAAAATGATAACCCATTAAGAGGGACTCACCATCGTGCGCCACTAGAGTTAATTCAATTAGGTGAAATTGAACAGTTGATGTTAAAAGAACAAGGATTGACGATTCATGATGTGTTGAGTAAGGGACAAATAGCTTATTTACGTGAAAATTCAAATGTTAGTACCGGTGGTGATAGTATTGATATGACGGATGAAATTCCTGAATATTATAAAATAATTGCTGAACAAGCTGTTGAAAAACTAGGTGCTGTTATTTGTGGAATTGATTTAATCATACCAGATAAAACGGTTAATCCTTTTGAAAGTGAAAAAGCTTACGGTATCATTGAAGCGAACTTTAATCCAGCAATGCATATGCATTGTTATCCGTATCAAGGAAAAGGACGTCGTTTAACAAAAAATGTACTAGATTTATTATTTCCAGAATCTAAACGTTAATAAGTTATAAAGAAAAGGATGAGTTGCTTAATTAAGCGACTCATCCTTTTTTTTATAGCATTCACTTGCCCAAGTAGCAATGTTTAATAGTTCCTCTTCAGTAAAGAAACGAGATACACGATAAATATAGTTCTCTGAAAGGGACAATGAAGTGAAGACGTTGGTAACTAATAAATCAACTGTTTTGATACTTTCGTTAATAGGCCTTTCTTTTTTTGTCGAAAGGTTAATTAATTCAAATTTACTAGGTAGGATGCTTGTAAGTTCTGAAAATAAATAATCATTAAATTCTTTATCAAAATCAATAAAAAGCCCAATCTTGAGTGCTTTGTGTTGTTCGCTTAAAAAATGGAAAATTCTAGTTTGAATTAAGAAATAGGTAGTAGATAGGTACTGTAATTGTTCTTCTCCTAAAAATAAAGCTAGATTTTTTTTAACAATCTCTTTATCGAGTAGTGCTTGATTGAAAATATAAAAATTATCGTATTCATTATTATGAAGGGCTAATTCAACCCAGTTCCCTTGTATGGCTAAAAAGCCATAATTGGCATCATAAACATCACGTACGATGTATGATTTTATTTTGTGTGGAATTTGTAGGTGGGTTTCTTTTAAAACATGTTGGACGAATTCTTCCACTTTTGCTAAGCGTTTCTTTTTTGAATCAGACGTTAGTTCGCCATTTATAGCAAAGAAATCATCGGTTAAATAAAGGTAGAAAACGTTGGATAAAAAAGTGATGGTATCTTTTGGTTGGTTTTTGATTAATTTACCTATCCCTATGAAGGGCACTTTATCTAACCAATTGGCAATGAATTTTGCAACAGTGTTTTTCCCTTTAATTGGGACAGAGTGATTATTCTTTTCGCGTTGTAGTCCAACTAATGAAAACAGAACAAAGTTACGTTCAGCTTGATTGTTTTTTCCTCGGTTAATAAAAGGGATTTTCAAGTGATAGAACTGTTTAATGAAGTCGATACTACTAGGCTCAAATGGAATAGCATAAACACCGTATTTTTCGATAAATAATCGAAAAAAGATAATTCGGATTAATCGTTCATTACCGATAATTCTTAGGGGACGTGTGATAATTTGGACATCAAATGGTTTTAAATGATCATTTAGAGTCCCAATTGTGCGTCGTATGGTTGATTCACTAGTATAGAGCTTTTCTGATAAGGTTAAGTAACTATGTTCTTCTTCAAAGAAAATGGCTTCTAATAATGTTAATTCAAAACTATCAGTTAATATTTTGGCGATACAATGATCATAAGAGTCATTATAAGGAATAGTTAAGGAGTAGTTCTCTTGGTATTGTTGAATGATACTAGGATAAATTATTTGATTCAATGTTTCAACGTTGGATTGAATGGTTAATCGTGTACATTGCATACTAGCCATAAATAGTTCAATGTTTGTTTCTTCTCTATATAATTGATTGATAATAAATAAATAATTCATTGTTTTTTTTGAAAGTGTTGAATACATAATAGCCCTCCAATCTATTAATCATATTATATAGTAAGCAAAGATTAATAACAAATAACCGTCATTTAATTCTGTTTAGCGATAGAATGATGACAAATATGTCAATCTCACGAATTTTATATACAAATATTTCATAACTGTTCAATATTTTATTCTTGTTATTTATTTTGAACAGATAGCTTTTTTAAAACCCTGTATAGTAGTTAATGTAAGTTAGTTAGATGACCACTACTCTGATTAACTTGGTGTTACTTAATAAGTTCTATTAGTAATTTATTAAGTAATTTATATAACCAATACAGGACCTATAGGAGGGCTTAAAATTGAAAAAATATAATATGATCAAAACTATTGGAATGGTGCTAGGAGCATCTATTTTTGCTATGTACAGTGCAAATGAAGTGAATGCCGAAGAAATGACTACCTATAAAATTAAATCAGGCGACTCTTTATCACAAATTGCCATAGATAATGGTTTGTCTTTGGATAAATTGATAAGTGATAATAATATCAAAAATCCTAATAAAATTTATGTAGGAAATAAAATCAAGTTAGATAGTTCTAAACAAAAGACGAAGCAATCGTCTAATAAAAATAATTCTGTTAAAAATGAGCAAAGCAATGGCTATGCTCATCCATTAAATATGCCTGGTGTGACGGTTTCAAGTGAATTTGGTTATCGTCAAGATCCAACAGGTTACTCAGGAACACAACATGATGGTATTGATTTAGCAGTTGGAACAGGAACACCAGTCTATGCGGTGAAATCAGGTGTTGTAGTTGAAGCAGGTTATCATTATTCAGCAGGTAATTATGTTATCATCAAGCATGATAACGGTAAATACACTTACTACTTCCATTTAAGCAGTATCAATGTGTCAGCTAATCAACAAGTAGGACAATCAAGTTTCATTGGTAATGTAGGTTCTACAGGTTATTCTACAGGTGCACATTTACACTTCGGTATTAGTACGTCACTATGGTCTGGTTTTGAAAATCCAAGAAACTATGTAGCATTTTAAGTCTTATTACTATAATAAGAAAAAGCGAAGGCTTCTAATAATTAGAAGTTTTCGCTTTTTTTGTAGAAAATAAAGCTGAATTATTTGAATAACGGTAAACAAAAAAACAACTATTGTAGTACAAGTAAAAGTTAGACTAAAAATTCTAACTTTTAGATGGACTACATAGACAGTTGTTTTTTTTATTATTTATTAGAGACTTCCAATAATTTGTGTTTTAATTCATCTTCCATCACAGCTAATTCTAGCTCTGCGGCACGTCGTTTTTCTTTTCCTTCGGCTTGTATACGTAATGTTTCTTGGATTGTCTCGATTAAGTCATCTTGTGTTTTTTGTAATGTCTCAATATCAACAACGCCTCGTTCATTTTCACGAGCGGTTTCAATGGTTGATTGTTTTAACATTTCGGAATTACGTTTTAACAAGTCATTTGTCGTTTCAGCAACTTGTCGTTGAGAGGTCACGGCATCTTTTTGGCGTAATAATGTTAAAGAGATTGCCACTTGATTTTTCCAAAGTGGGATAGCGGTATTAATAGAGGCTTGAATTTTTTCTGCCAATGCTTGATTGGTATTTTGAATTAAGCGAATTTGTGGGGCTTGTTGGATGGTAATTTGACGCGCTAAAGCTAAGTCATGTGTTCGTTTGTCTAAGCGATCTAAAAATTGTGTTAAGTCGTTCACAACTTGTACATCCATTTGATCACCGGTCATTTCAGCTTTTTTCATTGCTTCAGGAATCAAAGTTTGTTCAAGTTCTTCTTTTTTCAATTCACCCGCAGCAATATAGATGTTTAAAGCGTCAAAATAATCTTTGTTTTTATGGTAAAGCTGTTCAAGCATGACATTGTCGCTTAATAATGCATTTTTTTCTTTATCTAATTTTACGGCGATTTTATCAATTTGTGCACCAATTTTTTGGTATTTGGCAGTGACTTCATAGATAGATTGTTTGACTTTACCAAACATTTTCTTGAAGACATTGCGTTCTTGGGCTTGCAGTTCATCTGGACTTGTTTCGTTTAATCGGTACATCAATTCAGTTAATGAATCACCAACCGGTCCTAAGTCTTGATTTTGAACATGTGCTAGCATTGAGTGAGAGAATTCACCTAATTTTTTTTGTGCAGCTGAACCATAGGCCATAACAGATTGCGAATCAGTGATATCGATTTGCTCAGCTAATTGACGTGCTTGTACTTGGCGTGCGGGTTCTAATTTATCAATAAATTTTGGCGCCTGATTAACAGCTTCAGTTGTTTGCATATCAGGGCTATTCACCATTTGCATAGCAGCATCACTTGAATCTGCAAAGGGATTACTTAATAAATCATCTAAGGTTGAATCTACAGGTTTAATTTTATCTGTCATCTATTTATCGACTCCTTTAGTCTTCTTTGTCTGGTGTAGAGGCAGTGGTTTCTTTTGTGATATCCTCTAGGTTTTTCTCTTCTTTACGGGAAATATTTTGTTCAGCAAGTGTTAGTTCGACATCTAATTCATCCATGTCATCTTTGACAAAACGTTCATAGTCTTCTAAAAGTAAGATCGCAACTTTTTCAATCATTGCGGCACTTTTTTCTAATGCTTCATAAGAGGTTTTCGTTTTTACTTCATGGTTGTTAATTTCGATATATTTATCTGTTAGTTCTAAAATATTTGGTAGATGATGATACAAAAAGCCATCTGCCAAATGTAATTTGTTTGGCTCATCAGCTAAACGTTTAAATAGGGATTTGGTTATTTTTACCGCATCAGTACGTAAGTTAATCGCTTTTAACTTGGTTACACTGTTCATGTTAGTATCTAATGCCTTAATTTGTTCTTTCGCTGTTTGCATAGTTTCACGGAAAAATTCAATTTGTTGATCACTCATGCCTAAACTTTCGTAATGTTCTGACTTTTCTTTACTCATTGCAGGCAGTTTGATTTCTTTTCCTTTTTTTATTGTGGTTAGTAGTTTTATTATAAGTCTTACCATTAGAATACCAATTATAATGGCGATAATGGTACTGCCATTTGTTAGAGAATCAATGAATAAAGCAGCGAGTGGAATCATTACCAGGCCTCCAAGTATGAAGCTTAAGGTTTTCTTTTTCAATTAGGTCACTCCTTTTTGTTAAGTAAAACTTAACTTGATGCATTAATTCTACCATAGTTAGGGGGAGTATCCTATCAGTCCGAAGATTGATTTTGTTTTAGGTCTTTTCAACTAGTTCATGATATAGTAACCTTTAGAGAGTAAATAAAAAGTGAGGGCCCACTATGCGAGAAGAAGATTTTTATGAAAAAACATTGCACCGTGAAATGATTTTTAAAGGCCGTGTAATTGAAGTCGCCGTAGACGAGGTCGTGTTAGCAGACGGCACACAGGCACAACGAGAATTAGTGTTTCACCATGGGGCAGTGGGAATCGTTCCAGTGACTAGCGAGAATAACATTATATTAGTAAAACAATTTAGAAAACCTATAGAACGAACACTCGTTGAAATTCCAGCTGGTAAAATAGAAAAAAATGAACACAATCCTATAGAAGTAGCTAGAAGAGAATTAGAAGAAGAAACAGGATTAGGTTGTCAGTCGTTAGAAGAAATTTTTGATGTTGCTTTATCACCGGGCTTTTCTAATGAACGAATGATTATTTACTTAGCGACTGGATTGGTTCAGATTGAACAACCTAAAGGACAGGATGAGGATGAGCGAATTGAACTTTTAGAGGTAACTTTAGATGAAGCAAAAGCGATGATTACATCCAAAGAAATAAACGATAGCAAGACCATTATGGCTATCCAGTATTTAGAATTAAACATGAAATAGGAGGCATTGGTTTGAGCGACAAGGGACCATTAATTACGCGTAGTAAATTGCGTGAGATGAAAAAAGAAGAAGAAGCTGCAAAACGTTTGAGAGATGCTGAGCTTCAAAAAGAATTTGAACAAAAAGAACAAGAAATTGTTCAACAATATAAAAAAGAAAAAAAGAAAATAGGAACTGTTAAAGGTAGTCGAGCAGAAACAAGCAACAAAATTAGAAAGCGTAGTAGCTTTTTAACGAAGGCGATTGTGGTAGTGACGATTTTATTAATGATTTTATTTTATTTTATCTTTTTTGGATAATTAAAGGAGCGAACTAGTTAAGATGAAAATAGGTATAATTGGCGCGATGGCTGAAGAGGTCATCGTCTTAAAAGAAGCAATGAATAACATGAGCACATGGAATGAAGCAGGTAATGCGTTTTTTGAAGGAACGATTGGTGATAAGGAAGTCGTAGTTGTCCAATCAGGGATAGGTAAAGTGATGTCTGCGATGACAGCAACTTTATTAATTCATCGTTATCAAGTTGATGTTTTATTAAACACAGGTTCAGCTGGTGGAATTGGTACTGGCTTACGTGTAGGCGATATTGTGATTTCATCTAAGTTAGCCTATAACGATGTCGATGTGACAGCTTTTGGTTATGCTAAAGGACAAATGGCCGGCATGCCTCTTTATTATGAAGCAGATGAACAAGTGGTTACTGTTTTAGAACAAGCGACACAAAATCAAGGAATGACCTCAAAACGTGGCTTGATTACAACGTCAGATAGTTTTATTGCGAGTCAAGAAAAAATCGACACGATTAAAACAGATTTTCCTGACGTGTTAGCGACTGAAATGGAAGGCGCAGCAATTGCTCAAGTGGCAACACAATATAACGTACCGTTTGCTGTAGTTCGTGCGATTAGTGATGTGGCAGATGAGGAAGCAAGCATGAGTTTTGATGATTTTATTATTGAAGCTGGAAAAAAATCAGCATTAGTGGTGATTGAGTTTATTAACCATTATAAAAAATAATGATTATTAGGAGGTAATACAAATGCGTGCATTAATTAATATTGATTATACGTATGATTTTGTAGCAGAAGATGGGAAGTTGACAACAGGAGAGCCTGGTCAAGCAATAGAAGCAAGTATTAGTCAGTTGACCACTGAATTTATTGAATCAGATGATTATGTAGTATTTGCCATTGATGGTCATGATGAAAAAGATACGTATCATCCTGAAATGAAACTGTTTCCGCCACATAATATTATCGGAACATTAGGTCGTGAATTATATGGTGAGTTAAAAGATATCTTTGCAAGTAATCGAGACAAGGAAAATGTCTATTGGATGGATAAACGCCATTATTCTGCTTTTAGTGGTACGGACTTAGATATTCGTTTGCGAGAACGTCAAATTACGGAGTTACACTTAGTTGGGGTTTGTACTGATATTTGTGTACTACATACCGCTATTGATGCTTATAACTTAGGTTATAAAATCGTGATTCACCAAGAAGCAGTCGCAAGTTTTAATCCGACAGGTCACGCGTGGGCGTTAGAACATTTTAAAGGGACGCTTGGTGCAGAAATTATTTAAATTTTATTGAAGAAGGAAGTTTGGCGATATGGTAACTATTAAAGAAGTGGCACAGCATGCGGGGGTATCAGTCGCAACGGTCTCAAGATACATGAATAAAAAAGGCTACGTAAGTGAAGCAGCTAGCAAAAAAATTGCCCAATCTATCGATGAATTAAAGTATGTACCCAATGAAGTCGCTCGCTCACTTTTCCAAAAAACCTCAAAGCTAATCGGCGTGATCTTCCCTGATATTGCCAATCCGTACTTTCCTTTAGTTGCTAAAGGGATTGAAGAAGAATTAATCCGCAACGGCTTGATGATGATATTAGCCAATACATCAGATTCATTCGACACATTAAAACAGTATGTTACCACGTTTAATCAAAATAACGTTAGTGGCATTATCACAGCTGTTCCCATACCTGATGAGCTAGTTAATCGAATGACTATTGTTGGTATTGACCGTGTGTATGAAGGAGATTTCCCCAAAGTTTTATCGGATGATTATGGCGGGGGACAATTAATTGCAGACCATATTTTAGCGACACCTTTTGATAAATTATTAATTTTACCAGGAGATCTAGATATTCCTAGTTCAGCTGAGCGTTTTAAAGGACTAACAGATAAGTTTAAGTCCTGTCATATCGATTATGGTGTGATTGAATTGAACTCTTATAACAATCAAAATATGGAGGCATCTATTGATAAAATAGAGCCATATTTTTCTAAGTACGATACGATTGTCGCGGCAAATGACTATCTGGCGTTACATTTAATAAAACGTGCGCAATCTATGGGTATTAAAATACCGGAACAATTACAAATTGTTGGTTATGACGGCATTCCGTTTTCTAATTTGGTAACGCCTAAACTAACAACCGTAGTACAGTCTGCATACGAAATTGGTCAGGAAGCAGCCAAGCAAATGATTAGTTTATTGAATGAAGCGGACAAAGAACAGCTAGAAACTATTATTATGCCAGTTACATTTGAAAAAGGTGCAACGCTTAGAAAATAAGTGTTGCACCTTTTTTGTGAGGGTGGTATTATGTAGATAAATAAGTAACCGGTTACACACGAGATAGGAGAGGTCGTAAACAATGAAAAAAGTAGCAGTTATTGGGAGTTTATCAACGGATTTTGTTGTCACAACAGGTATCATACCTGAGCAAGGTGAAACGGTAGTAGGAGAAGAATTTGCCACTTTTTATGGCGGTAAAGGGGCTAATCAAGCAGTGGCAGCAAGCCGTGCAGGTGTCCAAACTTATATGTTTGGAGCTGTTGGAGATGATGAATTTGGTCAACATTTAATAGACAATTTAACAAATAATCAAATTGATTCTTCGATGATTAAAGTAGCTGAACATACAAGTAGTGGTGTAGCAATTATTCAAGTCCATGAGGGAGATAACCGTATTATTATCGTTGAAGGATCAAATAGCAAAAATGAAACCGTTGACATTGATAATCATGCAGAAATGTTAAAAGAGATGGACTTATTTATTATACAAAATGAAATTCCAACTGATGTCATTGAGTATGCCATTAAATTTGCGGAAGAAGCAGGGATTCCTGTTTTATATAATCCTGCCCCAATAAAAGAAATTAGTCATGAACTATTAGAAAAAATAACCTATATCACACCCAATGAACATGAATTTGAAACCTTGTTCCAAGGTAAAACGTTAGAACAGGCATTGGCTGAGAATCCTAATAAATTAATCGTGACATTAGGTTCTAAAGGTGCTATCTATCATAACGGTGAGCAAGCAATACTTGTTGAACAAGAAAAAATTGATAATGTTATTGATACAACAGGTGCTGGTGATACGTTTAATGGTTACTTTGCTAGTGGTATTTTGACAGGGTTAAGTATTGAAGAAGCTATTAAATTAGGAAATCGCGCATCAGGTATAGCCATTCAGAAAAAAGGTGCGCAAACAGGAATTCCTAAAATAGAAGAGGTGTCACGATGAAAAAATCAGGTTTACTAAATTCAGAAATAACTAAAGTATTGGCAGACTTAAGACATACAGATCAAGTAGTAATTGGCGATTGTGGGTTGCCTGTTCCTGAAAATGTGAAAGAAATTGATTTATCTTTAAAACTGGGGACACCAAGTTTTAAAGAAGTATTTGATCTATTGATAGAAGACATGAAAGTAGAAAGTGCGGTATTAGCAACAGAAATAAAAGAGAATAATCCTAAGGTTGAGTCGCATATCCGCAACCAAATAGAGGGGATTTCTTATGTATCTCATGAGGAATTTAAAGTACTAACGCAACAAGCTAAAGCGATTATTCGAACTGGGGAAGCAACGCCATATGCGAATATCCTACTACAAGCAGGTGTGATTTTTTAAGGAGGTTTAGGGATGAGAATTGAGATGCAAGGCATTAGTAAAGCGTTTGGTACAAACAAAGTATTAGAAGCGGTAGATTTTGACCTTCAAGAAGGTGAAATACATGCGTTGATGGGGGAAAATGGTGCCGGCAAATCAACACTGATGAATATTTTAACAGGCTTCCATAAGAAAGATAACGGAAGTATTAAAATTGATGGAAAAGAAAAAATGTTTCACAATCCTAAAGAGGCCGAAGAATTTGGTATTACGTTTATTCATCAAGAAATGAATACGCTTACTAATATGACAGTATTAGAAAATATGTTTTTGAATAAAGAAATTAGAAAAGGGTTTGGTTTGCTAGATACCAAGTCAATGATGACACAAGCCCAACAAATTTTTGAACAGATGAATGTCACGTTTGATCTAAATCAATTAGTTGGTGAGTTATCAGTTGGTGAGCAACAAGTGTTAGAAATTGCGAAAGCCTTGTTAGCCAATGGGAAAGTCATCATTATGGATGAACCAACGGCGGCTCTTTCTGAAAGAGAAATTAGTAATTTATTTAAAATAATTCGAAAACTAAAAGCAGATGGTGTTTCCATGGTATATATTTCTCACCGAATGGAAGAAATCTTTGAACTTTGTGATCGTATTACCGTCATGAGAGATGGCTATTCGGTTAGCACGTATCAAATTAAAGATGTTGCAGTTAACCAAATAGTTAAAGACATGGTAGGCCGTGATATTAATGACTTTTATCCACACAAAAATAATAAAATAGGCGAAGTGAAGTTTAAGGTAGAAAATTTATCTTCTGAGCGAGTAAAGGACATTAACTTTGACGTTCGTGAAGGCGAAATTGTTGGCTTTTCCGGTTTGATGGGAGCAGGACGCACGGAAATTATGAGAGCAATTTATGGTATTGATCGTAAAACAAGTGGTCGTTTATTTTTAGATGGAACAGAAATTCATATAAACTCACCGAGTCAAGCGATTGGTCATGGTATTGGCTTTTTAACAGAAAATCGTAAAGAAGAAGGATTAGTATTAGATTTTTCATTAAAAGATAATGTTATCTTGCCTTCAGTTGATGAATTCAGTAAAAAAGGCATGTTAGACAATAAGACAATGGATGAATTTGTTGAACTATTATTGAAACGTTTGACTGTAAAAATGGAAAGTAGCGAAGTACCTGCTTCAGCACTTTCAGGTGGGAATCAACAAAAAGTGGTCATGGCCAAATGGATTGGCATTGGTCCACAAGTTCTTATTTTAGATGAACCAACGCGAGGCGTAGATGTTGGAGCGAAACGTGAAATTTATTTATTAATGAATGAACTAGCTGAACGTGGTGTGGCAATTATCATGGTATCGAGTGATTTGCCGGAAGTTCTAGGAGTGAGTGATCGTATCTTGGTTGTTCACGAAGGTAAAATCAACGGTGAACTTTCTCGTGAGGAAGCTACGCAAGAACGTATTATGAATTACGCAACTGGAGGAAAATAAAATGACAAATAAAGCAAAAAAAATATCGATTGGTTCTCTGGGTCCATTATTAGCATTAGCAATTTTAGTCATAGTTGTGGCTGTTTTAAATCCCAATTTTTTAACGGCAAATAATTTATTGAATTTGTTAAGACAAGTTTCTATTAATGCATTAATCGCATTTGGGATGAGTTTTGTTATTATTACGGGTGGTATCGATTTATCTGTCGGTTCAACCTTAGCTTTAACAGGTGCCTTAACAGCGGGGTTAATTGCTAACGGGTTTAATCCTGCTTTAGCAATGCTGATTGGGATGATTTTAGGGGCTGTTTTAGGAATGATTAATGGCTTATTAATTACTAAAGGAAACATGGCACCCTTTATTGCAACGTTAGCGACAATGACCATTTATCGAGGTGCAACGTTAGTTTTTACAGATGGTAATCCAATTACAGGGATTGGGGATAGTTTCTTATTTCAATTTGTCGGTCGTGGTTATTTATTTGGTATTCCATTTCCAATTGTTGTTATGTTAGTTGCATTTGTTATCTTGTATTTACTGTTACATAAAACAGCTTTTGGTAAAAAAACATTTGCAGTTGGTGGTAATATTAAAGCCGCACAAATTGCAGGTGTAAAGAGTGATAAAATTCAAACGTTAATTTACACCATTTCAGGTTTAATGGCATCTATTTCTGGTATTGTTTTAACATCACGTTTAAATTCAGCACAACCAACTGCAGGACAAGCGTTTGAGATGGATGCTATTGCAGCTGTTGTACTTGGTGGTACAAGTTTATCAGGTGGTAAAGGTCGTTTAGTTGGGACATTGATTGGGGCGTTAATTATTGGAACCATCAATAATGGTTTAAACTTATTAGGGGTATCAAGTTTCTATCAACAGATTGTTAAAGGCTTAGTGATTATTGTAGCCGTTCTGCTTGATCGAAAGAAAAAATAAAATCAATTGAATGAAAGAAAGAGGGAAGAACATGAAAAAAATCTTATTAGGTATTTTAGCAGTAGGTACATTAGCTTTAGCAGGATGTAATGCAGCAACTTTAGACAAAGGAAGCGAGGCAACAGATAAAGTGGCTGAGAAAAAACCAGAAGAATTAGTCGTAGGTGTAAGTATTTCTACGTTGAACAACCCCTTCTTCGTCTCAGTAAAAGATGGTATCACCACATTAGCTGATGAAAATAGTACGAAAACAATTGTTTCCGACGCACAAAATGATTCATCAAAACAAAGCAATGATGTAGATGATTTGATTCAACAAAATGTAGATGTATTATTAATCAATCCTGTCGATTCTTCAGCGATTCAACCAGCTGTTGAAGCAGCAAACCAAGCCAATATTCCGGTTATTGCATTAGATAGAAGTTCTGATGGTGGAGATGTCTTAACATTAGTAGCCTCAGATAATGTTGTAGGTGGCGAAATGGCAGCCAATTACATGGTTGAACAACTAGGTGAAAAAGCAAAAGTTGTACAACTAGAAGGAATTCCAGGTGCTTCAGCAACTCGTGAACGTGGAGAAGGATTTGAAAATATCGCTAAAGATAAATTAGATGTTGTCGATTCTCAATCAGCTGATTTTGACCGTGCAAAAGGTCTAACAGTTATGGAAAATATTTTACAATCCAATGCTGATATTAAAGCAGTATTTGCTCAAAATGATGAAATGGCTTTAGGTGCATTAGAAGCGTTAAAAGCTGCTGGTAAATCTGATGTTATTGTGATGGGATTTGATGGTAACGACGATGCCTTAAAATCAGTTAAAGCAGGTGAGTTAACTGGAACAATTGCACAGCAACCAACAGAAATGGGTAAATTAGCATTACAAGCAGCTTATGATTATTTCTCTGGTAAAGACGTAGAAAAAGCAATCGATTCACCACTAGAATTAGTTTTGAATAAGTAATAGCAGATAATTAAAGCACATCCTTTGTGGTGTGCTTTTTATATTGAACAACTTTTTGATTGTTTTATTAGAAAAAAATAAGTCATATTTAGAATGAATATGATAAGATAAAAGCAATCAAGGAGGTTATGAAAATGAATAGAAAAATAATCGGGATAGCTTCAGGTATAGTTGTTGTTGCTTTAGCTGGAGGCGGTTCTATAGTTGCTTATCAGCAATCGGTAAAAAAACAAGTCAATAGCGCAACAACCGAGTTAAAACAAGCACTGAAAAAACAAGATTATCATCAATTAATGACATTATTTAATAAACAAAGTATTGAGGCAGCAGGTTTCACAAAAGAAACAGCAGAAACTAAGTATCAAACTATATTTGATGCGTTAAATGTAAGTGGGATAGAAGTAACCGAGGTTAAACAAGAAAAACAATCTAAAGATAACTATAAAGTTTCATATAAAGTATCTATGATGACCTCAATGGGAGAAATTAAAGATGAAGCCTATCAAACCAATTTAATCAAAACCGATGATGGTTGGACATTTGATTGGTCACCATCGCTAATTTTTGCTGAAATGAGTGGCAATGATAAAGTCATGATCAATGAAGAAACTGCTAGTCGTGGGAAACTACTAGATAGAAATGGGGTCGAACTGGCAACTGAGCATGACTATCAGCAAGTAGGGGTTATTCCAGATAAATTAGGAGAAGGAACCGAGCGAAAAAGTAATATTAAAGCGATTAGTGAAGCTTTTGATTTATCCGTTGATACAATTGAGAGTTTTTTAGCACCAGATTGGGCAACTGGGGAGGTCTTTGTGCCATTAAAAACGTTAGCCAAAAATTTATCTGAAGAAGCCTTATCTAATTTGCCAAAAGGTGTAATGATAAGTTCAAAAGAGATGCGTTATTACCCGTTAGGTGAAGCAAGTGCGCAATTACTTGGCTACACAGGTAAAGCAACAGCGGAAGATATTGAAAAAAATCCTGAATTGACGGCTGACATGATAATTGGTAAATCAGGGCTCGAAGCTTCTTTAGATGAAAAACTTCGTGGTCATAACGGTGGTACAGTTCAAATTGAAGATGAAGAAGGGGAAGTCAAACGCGTTATTTTGGCAAATGATAAGCAAGATGGTGAAGATATTACTTTAACGATTGACAGCAAAGCCCAACAAATTGCATTTGACTCATTGAACAATCAACCAGGTTCTGCAGTGGTGAATGAGCCCTCAACTGGAGAGCTACTAGTGCTTGCAAGTTCACCATCGTTTGATCCTAATCAAATGACGGTAGGGATTTCAGCAGAAGATTACGATAAGTATCAAACTAACAAAGATTTACCATTCATTGAACGTTATGCAACGAGCTACGCACCTGGTTCAACATTTAAGACGTTAACAGCAATGATTGCTCTAGATGCTAATAAGCTAACGCCAGAAGATAGTTTGTCTATTGATGGATTAAAATGGCAAAAAGATGATAGTTGGGGTAATTATTACGTGACGCGTGTAAAAGAAGCCTCTCCGGTCAATTTAGAAACAGCACTAGTTAATTCTGATAATATATTCTTTGCGCAAAAAACACTTGAAATGGGTGAAAAAACGTTTAGGACAGGATTAGAAAAATTTGATTTTAATGAATCGTTGAAACTACCAATTGCAGTGCCTAAAGCAAGCATTTCTAATGAGGATAGCTTTAATTCAGATATTTTATTGGCAGATACGGGTTATGGACAAGGAGAATTGCTAATACCACCTGTCACACAACTTTCCATGTATAGTCCATTAATGAATGAAGGGACATTGGTCTATCCTCAACTAGTCAAAGGTCAAGAAAAAACACCAGATAAAAAAGAAGTCGTGTCTAAAGAATCAGCCAATATTGTGTTGAATGATTTGGTAGGTGTTGTCGCGAATTCAGATGGCTACGCACATGAATTATTCCAACCAAACAAAACGATTGCAGCCAAAACAGGAACGGCAGAAATCAAGGATAAACAAGACACAACTGGCAAAGAAAACAGTTTCTTATTATTTATGGATAAGGATGATAAACAGTTCATGGGCTTAGTATTAAGTGAAGATTCAAGAAAAAATGGAACGGCGGTTAGTAAAACTCGTACATTACTTGATTATTTAGTGGAACATTATTAAGTCAAAGTGGTGCGATGTAACAATCGCCCACTTTTTTAATTAGCAACGCGTTACTTTTATCAAGTGTACTAACTTAGTGTATAATGAGGATAATTATATCAAAAAGAGAGTGAAAAAATATGAAACCAGTTTATTTAGATCATGCAGCAACAACACCGCTTCATCCTGAAGTGATTCAAACGATGACAAAAACTCTGACCGAGACATTTGGTAATCCTTCAAGCTTGCATCAATTTGGACGTCCCGCACAAGGCTTACTAGAAAATGCTCGTGATGAGCTAGCAAAGAGCATTGGCGCTAAACCAAGCGAACTTATTTTTACAAGTGGTGGCAGTGAAGGTGATACGATGGCAATTATTAAAACGGCCGAGAATTACCAACATTTAGGCAAACATCTCATCACTACTCAAGTAGAACACTCAGCTGTTTTAAAATCATTTAAATATTTAGAAACGCAAGGCTTTGAGGTGACCTATTTACCTGTTGCTTCAACAGGTGAATTGACAGTTGAACAAGTCAACGAAGCGTTGAGGGAAGACACGATTCTTGTGTCGATTATGCGTACGAATAATGAAGTCGGAACGATATTTCCTATTCCTGAGATAGGTGCGTTATTACAGACCCACCAAGCGCTGTTTCACACTGACGCGGTCCAATCATTTGGTTTAGAAGAAATTGATGTCAACGCTTGGCACGTAGACTTGCTATCTACAGCCGCACACAAAATCAATGGACCTAAAGGAACTGGCTTTTTATTCATTAAAGAAGGAACCAAAATTACCCCATTAATTCATGGTGGTGATCAAGAAAATAAAAAAAGACCAGGGACTGAAAATTTAGCGAATATTATGGGCTATGCGAAAGCGGCTAGTTTATTAACGCCTGAAAAGAAAAAAGACAATCAGCGCACCTATCAAGCTTATCGTGAAATAATTTTATCAACATTATCAGAACGAGCTGTGGCATTTGATATTAATGGTCAGGCACCACAACAGTCTGCCCATGTCTTGAATCTTTATTTACCAGGTGTACAAAGTGAGATGCTCCTGATGCATCTAGATCTAAAAGGCTTCGCTGTTTCGGCAGGTTCCGCGTGCACAGCGGGCAATATGGCACCTTCTCATGTGTTAATCGCTATGCATGGTAAAGACTCAGCCATAGTCCCATCTTCTATTCGCATTAGTTTTGGCCTTGGATTATCAGAAGAAGACGTACGTGACTTTGCTGAAACATTAGCAGACACAGTGCTACGAATGACTCAGCATTAGTTTAATACAAAAAAACTAGAGTTACACAGAGAAACTAAATAATAGTTACTAATAAGAGCTAGAAGCCTTTCACATCAAGGTTTCTAGCTTTTTTTATTTTGTCTTTTAAAAAAATGAATACGGTTTTGAATACGGTTTGATTAAAAATTAGCAATTTGGGTTAATTTATCAACCGTTCTTTCTTGTGCCTTATTGCCGAGATGCGTGTATGTGTCCATTGTCTGAGTAATAGAGCTATGACCTAATCTTTCTTGCGCCTCTTTCATCGTGACACCAGCCTCAAATAACATAGAGGCGTGTGTATGCCTCCAGCCATGAGTACCAATGTTATGAAGTCCTACCGCCTTAGATAGACGTTTAGAACGTTGGTATAGGTCTGTACGGTTCATTAGTTCGCCTTCGATGTTTACAAATACATAATTACTCTTTTTACCTCGATTAGCGAATAACAGTTCACGCTGTCTTAATTGCCATCTCTTAAGTATCATAATTGTTTTATCATCTAGGCTAATAGTTCTGTATGAGCTTTTAGTCTTAGGTGTTGAGACAGCATAACCGCCTCTAACCTCTGATAACGTCTTATTGACCGTTACCGTCTTGTTAGTGAAGTCTATATCATCAAAGGTTAAAGCGGATGCCTCACCGCCTCTTAAACCACTAAAAGCCATTAAACGATATAACGCTTGATCATACTCAGCAAAGAATTTTTGAATAAGTGTTCCTTGTTGGGTATGTCTCACTTTATCATCTAAAAACTTCATTACTTGATGAACTTCTTCTAAGTTATAAAATTTAATCTTTTTTTCATTACTATCATCTTTAATATTCGGTCTAATCACCTTGCTAAAAGGGTTATGTTGCGCTAATTCTAAATTAATAGCGTATTCCATTACCTTTGAGCAATATTGAAGAATAATCTTATAAGTTTTCATTTTCTTAGCCCAATCATTTACAGTCTTTTGAGCTAGTTTAACATCAATCTTGTTTATTCTTAGGTTTCCAAAGACTGGTAAAGCGTGCTTAGTCATTAAACGTTCTGTAGTAATGCTAGTGGTCTCTTTGACGGTAGTCTTATAACTTTCATACCACAGCAGATACATCTCTTTAAACGTGTTCTCAGACTGTTTAACAAGCCCTTTTTCCTCAAACTCCACTACAAGCCTATTGACCTCTAATTGAGCTTGTTTCTTCGTCTTAAAGCCTCTACGTGTTGTCCTAACTTCTTTACCAGTAGCAGAATCAACGCCTAAATAAGCTTGAAATAACCAAGCCTTAGAGCCATCTTTTTTTGAATATTGTTTAAATGTTGCCATAATAACCTCTTTCTAGCCTGAGCAAGACGTAGGGAAGGGTTATAATTCTTTTTTAAAATGAAGATGGAAGGTAGCATCAGATTCTTTTACTTCTTCAGTTTCAAAATCATAAATGTAGCTTTTAAACTTGTTTAATTCATTATTAGGAAGAATCCAGTTTAGTTCTATACCTGAAATATCCTGATGTTCTTCTATCGAGTTGATATGAGTTTTCATAATTTTTGAAATTATTTTAGTAACCGATTCAATATTTTTTGATGATTGTTTTGAAATGTCATTTAGAAAGATATTATTTTTAGCGAACGAGTTTATATCATACTTATCTCCATCAGCTAAAACTTCATCTAAATATTTTTTTGTTTCTTCTAAATTCAAGAAATTTGTGTATCCATTAAAAATTAATGTAGATTCATTATTTGGATCAGAAGAAAAACCTTTCATTTGAACAGTTAATAAAGCTAATCTTTCTTTACTACCAATTGTTTTACTTAATAAAAAAGTGTAATTTAAAGCATCGCCAGTACCCCAAAACGTTTTTATGTTGTATTTGCTTTTTGTAGGAGAGAACTCAATAAAATCTTGTATATGAATACCAAAAAAATCACATAAAGTATCAATAGTTTCTATTTTAAGGCCTTTTACTTGTTTGGGATTGTTAACCAAAGGGGTTAATGTGCTTCTTGAAATACCTGTAGCATCGCTAATTTCAGTAATTGTAACGTCATACTCTTTTAGTAGTTCGTCTAGTTTAATTTTTATCAATAAAATCACCTCTTAGTTAGAGTATAACATTGTTGTTGTTCTAATTAAAGATGTTACTTCGAAAATAACGTACAGGGTTTTGTACGACAAAAATGTATTTTGTTGTTGCAATGATTTTGATGTCGTGATAGTATTTAGGTACAAGATGAACGTACAGAGTTCGATACGTTTTATCTGTTCTGATAATAGGGAGGTGATAAATATGAAAGCAAACCAAGAAATCAGAGATTTAATCTTTGAAAACCGTTTACGTAACTGGGAGGTAGCGCAAATGGTCGGTATTACTGATGGACGCTTTAGCGTTTGGCTACGCACACCGTTGAACGATGAACGCAAAGAGCGAGTATTAAAAGCTATTGAAAAACTAACTAAGAAGTAGGTGAGTGAGATGGCAGAACTAAAAGTAATGCTTGCTGATGATCAAGAAGGCGATTTAAAGAAATACATTTACGATATTACACTTGAAGCAATTCAGCAGGCGAGAAAAGACAGTTCGGTAGATAAAGATTTAATCAATAAAACACAATTGTGTGAGTGGTTAGATATTAGTATGCCGAAGTTGAATGAATTAATTAGAGATGGCTTGCCCATCTCAGTAGTAGGAGAGCGGACGTTTTTCGCTAGTAAGCAAGAAGTTAGAAAGTGGATATTAGAACATAAAAAATAAAAAAAGTCCTGAGCAAGACGAAAAAACCACTTTAAATTAAGGAGTGAAAAAAATGGCTAAACCATTGTATCAAGCGGTACTAGATTTACGTGAAGAATTGAAAGAACTAGAAGTTGATGTTCCTACAGAATATAAGAACGGTGTTAAAAATCGTGTATATCCTCAAAAATGTTTCGATAAATCGTTTGATTATATGAAAGAAAATGGTGAGTTACCTAATGTGAAATATGTTGAGGGGATTTATGAAGGTTTGGTGGACCATGCGTGGGTTGAAATTGATAACAAAGTAGTATTTGAAGGAACAACGCAACGATTTTATGATAAGGAACAATATTATCAAAAGAGAAGGCTGGTTAAATTAGTAGAACTAGACGAAAAAGGTATGTGGAAGTACTTATTCCAATATCAAATAGGGAACGGAAAGCCAATGTATCAACAAGCTAAAGATGAATTTTTAAGAAGTATTTGTATGAAGGAGTGGTGAAAAATATGTACGGTGCAAGAATTAAGATGCTATTGATAATCGTGTTCTTATTAGGCGGTTTATTAAGCCAAGTGAGTTTTAAATGGTTTCTAGTGTTAATGATACCAGCTGTTGTAATGAGCGTGTTAGAAGTTGATGAAAAGCAATATGAGTACAAAAATAACGCCTAGAGAATTGCCGTTCTCGAAGCGTTGGGAGTTAGATATTTGTAAGTGTTTAACTCCCTATATATTAACACAAATACAATAATTTGACGATAGGGAGATATTAATTTTATGGAATTTAATGAACAAAAAGTAGATATTAACGATTTAGTAATAAGCGCAGGTAACTTAGCGGCTGCATTGGATGGAATTGAAGCATTTTTATTTCACAGATTCGGTGATGCTAATGTGAATTTAAAAGATATTAGCGCTTTAAATGGTCTGATAGCATCGGTTAAGAGTCTTTCAGAAGAGCATTATCAAAATGTTGAATCATTCGATGGAGGGCAATAGCATGGAAAAAGAATTAAATGTGATTGAAACGTCTGTATTAAATTTAATTCCTAAAGGTATTGGGTCAAGAAGAACACTAGCATATATAAGAGATGTATCAGGTTATAACATTAGACAAATCCAGTCCGCAATTAATCGGCTTATATTAGTCCATAACGTGCCTATATGCGCTACAAGAACGGGCGATGGTATATTTATACCTCAGACAGAAGAAGAGCGTGAAATAGGCTTAAGGAGCTTTAAATCACAGATTAAAGAGATGATTAAGCGAGCACAGGCGGTTGAAGATGCGAATTTGAAAACGTGGGATAAAGAAATTCATCTTCAGTATCAAATTACACTAGATGCGGATATAGATAGAGCGTTGCAAGATGATTTTGACAATTTATTTCTATTCATGGAGTAACTGAAAAAGGAAAGAGGTGATTGCTATTGACTAAGTACAAGAACGACCCAAAGAAAAAAAGATATTATTGGCTACAGTTGAAGGAAGATTTTTTTAATCAAAAGGAAATTAAGCTATTAAGGAAGATAGCCGGTGGGGATACCTTCACAATCATCTACCTCAAAATGTTGTTATTAAGCCTTAAAGATGAAGGCAAGTTGTATTTTGAAGCGATTGGCGATGATTTTATTGAGGAAGTTGCGCTTGCTATAGATGAAAGCATGGAAGATGTGTCCGTTACGATTAGTTTTTTACAAAAGAAAAAATTAATAGAGATAGTTGAGGAAGATGAGTATTTTTTAAATAGAGTACCGGACATGGTGGGGTCTGAAGCTTATAGTACAGAACGTTCAAGACGACATAGAGCAAAAAAAAGAATCGAGAATAATGCCGAAGTGTTGCAAAGTAACGGTGAAGCGTTGCAATGCAACAGTAATGAAACAGACCGCAACGAAGAGAAGAGAAGAGATAGAGAAAGAGAAGAGATAGATATAGAGATAGATATAGATATAGAGAGAGAGGTAGAGCAAGAGGAAAGAAAACAAGCCACCAGCTCCCCTTCTTCCCCTCACCAATCTACTATTAATCAAGTTATAGACTATTTGAATGAAAAAACAAACGGCGTATACAAAGCAAGTGATGACAACGTAAAACTGATTACTTCACAAATAGAAAACGGCTATACGTTTGATGACTTCAAACAAGTAATAATGATAAAAACAACTGAATGGTTGTATGATGACAAAATGAATAAATATCTAAGACCTAGCACGTTGTTTGGTAACAAGATGGGTGACTACCTAAGTGAAGCATACAGAAGTAAAAACTCAACTTCTATATATAAACCGCCTAAGGTAACAGTACCGGATGAATGGAGATATCCGGACGATGGAGATAACACAGGGGTACACTTTTAAATAAGAGTAGGGGGTAAGCATTGTTTACTCCCTTTAATCAAATGACAGACACTTGTCTGACAAATGACGGCATAGGTTAGGTAAGGTTAAGTTAGGTAAGTATAGGTTATATATAGCTTAGCCTTAGCTAATTGGTTGTCTGATATGCGTAACGTTACAGTAACGCAATGTAACGCAACAGATATAGATTAAGAGATAGATATAAATAAACTTCTAATTGCAAGCAGGACGGTGTGGAGATGGAACAGTTTGACGAACAGGCGATAAAAAAATATATGCACTTAGAGTTATTAGAAAAAGAATTAGTCCACAGTAAAGAAAGATATAGAGATGAACGTTATCAAAGTAGTTTCTGTTCGCACGTTGTATTTGGTGATTTAGGTATCTACTCCGAATCCATTAAACCAGCCACCTTTGTAGAACAGTTAGATAGGTTTAATCGTATTGTAGATGATCGTATTAAGATAAATCAGTTTAAGCAGAAATATTGGAATAAGTTCATGGATAGCTTAGAGCCGTATGAACGTAATTATTTGGTAGACAGATTTATTAAAGGTTATGCGGTGGATAACGAGCAGGTAAAACAAAAGGCGATTGAAGAAATAGAAGAAATTACAATGGCTGTTTCTTTATGGTTAGGCGTGGAAGATGAAGATACAAAAGAAATCGAATTAGTACAAGATGATTATTTAGGGAATATGGATGCGATACTGAATGCAATTAACATATAACTACTTTATTAAGCGTTAATTAGCTAATAGGAGCGTTTTAGAACGTTAAACGATAAAATGCCAATGGATAACGTTTAAACGCTTAGAAACGATTTTAAGGGGTGTACATGACGGGAGACAAAGGACGAAACGGAAAACTAACTATTACCAATAGTAATAGTGGAGGTGTATATGATGAACGATAAAGAACAAGTTAGGTTAGCAACGTTTATATTAAGGCGTTGGCAGTTCTATGAATTGAACATAAACAAGATGAAGAACAACTTCCATAAATGGCAGGCGATAACGTTCTTTAGAGCGTTACAGGAGCTAGAAAAAGAAGAAGTTAGCTTGTTAGCTAGGATGTATTATAAAAGCCCCACACAACTGTATAACAAGTGGTATTCAGCGTTTGAAACGTGTAAGGGGGCAAGTTTAGAGGAAGTGGCAGAACAGACAGGCAAGACGGTTACACAGGTTAGGAGCGAACTAAGAGTAATTAAAATCAAGTTTGCTAAACGATACAACGAGCTATCTAATGAACCTAAAAAAATCACTTTGATTCGTGATAAAACTAATGAAAAAGGAGCTTAACAAGATGACGATTATCGAGAATAAAGACTTAGAGAACGAATGGTATTATATTCAAGATTTAGATATTTTGGTGGTGAAAGATTTAAATAATGGCAAGTAGTGAAATTAGAGGATTTAGACGTACTGCTCAATTTAACTTGAGGAAGTGGCGTTTTTACGAGAAGAATATCGTAGCAATACAATCAGAAGAACGATTATATAATTATGCGGTATGTTTCTTTCAAGCGTTGAAGCGAATGGACAGGGAAGAACTGGAGTTATTAGCGCAACGTTGGTATCTGTCTAATGAACCTTGTCTATTCAACTATGCTTATGGTAGTTATATGTCTGTAAAGCCAGTAGATTACCCTACAATAGCGAATAAGATGGCTATAGATAAAGAGTTGCTACCGTCACTATACGGCAAGGCAGAAAGCAAACTAGGGCGTATTATGGACGAACTAGCAAGCCAAGTGGAGTGGGAACATAATAACAGTAAGCTAGACGATATTGAATGGAAAGTAACAAGATACTTTAAAGATAATCAAGAGAGAATGATATTAGAAAAAGCCTTTGATGAAATAAGAGTAAGGCGTGGCGGTAAAGCTGAACATGAGTTTAATCATTGGTTCGCTGATAACGAGAATAGAACAGATTTTATTAATGAATTGATGAAGTATATACGTGAAAAATATTCAAATTAGAGATGCAATCTCTACTTAAATCTTACTAATCTAACACCCTAAAAAGAAAAGCATCTCCCCCCCGTTGTATATGTCATAGCAGAATGGCTAGGGAACGGAGAGGGATATCAATTTAACACGCAGGGTATTTCCACATAAGCCCCACCCCTAAGCTAATAAACATAATAATAAAGCGCAAAAACTTGATTATACTTGATATTTTCCTTTATAAAAAGCACAACCTTAGAAAGGGGGTGAGAAGTATGGCTAGATATTCAATTGAAGAATGCGAACAAGCAATGATAGCAGAGTTTGAAAAGGGAGTTAAGGCAATCAGTAGCAAGTACCAACAAATGAGTATGAAAGAGTTAAAGCGTGAAATATTGAAGTTAGAACAAGACTACAAGAAAAACGAGCAACAAATAACGTTTTTTAACATTACGTTAGCCCAAGTTATCTATCGTAATAAATTTGGGCGAGAAGTCGTTCTAGGTGCTTAATTAAACAATTAGAAAGGAGGTGTATAGAATGGCAGAAAGCTTCACAGTCGAAGCGATATTATCGGCAACAGATAAAAGTTTTAGTAAGACGTTTAACACCGCTGAGCAATCAATGAGCGGACTACAAGGCAATACCAAGAAGTTTGGAACATCGGTTATGGATGTTGTGAAAGGCGCAGGAGTATTTAAAGTATTAGATAAAAGCATAAACTTAGTTACAAGTTCTGTAGGCGGAGCAATCCAACGATTTGATACATTAAATAAATATCCTACAGTAATGAAAAGCTTAGGTTATTCAGCGGATGATGTTAAGAAGTCTATGAAGTCTCTAGATAAAGGGATTGAGGGGTTACCAACTACCATGGATGAGATTATATCGGGAGCCCAAAAACTCTCAATTTCATCGGGTAGTTTGGATAAAGGAACTGATTACGTAATAGCCTTTAATAATGCTATGTTAGCTGGTGGAGCAAGTACACAATCAGCAAGCGGAGCATTAACACAGTTTGCCCAATCATTAGGTAAAGGCGTAATTCAAGGAGAAGAATTTAATTCGATTGCGGATGCCTCACCATTATTAATATCAAAAGTAGCGGATGCAATGGGATATGGGGCACAAGGTACAGCGCAATTAAAAGAAGCGTTATCTCAAGGTAAAGTAACCGCCCAAGAGTTCGCAGATACAATGGTAATGCTGAATGATGGCACGGGTGGTTTTGATGAACTAGCAAGAAAAAATTCTAAAGGAATTGAAACATCATTTAAAAATATCAGAACATCGGTAACAAAGGGCATAGGTGGCATTTTAAACGCTATTAATGAGTCATTAGGTGGAACGGATGAAATCAACGTCATAGCGCAATACATAGACAAAATGAAACCATTGGTAGATAGTTTCTTTAGTAAGGTAGCTGATAAAGTGCCTTTAGCTGTTAATGTGATAAAAGATTTTACTGATAAGATCATTAAGTTATCCCCGCTTATTGTAATGGTTAGTAGCGGATTGCTAGCAATGAAAGGCTATTTCGTAGCGTTAAGCGTGATAGGAACAGTAACTAAACTTGTAAAAGGTTTAAATACAGCATTTACCATCTTATCTACAGTAGGTCTTAAAACCACAATTACGATGATTACAGGCTTTATGGGTCCAGTCGGTTGGATAATCACACTTATCGGAGCATTAACCGCAGGAGTTATCTATTTATGGAAAACAAACGAGAACTTTAGAAATGCTATTAAAAATATTTGGGCAGGTATCAAAAATATGTTCTCGAGTACGATTGATAGCATTGTAGGGCTATTCGATAAGATGGCTGATATTGACTTAATGGAAGCCGGACGAGCGATTATAGACGGTTTCTTAAGAGGTTTAAAAGCAGGATATGAGAAAGTTCAAAACTTCATCGGTGGTATTGCTGATTGGATAGCAGAACATAAAGGTCCTATATCGTACGATAAAAAACTGTTAATTGATAATGGTATGTCTATTATGTATGGATTGGATAAAGGTATCTCAAACGGCTTTGATGATGTTATGAACAATGTAAACGGAATGGCGCAAAACATTCAAGGTAGTTTTTCAAATCCGCAAAACTTAACAGGCACATCAAAAACAAGTGGCGTGATTAACTTAAACTTAGGTGGTCGCAACTATCAAGCGTTCGTTGATGATATTAATAATGTTAGCGGTGCTACAGCAGACTTATATCTACAATCAACATAATTTTAAGCACGTTCTTCGGAGCGTGTTTTTTGTGGGGTGGTCGAAAAATCGGCAGGCTAGAAAGAAATGTAATAATACAGGTAATTTAACCTATACTACAAACTACTACTTTGAGATGGTGGAAAAAGGCGGAATATTATTTTGATTTAGTATGCCAAGAAATGCCAAGGTTTTCTGAGGTAGTTAATAAAGGTGTATTTCCGTTTTTTCCGTCCTTAAAAAGAGATGCTTTTAATTTATTAGGCTAGTAAATGCTAGTAATCTTTTTTAGGTTAAACAATTATTCAGATAGTTACAGATAGTTACAGACAGTTTTAAGAGGGTTTTCGCTCAAACTGTCTGATTGAAAAACGTTGTTATACCAATATCTATAACTATAGTTTTCTTATTTCAGATAGTTAAGATAGTTATTTATAAAAAGTAAAGTAAATAATATAAATATAAAAATATATAAAAGAATAGGGTTTTTGGCAAAACTGTCTGAAATGCAAATTTGGAAGTGTCACAAAGCTTAGAGAGAGTAAGCGTCACGGCACACAGACAGTTTAGCCAAACTATCTTATGAAAATGTGGAATTTGTTGGAAGTTGATTATTTTAATCTAAAAAAAATATAAACAGTTTAGCCGTTCTAATCGGTTACAAAACATGGTTACAGAATTAATAGACATATAACCACATTGTGTCGGCTCTTACTCTCTCAAGGGATACAGCGTTTTTGAAAAGTTACAAAAAAGGTTACAAAAGTCAGAAAATAACCAAAATTGAAAATAAAAAGGTAAAAATCCTGTAACTGTAACCATCTTGTAACCAGTTTTGTAACCTCTGTATCCCTTGATACATAAGGGTTTTAGACCAAAAGTTACAAAGTTACACCTAGTAAATAGAGAATACTTAAATATATAAAAAAAATCTCTATATCCTATTTTTTGTAACTTTAGGATACAGAGATATGGATTTGTTCGATTCGTTACTGATAGTATACCATTTTTGGAAGGTAAGCTCAACATGAAATTAAATAGTGGGATATGGATATATAAGGTTACAGCCGAATGGTTTACTCAGGTATAACTATCAACAAACCGTTTGAAAATATTCTTAATGTACTAAATTAGGGACAGTTGGAGGGTTAGTGGAGAGTTTAAACGCAAACCCTCCCTGTTATAAACCGTTGATACTATTGGGTTTCTAATACCTTAGGGATAGTAGGGATACTTATTTATAAAGATTAAAGTAAATAATATAAATATAAAAATATATAAAAGAATAGGGTTTTGCGGTAAACCCTCCAAAACTATCCCTAAAAAGTGGGTTGAGTCTTACGGAGAGTAAGCGTGGAGGGTTTGAGCAAACTGTCCCTGTTTTGAGGTGAATTATGAAGTTATGAGATGGCTGTAATGTTAAATCATAGAAAAATAGCATCTCTAATCTAACAAATCGGACACCCTAAAAAAGTAGTTGCTATTAGTTGCTTTAGGTGCAGGAGATGGCAAACACAAATAACGGCTAATCTTTTTTAAACTGAGCATTATAGCAAACAGTAGGACTAAACAAAAGTGTGGGATCATATCTAATTTAGGGGTGTGAACACTGTTCATAACCTAGACTAAGAATTGCTTAGTACAGGGATAGCGTGAAAAGTAATGTATCCTAATTGATGAAACGAGGATACCGAAATTTTCGGTGCTGTTATAAATAGGGGTTGCGGAAAACTACGCAGGGTTATAGGAAAAGCCAAAAGTGGCGTGTCCTAATTGAAGAAACGATGATAGCGCAAAAATGCGCAGTCCTAAGTGAAGTTGTCTAGTTTTGGACAGGCTAAGGAGCGAAACAATGTTTCTAACCTTCTGAATGGAACTACTAATACATGCAGGTAAGACCTGATGGAACAATTAATTACCTCAGATACCTAATAGGAACATTATTCCTATCAGATACATAACAGGGTTACAATTTGTATCTTTGTATAGATACCTGAAACGTACATTATACGTATTAGATACCACTCGGATGTTAAAGCTGATACGAACATTATTCTTATCAGATACCACTCGTACAATTAATACGATTCGCAAAAGGTTGCGAAAGTTGTTCTTAGCCTTTAACACGTTAACAAGCTGTTGCAAACAATCCTTGCATGAGGTTATAAGCTGAATAGCGTAATGTGTAACGCAGGTATTCCCCATAAGTGGGGAAAATTAAATTCTGCCAGTTGTGGCAGAAACATATCAGAAGGCAGGTCGAAATAATCGACTTAGTTGTTATTCGCCATAAGTGGAGAAAACAGCCGTTGCCATAAGTGGCAATGATTTAACCAAGCCAAAAATGGACTGGTTAGCCGAAGCCAAAAATGGACTGGGCGCAAAAACACAGCTGATTGACTTGGTAGAAAATATCTACTAAGTGTATTAAGTTAAAGTGAGTACAATTGAGGTATAACAAGCATGAAATAGTAGGTTTTGGAGTTGTTATTATGTAAAGTAATCGAAACTAGTATATTGACTATTTTTGTAATAAATGGTATATTTTTGTTGAAGAAGCAAACTTCTTCTTTTTGGTAAGTTAAACTTACCTCACAACATTTATTAAATTAATATGTGTGTTCGATTTAATCGAAGACTTGATAGTTGGTACGTCAAGTTGCCTGAAGGAGGCCTAGTAACCTTTCGGAAGTCCCAACAGGAGACGCATCCTGTTCGTACCATACGTATGATAATAATTGCCCTTCTATTTTTAGAAGGGTATTTTTTTTAGGGAGAGACTAATGGAATCGTTGCCTACCAACCACAAAGAAGTTATAGTAATCGAATCACTACCAACAGATTATAAAGATGTTAGATTAATAGACATTTTACAAGACTACGAATGTAATTTTCATGGTAAAACCTGCTTAATAAGGACTAATTATTCTGAATTAAAAGAATTTAAGGTTGCGTTTTTTATAGATGGATTACCACATTTATTAGGGTTGCACTATGTTAGTAAGAATAAAAGCGGTACAAAGATACTAGATGAAATTAGAAGATATAAAATGACCTCGTCAAGCATAATGAAGCATCATAATTTTGGGCCACAAGATATTAAGAATCGAATCATGTTATATTCGTTCTTGTATGAAGTGTTTTTAGACCAAAGTGTAAAAGTTTGTATACCTATGGACCATGCTAACCCTAACCCTATGAAATTGGATTGTGTATTTACAAGAATGGGAACAAAAGAAGAAATAGTTCTAGGTCTTAAGAGAGCGAAAGAAGATGGTATATTTAAACCTGCTACCTTACATTCCAATAAGAAGGCTAAATATACTTTGATGAAACGATCTAAAGTAATAAGCATAGAATGGGAATAAAATAAACCGCCATCTCTGACGGTTAATCTTGCTCAGGTCTAAATAAGTTTTTGAATACGATAATGAATACGGTTTTGAATACGGATAGTTTATTTTAGTTTATAACTAATTTTGCTAAATGTTGATAAATCAACGCTAGTTTATACTAGTTTCTACTATATAATATACCTAAAAGTTACACAGATAAATTGTCTATAATAGAAATATAAAAAGAGTTGAGGAGTGACGAACATGGCATTTGAGCAAACAACAGCAGTATTAGGTTCACCTGTTCAATACAAAATGAGCCCCCAAGCGAAACGATATACGTTTAAAGATTTAGGTTTTACAGAAACTAAACAAGGTAATTTACAATTTGATCGCGCCTTAGATATGACCGTGAGCAAAACTGGCCCTCGTTTTAAAATAACGGTTGCTAAAGATTTAGCCACATTTAAAATGAGTGTGACCACACCAAATGGTTTAAAACAAATTAATATTTTTGAAAAAGAAGAACACGCTGAATTACGTCAAAATTTAGAATATATGCTAAATGAGATGGTAAATAGAGACTGCTTTGAAGTAGTGGAATAATTGGTAGCCCATGAAGATCTATTCTTCGTGGGTTTTTATTTTATTAACAATCAAAACGTGCATTTTTTCAGCAAACAGTATATAATGGGTTGACTGAAATTTCCGACCTTCAAATCAGATAGTTTCAGAATCTAGAAGAAATGATGGTGATAAACATGACAGACAACAGCAAGATTCGTGTCGTTGTCGGCATGAGTGGCGGAGTGGATTCTTCCGTTACGGCTCTACTATTAAAAGAACAAGGATATGACGTAGTAGGGATTTTTATGAAAAACTGGGACGACACTGACGAAAACGGTGTGTGTACCGCAACTGAGGATTATAAGGATGTGGCAAAAGTTGCCAACCAAATTGGGATTCCTTATTATTCAGTAAACTTTGAAAAAGAATATTGGGATCGTGTGTTTGAATACTTCTTGGCTGAATATCGTGCTGGACGTACGCCAAATCCTGATGTGATGTGTAACAAAGAAATTAAATTTAAAGCCTTTTTAGACTATGCGATGGAATTAGGGGCTGATTACGTGGCAACAGGTCACTACGCACGTGTTGTTCGCGATGAAAATGGCGTGTCACACATGTTACGTGGCGTTGACAATAATAAAGACCAAACATATTTCTTGAGCCAACTTTCTCAAGAACAATTAAGCAAAACCATGTTTCCATTAGGTCATTTACAAAAGCCAGAAGTACGTGAAATAGCTGAACGTGCAGGGCTAGCAACGGCTAAGAAAAAAGATTCAACGGGAGTATGCTTTATCGGTGAGAAAAACTTTAAAGAGTTCTTAAGTAACTATTTACCAGCAACTCCAGGTAATATGGTGACAGAAGATGGTGAAGTGAAAGGGCAACATGCTGGCCTAATGTACTACACAATCGGTCAACGTCAAGGACTTGGTATTGGCGGTGGTGGTGCCTCAAATGAACCATGGTTCGCTATTGGCAAAGAATTAGCAACGAATACGTTAATCGTTGGACAAGGATTCCATCACCCGACGCTGTATTCAACCCATTTAGATGCCAGTGAGATTCATTTTACTCAAGATAATTGGACGCAAAAAGAATTCAAATGTACAGCTAAGTTCCGCTATCGTCAACAAGATATCGGTGTGACGGTGCAACTAGATGACCAAAACCCAACCAAAGCACGTGTGATGTTTGATGAGCCAGTACGTGCCATTACACCAGGACAAGCAGTTGTCTTTTATGATGGCGAAGAATGTTTAGGTGGCGGTATGATAGACTTGGCTTATGATGGAGAAAAATTACAACAATATATTTAAAGAAATAGTAAAACGACCTATGTTTCTAGTCAAATGACAGAACATAGGTTTTTTTATTGTTAAAAAATGGTAAGAAATCGGTAAAAAATTAGTAGAAAATCATCTAAAAATCTAGAAACTAATGACAAAATGTTTGTTATGAATTATAATAATCCTCGGTTGTTTATTTGAAGGAAAAGGAAGGGAAAGCAGTGTTAAAGAGAAAAAGTACGGTACTCGGTATTATCCAAAAAAACTCTAAGTACCTAAGCATTGTGGAACGCTATAAAATCTATCAATTCAATAAAAAAGTCAATGATAAAGAATACTGTAACCGTGCGACTGAAAAACACTCACGTGGCGTTTCAAGCTTGCATAATGACTGGTCTAAATTATTTGATTAATAACATATTTAATTAAGAAGAATAACTATTTAAGAACAAAGATGTATGGCAATGGTCCATATGTCTTTTTTTATTTTGTAAAAATTAAAAACTAAAGCACTTTCATGTCTATCAACAGTTTATAATGATTATTATCTAGAAACACCCCTGTTTTTAGGCGAAAGCCTTAAAATTACAATGTTTTGAGCGTTCAATCATTGAATTTCATTTTCAATTAAGATACAATTAGTTGTATCACAATGATAAAATATAGTGACAATGGAGGGAAATAATACATGGCAGTTTTAGAAATAAAAGATTTGCATGTTAGCATAGAAGATAAAGAAATATTAAAAGGTGTTAACTTAGTTATTAACACAAATGAAATTCACGCTATCATGGGACCTAACGGAACGGGTAAATCAACATTATCAGCCGCTATTATGGGGCACCCAAACTATGAAGTAACCCAAGGGGAAGTCTTATTAGACGGAGTTAACCTATTAGAGTTAGAAGTTGATGAACGTGCACGTGCTGGTGTCTTTTTAGCAATGCAATACCCAAGTGAAATTCCTGGTATCACAAACGCAGAATTCATGCGTGCGGCAATGAACTCAGGTAAAGAAGATGAAGATAAAATTTCTGTTATGGATTTCATCACAAAATTAGATGAAAAAATGGCATTATTAGACATGTCTGAAGAAATGGCAGAACGTTATTTAAATGAAGGATTCTCAGGTGGCGAGAAAAAACGTAACGAAATTTTACAATTATTAATGTTAGAGCCAACATTCGCTATTTTGGATGAAATTGACTCAGGTTTAGATATTGATGCGCTTAAAGTGGTATCAAAAGGGATTAACGAAATGCGTGGAGAAAACTTTGGTGCGTTAATTATTACCCATTACCAACGCTTATTAAACTACATTACACCAGACGTGGTTCACATCATGATGGATGGACGTGTCGTTAAAACAGGCGATGCTGATTTAGCACGTCGTTTAGAAGCAGAAGGTTATGCAGGTATTAGCGCTGAATTAGGAATCGAATTAACTGAAGAATAAGGAGTGACAAAAATGACAGATACTATCAAACAAACGTATCTTGATCAGGTCAAAGCATTCTCAGTTAAGCAAGGTGAACCTGAATGGATGTTAAATCACCGTTTAGTCGCTTTGGATAAAATCGATGAATTAGCTTTACCTGTAATTGAACGTGTCAAAATGCATCGTTGGGACTTAACAGACATGCGTGGCTGGGAACCAACGGATTCTACAGATGAAACAGAAATCGTAGTAGATGAAAAAACAAACCCAACATTAGTACAAGCGTATAATCAAACATTAATGGCTCATTTACCAGAAGAGTTATCGGCCAAAGGGGTTATCTTTACAGATATCTTTACAGCAATGAACGAACATGCTGATTTAGTTAAAGAAGCGTATATGACATTAGCCGTTAAATATGACGAAGATCAATTAACAGCGTTTCACGCTGCGTTCATGAATAGTGGGATGTTCTTATATGTTCCTCGTAATGTAGCAATTGAAGAGCCTGTTGAAGCAGTCTTCTATCAGTTCGCTGATTCAATCGCTAACTTCACGCATCATGTGTTAGTTTTAGCTGATGAGAATAGCCAAGTGACTTACCTAGAACGTTACGAAACAATTGGTGAAGGTAGTGCTAAAGCTATCGGTAACATTGTTGTAGAAGTAGTAGCTAAGCAAGGGGCACAAGTGAAATTCTCAGCGATTGATCAATTAGGCGAATCAACTAATACGTATATGAATCGTCGTGCACATATCATGCGTGATGCGTCAGTTGACTGGGCGATTGGGGTCCTAAATGATGGTAATGTGGTCGCAGACTTTGATTCAGATTTAGTTGGACAAGGGGCACATTCTGAAGTAAAAGTGGTCGCGTTGAGTGCTGGGCGCCAAATTCAAGGAATTGACACACGCGTGACTAACTATGCGCCACATTCAGTTGGACATATTTTACAACATGGTGTCATTCGTGAACGTGGGACATTAACTTTTAACGGAATTGGTCATATTATTAAAGGAGCAGTGGGCGCTGATGCACAACAAGAAAGTCGTGTGATGATGTTATCAGACAAAGCACGTGGTGATGCTAACCCAATTCTTTTAATTGATGAGAACGAAGTAACCGCAGGACATGCAGCCAGTGTTGGTCGCGTAGATCCTGAAGAGATGTACTACTTAATGAGTCGTGGTTTAGAAAAAATGGAAGCAGAACGTTTAGTCATTCGTGGTTTCTTAGGCAGTGTATTAACCGAAATTCCTGTCAAAGATGTACGTGATGAACTAGCTGACGTGATTGAAAGGAAGTTAATGTAGAATGAAAGCTATTGATAAATTGCGCGAAGATTTTCCTATTCTATTTCAAGAAGTGAATGATGAACCATTGATTTATCTTGATAATGCAGCAACCACTCAAAAACCTAAGCAAGTGTTAGAAGCGTTAAATCAGTACTATCAACAAGATAATGCCAACGTTCATCGTGGGGTTCATACGTTAGGTGAGCGTGCAACTTCTGCATATGAAGGGGCACGTGAGAAAGTCCGCCAGTTTATCCAGGCCCATTCTACAAAAGAAATTCTTTTTACACGAGGCACAACAACTAGTCTAAACTGGGTTGCAAGAAGTTTTGGTGATCAATTTGTTGAAGCAGGCGATGAAATTGTGATTTCTTATATGGAACATCACTCGAATATCGTGCCGTGGCAACAATTGGCAAAACGTAAAGGCGCCATTCTTAAATATATCGCGTTAACCTCTGAAGGAGAACTTGATATGAACGATGCGCGTGAAAAAATCACCAATAAAACAAAAATTGTTTCACTGGCACATGTCTCTAATGTGTTAGGTGTAACAACGCCTATCAAAGAACTTGTTCAACTAGCACATGAAGTGGAGGCTATTATGGTAGTTGATGGCGCTCAAGCTGTTCCCCACATGCCTGTTAATGTCCAAGAATTAGACGTAGATTTTTATGCCTTTAGTGGGCATAAAATGTGTGGACCGACAGGAATCGGTGTCTTATATGGCAAACAACATTGGTTAGAAAAAATCGAACCGATTGAGTTTGGTGGCGAGATGATTGATTTTGTGTACGAACAAGATAGCACGTGGGCTGAATTACCTTACAAATTTGAGGCAGGCACACCTAATATCGCAGGTGCGATAGGATTGGGAGCTGCTATCGATTATTTGACAGCATTAGACATGAGCCAAATTCATGCTTATGAACAAGCTATTGTTGAATACGTCTTGCCTAAGCTTCAAGCAATTGAAGGGGTGAGTGTTTACGGCCCTTCAACGACCGCTAATCATAGTGCTGTCTTATCATTCAATATTGACGGCGTTCACCCTCATGACGTAGCGACTGCGATGGATATGCAGGGAGTAGCGGTTCGAGCAGGGCATCATTGCGCGCAACCTTTATTGAGCTATTTAGAGGTTAAGGCGACCGCTCGTGCCAGTTTTTATTTTTACAATACATTAGAAGAAGCAGATAAATTTATAGACGCAGTGATTGCTACAAAGGAGTTTTTCAACCATGGGATTATCTAGATTAGACATGCTATATCGACAAGTTGTTTTGGACCACTCAAATAGTCCGCGACATTACGGGTTATCTGAAGATATGACGCATCAGTTGGAGTTAAATAATCCAACATGCGGCGATGTGATCACCTTGCAATTAAAAATTGAAGAGGATCGTGTCGTTGATGCGCGTTTTGCCGGAAGTGGCTGTTCAATTTCAATGGCAAGTGCCAGTATGATGACAGAAGTAGTTATTGGCAAAACAGAAAAAGAAGCCATGGCATTAGCCGAGGATTTCTCTGAATTAGTCCAAGGTAAAGAAGTAGCTAATATTCAAGCATTAGGCGACGCCAGTCTATTAAAAGGTGTCTCAAAATTCCCAGCGCGTATTAAATGCGCAACGTTGGCTTGGAAAGCGTTAGAGCGAGGCATTATTGAAAAAGAAGCCGCAACAACTGCTGAACAATCACATTGCGAAGAGAAGGAGTGAAGACAATGACGGATGTACCTGTAGTTGGCGATTACCAATTTGGTTTTCGTGATGATGTCAAACCTGTCTATACAACAGGTAAAGGACTAAGTGAAGAAATTGTACGTGAAATTTCACGTGTTAAAAATGAGCCAGAATGGATGCTTGATTTCCGTTTACGTTCATTAGAAGCATTTAATAACATGGCGATGCAAGAGTGGGGACCTGATTTATCAGATATCGACTTTGATGCGATTACCTATTACAAAAAATCAAGTAACAATCCAGCGCGTGATTGGGAAGATGTTCCAGAAAAAATAAAAGAAACCTTCGAGCGTTTAGGGATTCCAGAAGCTGAACAAAAGTATTTGTCAGGTGCTTCAGCGCAGTATGAATCAGAAGTGGTATACCACAATATGAAAGAAGAATTTGAGAAGATGGGTGTAGTATTTACAGACACAGATTCAGCGTTAAAAGAATATCCAGATTTATTCAAAGAATACTTCTCAAAATTAGTTCCGCCAACGGATAATAAACTAGCAGCACTTAATTCAGCTGTATGGTCAGGTGGAACCTTTATCTATGTACCTAAAGGCGTTAAAGTGGAAGTACCATTACAAACTTACTTCCGTATTAACGACGAAAACATGGGACAATTTGAACGTACATTAATTATCGTTGATGAGGGCGCAAGTGTGCATTATGTAGAAGGCTGTACGGCACCTACCTATTCAACGAATAGTTTACATGCGGCGATTGTTGAAATCTTTACGTTGAAAGACGCTTATTGTCGTTACACAACGATTCAAAACTGGTCAGATAACGTCTACAACTTAGTTACAAAACGTGCGCGTGCAATGGAAAACGCAACAGTTGAATGGATTGATGGTAACATTGGTGCCAAAACAACAATGAAATACCCAAGTGTTCAACTTAATGGCCGTGGGGCTCGTGGTACGATGTTAACAGTGGCCTTTGCGAATAAAGGACAAATCCAAGATACTGGTGCTAAAATGATTCATAACGCACCAAATACGTCTAGTTCGATTGTTTCTAAATCAATCGCACGTGGCGGTGGGGAAGTAAACTACCGTGGACAAGTAACATTTGGTAAAGAAAGCCAAGGATCAATCTCACATATCGAATGTGATACGATTATCATGGATAACTTATCGAAATCAGATACGATTCCATTTAATGAAATTCATAACAGCCAAGTCGCTTTAGAACATGAAGCGAAAGTCTCAAAAATCTCTGAAGAACAATTGTACTACTTGATGAGCCGAGGTTTATCAGAAGAACAAGCAACCGAGATGATTGTCATGGGATTCGTTGAACCATTCACCAAAGAATTACCGATGGAATATGCGGTGGAATTAAATCGATTGATCTCATATGAGATGGAAGGTAGTGTAGGTTAATTTCTAAATAAGCTATAAACGTTGTTAAATCAGAATTTATAGCTTATTTTTTTTGCCTAAAATTACTTTGGATACGCCCTTTGATACATTTGAGTTATATATTTTTAATATAGGGTGTGTCCATTAATAGCTAGTATTATAAATTCTAAGGGTGTAAGAGTTTATTTATTATAGATTAAAAATCGATTATTACTCACACAATTTCTAATTTAACAATCGAATCTTCAGATCAAATAACCCATTAGTTTTTAAACAATCTGTTTACTTTCTTAAAAATACCCGTTATAATGATTTATATAAATAATAAATATTAAATATCATTATCTTTTTGTAGGATAGTAATTGCAAATGCAAGCTGGACCTATTTAGATAAGAGCAACACAAGATTTCTTTGTGTGCTTTTTTCTAGATAGGTCTCTTTTTTTTGAAAGGAGGTTATCATGAGAATCAAAAAGAAGCTAAATAATAATGCGGTTGTAACTATTGATGAATTAGGAAATGAGGTGATTTATACAGGAGTTGGAATTGGTTGGGAGAGAAAAGTTGGAGATCCTGTTGATATCGAAAAAGCAGAAAAAAAATTTACTATTGATAATGATGAAATCAGAAACAAACTACAACATATCTTGGTAGACGTTCCATTAGAAATATTTGATTTGGTTGATAATATAGTCTCGTTATTAAGAGGTAGTTATGGACTTGAAGTTAGTGATACATTATATGTGACATTATCAGACCATTTAACAATGTTACTTAAAAGGAAAGAAATTAATCTATTGATCGACAATCCGATGTTATTCGAAATTAAAAATTTTTATCAAAAAGAGTTTAGTATTGCATTGGATATTTTAGATTTAGTTAATGCTACTCTAGAATGTGATTTTAATGAAGATGAAGCAGGTTTTATTACTTGGCATATAATTACAGCAACTACAAGTTTGGATTTTTATAATGTTCATAAATCCACGAGGCTGATGAATGCAATATTAAATATTATCAAATACCATTTTGAATTAAACTATGATGAAAATTCAATATATTATCAAAGATTTATTACACACCTGAAATTTTTTACAATCCGAGTAATGAATAGTGAAGAATCAACTGAAAAATTTAATGATTTGGCAGAAGTAATTCAAGAAAAATACAAAGAAGCATACTCTTGTGTAGAAAAAATATCCAAATTTATAGAAGAGGAATATTCATATAAAGCAAATCAAGATGAAAAAATATATTTAACACTGCATGTTCAAAGAATATTAGATAAGGAGTAATGAATATGACGAATGAAGAACTAGCAAAAAAAATAATTGTTAATGTTGGTGGGGAAGAAAATGTTTCTAGTGTATATAATTGTGCAACTAGATTGAGATTTATATTAAAAGATAAAAGTAAGTTTAATATTGAAGAATTACATAATGTTAAAGGAATAGTAGGTGTTGTTCAAGCAAATGAAGAGTCTCAAGTAATTATAGGACCAAAAGTAGAAGAAATATTAAGAGAAATAACCAAGCAATATTCAGGAATAAATGATGGTGAATCTAAAAATTCGTCAAAACAAAATGAAGAAAAAAATATTTTTGCGAAAATGTTAGACGCTTTAATTGGAATTTTTGCTCCATTAGTTCCAGCTTTAGCCGGAGCTGGTATGGTAAAAGCTGTTCTAGCTGTAATGGTATTAGCAGGTATGTCTAAAGAAACTCAAAACTACTATATATTGAATTTGATTTCAGATTCAGTTTATTATTTTATGCCAATGTTGTTAGCGGTTTCAGCTGCTAAAAGATTTAGGACTAATCAATACTTTGCTCTTGCTATTGCTGGGGTATTACTACATCCCAATTTTACAGCTTTAGTGACGGAACAAACACCTACTCATTTCTTTAGTATGCCAATTACACTGGTAAACTATGCTTCTACAGCCGTACCAATTATTCTTTGTGTTTGGTTTATGTCATATGTTGAGAGATTTGCAGAGAAAGTTAGTCCTAATATTATTAAAGCGTTACTTAAACCGCTATTAGTATTATTAATTACTGCTCCAGTTTCTCTTATTGTCATTGGGCCAATAGGAACCTGGTTAGGAAATATCTTGTCAGGAGGGATTAACTTCCTGGATGGACATGCTGGATGGTTGGTTCCAACTGTTTTAGGTGCAACAATGCCATTGCTTGTTTCGATAGGTATGCATGTTTCTTTAACGCCTTTAGTTCAATTATCTTTAGCTTCAAAAGGATATGAAACAATCACAGGACCTGCTATGTTAGCAAGTAATATTTCACAAGGTGGGGCTTCATTAGCAGTTGCTTTAAAGACTAAGAATAAAGAGCGAAGACAACTTGCCTTATCATCTGGAATTACTGCCTTGTGTGGTATTACAGAGCCAGCCTTATATGGTGTAACAATGCCGCTAAAACGTCCACTAATTGCTGTAATGATTTCAGGTGGTGTTGCTGGTCTATATGCTGGTATTACGGGAGTAGTTAGAATTAGCTTTGGCTCTCCTGGGTTCCCAACTTTACCAGTCTTTATTACAGAAGACCCTAAAAATCTGATTAATGCTCTTATTACTATGGCAATTGCTTTAGTTCTATCTTTTGTACTTACTTATATTTTAGGGTTTGAAGATGGACAAGAAGAGTTAGTTGATATGAAAGGCAATGAAACAGATACAGAAGTTACTACAAAAGAAATTGATAGTGTTGTAGAAGGTACTGTTGTACCATTAGAACAATCAGGTGATCAAACATTTGCTTCTGGAGTGTTGGGTAAAGGCATTGCTATAGTTCCTAATGATAATAATTTTTACGCACCTGTATCGGGTAAAGTCTCTATGTTATATGAAACGGGACATGCAATAGGAATTCTAACAGATGATGGAGTAGAGCTCTTGATTCATATTGGAATTGATACAGTAAAACTACAAGGAAAATATTTTGATGTTAAGGTTAAAAAAAATCAAAATATAAAAGTCGGAGATCTACTAGTAACAATTGATAAAGAAAAGATTGAAAGTTTAGGTTATAGCCTAACTACACCAGTCATAGTTCTTAATTCTGATAAATACCTTGATGTAATTGAAACCAAGGAAACTTACGTTTATCCAAAAGAAAAGCTTTTAACAATTATAAAATAGGAGTGTTAATATGATTAAAAAATTTCCAGATAGTTTTTTATGGGGTGGCGCAACGGCAGCTAATCAATATGAAGGTGCCTATAATGTTGATGGTAAAGGATTGGCTACATCTGATTTGTTAACAGCAGGGACAGTTGATTGCCCGAGAAGGATTACTAAAAAAGTTGAGAATAATGTCAATTATCCTAGTCATGAAGCAGTAGATTTTTATCATAGATATAAAGAAGATATAGCTTTATTTGCTGAAATGGGCTTCAAAACATTTCGATTTTCAATCGCTTGGAGTCGGATTTTTCCTACGGGACTTGAAGAGAAACCAAATGAAGAAGGTTTAAAATTTTATGATAAAGTGATAGCAGAATTAAAAAAATATAATATAGAGCCTCTAGTGACTATCTCGCATTATGAACCACCATATGAGTGTACCAAAGAATTTAATTCATGGGAAAGTAGAAGAATGATAGATAGTTATATGAGGTTTGCTACGACTATTATGGAACGTTATAAAAATGATGTTCGCTATTGGATTACTTTTAATGAAATTAATGCCTTAATGAGACCTATAGGTGCTTATTTAGAAGCGGGAATGTTAGTAGATGATACCGGAGTTTTTAATAATACAGAGGTAGATAGTAGACAGTTAAGATTTCAAGCTTTACACCATCAATTTGTTGCAAGTGCTAGGGTAGTTGAACTAGGAAAAGAAATAAATAATAAATTTCAATTTGGTTGTATGATAACTTATCATTGTAATTATCCATATACGTGTGATCCTCAGGATGTATTTTTAGCACAACAAGAAGATCAAATGGGAAATTTTTATTGTTCAGATGTTCAGGTAAGAGGAGAATATCCATATTATGCCAAACGTTATTGGAAGGATAATAATATAACTATTAATATGGAGCCTGAAGATTTAAAAATAATAAAAAGAGGGACGGTTGACTTCTATTCAATGTCTTATTATCAGCCAACTACTGTTTCTTCTAAAGATGAAGGGTTAGAAACAGTTTATGGAAACATTGTTGGGGGAATAAAAAACCCTTATTTAGAAGCTAGTGAATGGGGATGGGAAATAGATCCACTAGGTTTACGATATTCATTGAATAATATTTATAGTCGTTATCAAATTCCAATAATGGTGGTTGAAAATGGACTAGGAGCTAAAGATGAATTTATTAACGGAACGGTTCAAGATGATTACCGAATTTCTTATTTAAATGATCATATAAACGCTATGTGGGAAGCTATTCAAGATGGAGTAGATTTAATTGCCTTTACGTCTTGGGGTTGCATAGATCTTGTTAGTGCATCAACAGGTGAAATGGAAAAAAGATATGGCTTTATTTATGTAGATAAAGATAATGAAGGAAAAGGAACACTGGATAGATTTAGAAAAAAATCTTTTTATTGGTACCAAGATGTAATTAAAAATAATGGTTTGTAATACAGAAAGTAGGAGGCTGTATGAATAACTACATTAATAAATTTCTTGAAGATAATGAGAAAAAAATGATTTCTATTAGACGCTATTTACATGAAAATCCAGAACTATCATTTAATGAATTTCAAACATCTAATTATATTTATGATTATTATTCGACCAAAGATTGTTTAGTTGAAAAGGATCCGAATAGTAACGGGATTGTAGTAACAATAAATGGACAAAAACCAGGAAATGTTATTGGAATTAGAGCAGATTTTGATGCGCTAGCTATACTAGAAGAAACAGGATTATCCTTTTCATCAAAAAATAATGGAGTAATGCATGCGTGTGGTCATGATGGCCATACCGCGTACTTAATGGTGCTAGCAGAAGCACTAATTACTTATAAAGATAAGTGGAATGGAACAATTAAAATTATTCATCAAGCAGCTGAAGAAATACCACCGGGCGGTGCACAATCAATTATTAATTCAGGGCTAGTTGACGATGTGGATTTTTTTATTGGAGCACATTTGTGGAGTTTATTACCATTAGGCACTATTTCATGTACTCCAGGTAGTATAATGACTAGACGTGATCATTTTAGTGTTCTCTTTAAAGGGTGCGGAGGTCATGGAAGTGCTCCTCATTTAGCAAAAGATACTAATTTGGCAGTTGCTTTTTTTCAGACAGCTGTTCAATCAATTATTAGTAGAAGAGTTGACCCTTTGGAACCTGCAACATTAACAATTGGAAGTGTAGAAGGCTCTGGAAGTTTTAATGTGATTCAAGAAACTGTCAAAATTTGTGGTGATATTCGAACTTTTAATAGCGCTACAAGCAAAAAAATTAAAGAAGAATTTGTTCGAATATTAAAAGGTATTTCGATAATGTTTGATATTGAATTTGAACTTGATTATAATCATGATTATGAAGAGGTATATAACGATCCAATAAAAATGAGTGATGTCACTAACATAATAAGAGACATTAATATATCAAATCACATTAATATATTGACTGATTATAGAGTTACTGCTTCGGAAGATTTTTGTTACTATCGAACAATTGCCCCGAGTTGTTTCTTGCTAGTTGGAGCCAAGCCAGAAAATGAAATTGGCTATCCTCACCATCATCCCAAATTTAATATTGATGAAGGTAGTCTTTTATTAATATCTCAAGTGATAGGCGAGATAGTTTTAAAATTAATGGAAAAAGTTGATTAAAATATATAAATTATATAATCTTCATATGAATTTGATTTTAATAGACATATTAATCTTATTATTTCAAATAACATCTTTACTAATACTTCAATGAAAGACAGTATGGTTTAATTTTACTATAGCCAAAAACATTATTACTTCAATGTTATTGGCTATTTATTATTGATTAATTGTAATTAGTTACGTTTTAGATTAATGCTACAATAAAAATTATAGGTTAATTCTACTATTAGTAAATTATTTATTATTACAATAGTTTCTTTTGAAAAGGCTTGCAAAAAAATAAAATATTGATATAATGAACGTGTAATGATGTTATTTCAAACATCAATGTACAAAAAAATGTATATTAAGAAAGAGGGATTATTTATGAAGAAAATTGTAATTGGTGGTCAAATCGATAAAGAAGAGGTAAAAAATCTTGTTGAAAAATATTCTGAAGGAAGATTTGAAATCGAAGTTAAAAGTGATCTTGACGCGGCCATGGCAGTAAAAAATGGTCAAGCTGACTATTATTTAGGTGCTTGTAATACAGGTGGTGGTGGTGCCTTAGCCATGGCGTTAGCATTGCTAGGACATGATAATTGTGTAACTGTTTCAATGCCAGGAAATGTGATGTCTGAAGATGATATTAGAGCTCAAATCAAATCTGGAAAAAGAGCATTTGGTTTTACTGCGCAACATAAAGATATCGTTATACCAATCATTATTGATGAGCTTGGTAAATAAAAATAAGGAATAGGTGAAACAAATGACGTCTACGAAAATTATTGAGTTAATCGCCATTGCACTCTTAGGTGGTATGAGTTCGATATTAGCGAACAAGGGTATTGCCGTTTTTAATGATGGCTTAAGACCGATTGTTCCTGAATTTTTAGAAAAAAAGATTGGTAAGAAAGAATTAGCAGCAACAAGTTTTGCACTAAGTTTTGGTTTAGTAATTGGTTTTGGTATTCCTGTTTCAATTGGTGCTTCAATCCTATTAGTTCATAGTGTCTTGTTGATGACGGATATTATTGGTTCATGGGCTCCAGAAGGTAAAAAGGGATTAGTGATATCGGGGATTGTAGGTGCTATCTATGGTGTAGCTTTAGTACTTGGTTTACAAGCAGTTGTTGATTTATTTGCTAAAATGCCAGTAAACTTTATTGATTCATTATCTCAAGTTGGATCACCAGTAGTCATTTCTTTTAGTATTTTTCCAGCGGTAGCGGTAGCTAGTCAACACGGCTTTAAGAAAGGTGCAATTTCATTTATTGCCACATTGTTAACATTATTTGCTGTTAAGCAATATGGTACATTTAATCTTGCAAATGGTGCGTCTTTAACTTTAAGTGCAGAAGGAATGTCATTACTCGTTGGAATGATTTTCATGATCTACTATGCTATTAAAGTAAAAGGTGATGGTAGTAATTCAAATGAAAGTTTAGTAAGTGTATTCTTAGAACGTGTTAATAGAATTAAACGTAATTGGATTTGGTTATCATTGATGGGTGGACTGGTTTCGGCAGCATCTAGTCTATTAATTATTGCAGGGGATCCTATTTCTCTTAACTTGTTATCTGAAGGTAAATACAGTGAGGCTGCATTAGCGGCTTTTGCTCGTGGAATTGGATTTATTCCTTTAGTATTTTCAACAGCTATTGTTACAGGTGTGTATAGCCCAGCTGGTACAACGTTTGTTTTTGTAATTGGTATTTTATTAAAAGATAATCCGATTTTAGCCTTTATAGTGGGTGCGTTAGCAATGTTTATTGAAGTTCAACTGTTATCATTGATGGCAAAAGCATTGGATAAATTCCCAGGTATTAGAGAAATGGGAGAACATATAAGAACCTCTATGAATAAAGTTTTAGAAGTTGCTTTATTAATTGGTGGCGCAATGGCTTCAGAGTCGATTGCACCGGGAATTGGTTATTTCTGGGTTATTGGGTTACTGTTGCTAAATAGAAAAGCTAAAAAACCAGTTGTTGATTTAGCAGTGGGACCTATTGCTGCAATTACTTTGGGTATTATTGTAAATATATTAAACTTGATTGGTTTATTTACCCCAGTAGTTGGTGGATAAGGAGTGTAATTACATGGTACTAAAAAAAGGCATAACATACATGCATGAACATACCACTATCGATTTATCTCGATTAAAAAATATTGATGATACTAATTTAAATTGTTATGAAGAAACTGTAAAAGAATACAAAAAATTGTATTCTAAAGGTGTACGTAATATTGTTGATGTTACCAATATGGATATGAGAAGAAATCCTCAATATGTAGAACGAGTAGCAAAAGAAACTGGTATGAATATCGTTCAAGCAACAGGTTTTTATCAAGATAAGTTTTTACCAGATTTTGTAACTGATTATTCCATTAAAGACCTTTCTGATTTTATGGTAAAAGAAATTAATTGTGGAATTGCTGATACAAATATTAGAGCTCAAATTATTGGTGAAATTGGGACAAGTAAGAACGTCATGACTGAAAATGAACGTAAGGTGTTTTCAGCATCCGTGTTAGCTCATAAAGAAACTGGGGTACCAATTACTACTCACACGACTCTTGGAACTTATGGACATGAGCAGGTTGAGTTTTTCAAAAATCATCAGGTTGAGTTGTCAAAAGTAGTTATTGGACATGTAGATTTAACAGGTGATATTGACTATATTCTACATATGCTGGATCAAGGTGTCTATGTTGAGTTTGACACAATTGGTAAAGAAAATTATCAACCAGACAAATTGAGAACTGAAATGTTACTAGAAATTGAAAAAAGAGGCTTTACTGATAAAGTATTTCTTTCAATGGATATAACAAGAAAGTCAAATTTAGAGTATATGGGTGGCATTGGCTATTCTTACTTGTTAGATACATTTGTGCCATTGGCATTAGAAACAGGTGTTTCAGAATCGTTTATTAATAAAATGCTGGAAGATAATCCAATAGAATTTATGAATAGAGGTTAAAAAATGAATACGTATCCATTGAAAAGTTTAACTTTAGAGGAAGCGACTAATTTACAGTTTAAACTGGTAGATTCAATAACTAGGTTTTTTCCTGGAAATGAAATTCTAACACGGGGTGATTTAGGTGTAGTTAAAGGTTTAAATCAACCAATAACTACTAAAAAAACTGAAGAGACTTTAGCTCACTTTTTCGGTTGTGAATCAGCATTATTGGTACGTGGATCTGGTACTAATGCAATTAGATTAGCTTTACATAGTGCCGTTGGAACTGGTAAAACGATATTGGTTCACCAAGCACCAATTTATCCAACCACTAAAGTATCTATTGATATGTTAGGCATTAATACGATTGAGGCTAACTTTAATGATTTAAGTGAAGTGAAGCAATGTCTGAATAAACATGAGATTGACGGTGTGTTGATTCAAGTGACTCGTCAAAAAATTGATGATTTTTATGATTTAGAAGAACTTATAGGAACTATCAAATCTGTCGATAAAACAATTCCTATTGTGACAGATGATAATTACTCTGCTTTAAAAACTAAAGGAATTGGTAGTCAATTAGGAGGCAATTTAGCCTGTTTTTCAACATTTAAGTTGTTAGGTCCTGAAGGCATTGGATGTATTGTAGGCGATAAAATTTATCTTGATAAACTAAAACAAGAAAATTACTCTGGTGGTGGTCAGGTACAAGGTCATGAGGCTTTAGATGTGTTAAAAGGGCTTATTTACGCACCGGTTTCATTAGCTATTTCTTCAAAGGTTAGTGAAGAATTATGTGATAGAATTAATAAAGGAGAAGTCCCTGGATTAGAAAGTGCCTTTGTTGTTAATGCTCAATCAAAAGTTGTAGTTATCAATTTAAAAGAAAACAACGCCAAAAAAATTATTGAAGCAGCAACAACTTTAGGAGCACTTCCTCATCCGGTGGGTGCAGAATCAAAGTATGAATTTGCGCCGTTAGTCTATCGAGTATCGGGAACATTCCGTTCAGCAAATCCTCTAGCTGAGGACTCAATGATTCGGATTAACCCAAATAGAGCTGGTGTGGATACAATTATTCGAATACTTAAGAAAGCAATGAGTATTGTATAGAGAAGAGGGATCAAATGGGCAATAAGTTCTTAACAAAAAAAGGCATAATTATAAATCAACTTGCTTCAGATTTTCTACAATTAAAAAAAGGGGATAGAATGCCAAGTATTTCGGAATTTCAAGAACATTATGGTGTGGCAAGAGGAACTATTCAAACTGCAATTAAGTATTTAAAAGATGAAAAAGCGATTGCTTTGGTTAGCAGAGGGCATCTTGGTACTTTTATCGAAGAAATTAATTATCCTATTTTGCAAGAATATGCTCTTTCTGAATCTATTTTAGGAACTATGACATTACCTTACTCTAAATTGTATGAAGGTTTAGCCACTGGTATTTATGATGAATTTAGTAAACATAATTCAAAGTTAAATCTTGCTTATATTAGAGGGTCAAAGGAAAGGGTACGTTCAATATTAATGAAAACTTATCGCTTTGCTGTAGTCTCAAAATTTGCTGCCAATCAAGCGATTAACCAAGGTGAACCAGTTTGTATAACGGTTGACTTTGGTGAAAAAACTTATCTTAGTCAGCATGTTCTTTTGTTTTCTGATTCCACGAAAGAAACAATTGAAGATAGTATGCGTATTGCAATTGATTATAGTTCGTTAGATCAGCAGTTATTGACACAAGAAAATATAGTAAACAAACAGGTTGAATTGATTGAAATGCCAGGACATCAAATTATCTATTCATTAAAAGAAGGAATTATTGATGCAGGGATTTGGAATTATGACGAGATAAAGGATAAAAATCTCCATGAACTCAAGGCAGTAATGTTGAAGAACACGCTTATTGAAACAGATTTGAATACTTCTGTGATTATTTGTCATGAAGAAGATAAATCAATGCAAGCTTTTTTCAATAAAATATTTGATAAAGAAAATGTATTGAAAATACAAAAGCAAGTGAAAGATGGAGAAATTATTCCCAGATATTAAAGGAGTGCACAATGATTAAACAGAAACTAGAAATTTTAGTTAGTACAGACGTTATTAGCAAAGAGACACAAGATTATTCCTTAGAAGTTTTAGAATATTTATTGAATAAAGAGATTATTAAAGAATCTGCAGAGGCTGAAGTTTTTTTAACACATTTGGCGATGGCAGATGCTAGACGGGTTAAAAATGAAGCTGTTGCTAGTTTAGATGAGTTTATTATTTCCGATATTATGATGAATCCAAAATATGAAAAAGCAAAAGTTATTTGGTCAGAATTAGAAAAGATTAATGGAAATGAATTTGAAGAATCGGAATTAGATTATTTCTACTTACATATTATTAATATTCTTAAGGAGGATTAATATGTTTTTAGAACTGACTAAACGTAGGAATCCCAAACTTATTGAGGCAGCGTCTCAACTACATAAACAAGGATTAATCTTACCAGATACGTACGTGTTAGATTTAGATATGATTACTCACAATGCTAAGGTGATGAAGGAAAAAGCAGACAAGTATAAATTAGAACTTTTTTATATGACGAAACAGTTTGGGAGAAACCCATTAGTATCTCGGAAAATTGTTGAAGCGGGTATCAGTCATGCGGTGGTCGTTGATTTTAAAGAAGCGCTGATAATGATGGAACATAATTTGCCCATAGGTAATGTAGGTCATCTAGTTCAAGTACCCAAAAACATGTTAGAGAGAATAATTGCGTATGGACCCAAATTTATAACTGTATTTTCTAATGAAATGTTGAACAATATAAATACTGTTGCTCAAAAATTAAATAAAGTACAACAAGTATTAATCAAAGTTGTTGAGCCTACAGATGAAATATATGAAGGACAGTTTGGTGGCTATCATTTAGAGGACTTAGAAGAATTAATAGCTATAGCTAAGAAGTTAGATAATATTAAAATAGCTGGTATTACCTCTTTTCCTTGTTTTTTATTTGATGGTGAAAAAGAGTTGAAGCCCACAAATAATGTGAAAACTATTAATACAGCTAGAAATATATTTAAGAAACATGGCATCGAAGTTCAAGAACTAAATATTCCTTCAGCTACTTGTTGTACTACAATTCCACTAATCAAGGGAATACAAGGAACACAGGGAGAGCCGGGTCATGCTTTAACAGGTACTACGCCTCTTCATGCAAAATTAGATTTAGAAGAATTACCAAGTATGGTATACGTCAGTGAAATCTCACATTCTTTAGATGGTCATTCATATTTTTATGGAGGAGGGTATTACCGAAGAGGGCATCTTGAAAATATTTTAGTAATTGATAAAGATGAAAATTATTCCAAGGATACAGTAGCACCATTTGGAAATGAAAGTATTGATTATTATTTAGAAAGCAATAAAGTTCATCCAGTTGGTTCTACGGTCATCGCGGCATTTAGAACGCAAGTGTTCGTCACTAGAAGTGATGTAGCGGTTGTATCAGGTATCAGCTCGGGAACTCCAAAACTTGAAGGAATATATAACAGTTTAGGGAATTTAATTAGAAGGTGATAAAATGAGTAGATTTATCGTAATAGTTTTGGATAGTTTTGGGGTAGGTGCAATGAATGATTGTATCGAAGTAAGGCCTCAAGATATTGGAAGTAGTACTGCTGGTCACATTATTGAACAAAATATTGAAATTCAGCTACCTGTTCTTGAAAAATTAGGATTGATGAATGCATTGGGATATGAAATCGGTAAACATCATTTCAGCACAACCTCTAATTATGGAACTTCTAACCTTGCACATCATGGAGCAGATTCTTTTTTAGGGCATCAAGAAATAATGGGGACTACGCCGAAAGTTCCTTTAATTCAACCTTTCAATCAAAAAATAGATATTGTTGAAGAAAATTTACACAAGCATGGTTATAAAGTAAGACGTGTTGGAGATAAAGGAACTGAAATACTAGTTGTCAATGAATATGCTACAGTTGGTGACAATTTAGAAACAGATTATGGTCAGGTGTATAATGTAACTGCTAGCTTAGATTTAGTGAGTTTTGAAGAGTTAAAAAAAATTGGATATGCAGTTCGTGAAGTTGTAGAAGTATCTCGAGTGATTACCTTTGGAGGAGAACAAATCACGTTAGATGATATTTTAGCTGCTAGAAAAACAAAAAATAATGAGATAGCAGGAGTAGATGCACCAGAATCTGGCGTCTACAATCATGGATATCAGGTAGTTCATTTAGGTTACGGTATTGAGAAAAATGTTCAAACACCTACAATTCTTGACAAAGCTGGGATTACTGTTTCTTTCTTAGGTAAAATTGCTGATATTATTCAAACGGATAGTAAGCGACTATTTCCAGGAGTTGACTCAGAATATCTTTTTGATTGTTTGATTTCAGAAATTGAATCTATCGAAACAGGTTTTATTGCTCTTAATATTCAGGAAACAGATTTAGCGGGGCATGCTGAAGATGTTAGTAGATATTCAGATCGTCTAGAGCTTAGTGACAAACGAATAGGAGAATTATTACCATTATTAAATAAAGGTGATATATTAATTGTAATGGCTGATCATGGAAATGACCCAACAATCGGACATAGTAATCATACAAGGGAACGCGTTCCGTTATTGATTTATAGTCCAGGAGTTCAAGGGAGAATGATTGGTGAACGATTAACTTTAGCTGACGTTGGTGCCACAGTCTCAGAATTCTTTGGTGTATCATCGCCGCAAAATGGTCATTCTTTTCTTAAAAATATAATAAATAATTAGCTTGGATAATATCCAGGCTTTTTTTGGAGGAATTATGAAGAGGAGAAATAATCGTATTAAAGAATACGCTAAAAAAACATTTGTTGCAATAAGTAATCCATACAAATCAGTAATTAAAACTTACCCTAATTCTATTGATAATATTAGTGACAGTAACGGGTATTATTTTGGCACTAAGAATGTAAGTCTTATTTCTAATGACTTGATTAAAAAAATGGAAACGTTAAATTATTTTCATCATACAGTGGATAAAGCTAGTCATTCAGGAAGAGCTATAGATATTGATTTGAAAAATCCAATTACAGGTAAACCAATGACGGGTTCTTCAAGTGGTACAGCAATAAACGTATTTTTGAGAATTAATGATGTAGGAGTGGGTACGGATGGTGGAGGCTCTGTACTTGCCCCTGCTATGAGTTTAAATTTATTTGGTTTTATTCACCCAACCATAGGTAAAGATCCAAGTTTTCTTTACGAGAAAAAAATTTCAACAGATGGGATTGTATTTGCTCCTTCAATTGGGTTAATTTCAAGAGAATTATTTCATATTGAAAAATTAGTTAGTGGATTATTGGAGATTGAATCTTTTCAATCAAAATTACATAATTCGATAACCGTATTAATGGATGAACAGCTGGATGAAAAATTCATGCAAAAAAGTAATTATAAGATAGAAAAAAAGAATATGAATAATAAATATAAATATTCTAGAAAAGACTTGATTGAAGAGTTAGATTCTTATTTATCTGATTACGATATTGTGATTTCTAAAGAAGGACCAGTTGATCTTAATGGACTTGGTGATACAATTTATGGACATTTCGACAATGAAACAAAAGAAAAACAAAAACTTGCAAATAAAGGTTACATTCGTGTAGCAAATATGCTTAATGTTATTGTTTTGACAGTACCAACTAATGAGCTAAGTACTGGATATGTTATAATGGCTAAAAACAATATAGAGAATATCCAAAAAATATTTGAAATAGCTAATAAATTTCAAATAAATGAAGATGGATTGATTGAAAGTTATTTTGGAAATTTAAAAAACTATTTTGAAAGAGGTATATAAAATTAGTTAGCTAAAATTATGTTTTATATAAATATTAAAAAGGATTCAAACAACTTCTCTACCTGCAAAATTGGATTCGTTTTTGGGTACGTTTTGATTGCTATCAAGCAATATCATGTAGCAATAGTATCAGTATTTTCTAATCAGAGAGTGCTGATATTATTGTCTTTATTAGTTAATTATCTTCCAAGTTTTCATTGGAAGGTAGCGTGGGCTATTTTCTATATATACGCTCTAAACGTTGTTAAATGAACGTTTAGAGTTTTTTTTTGTCTCTTCGTCAAATGGTTTTGGATACGTTTGAGCTACAATCACATGTTTTTGAAATGCCATTAAAAATACAGTCTTGAGTATTTTAAATTTAATCGTTCCTATTTTATCGTTGCTAGTCAAATAATAATGTATGATAATCAATATAATAACAATTGTTTTTTGAGAGGGAGTATAATGATTAATTATTTACAATTATTTGATAAATGGTATCCAAATACTTATGGTTTAAAGTATTATCCAAAAGAATGTACAAAACATTATCTAAAAGAGGAGCGAGATTCTTTATACAATAAATTAACTAAGAATGAGAAACAACTAGTTAATGATCAAAAAAAATATCGATTACGTTCTGTTTTTTCTACGAAAAGGTATTTGGAAAATACAGAATGGGAATTTGATAGATTAGAGGTAGATTGGAATTATCAAAAGAAGGTAAGCAAGAATTTACGGTGCAAATGTGGTTATCCATTAAAGTATCAATACGTAATTAAATCAACTAAATCTAATCAAAAAATGGGTCTTGGAATTACTCACTTTAAGGATCATCTTAATATTTCACAAAAGGTTGCTGATGAAATAAAAAGAGGAATTAATAGAATAGATGTTTCAATGGATGAATTACTTTGGTTAAAAGACAGAAAATACGAATTTCCTGAAGATTTATGGAAAAAATATAATTTTGCTTTATATCGAAATAATTCATACAATGAACCAGTTAAATTGAATAAGACATTAGGAATAAGATTCTCTGAATTTAAACGGACAAATTTTCCGATTTTTACAGCAGATTATCAAGCAATTTTACAAGAAATAAGAAAAGTAGATTTGCATTTGATGGAATACAGTCCAAATTTAAATCCATATAGAAACGTTTTTGAATCGTTTATGCTTGATACCAAAGATAATATGGAACTGGTTCTATTTGAACCAGAAGATGATTTTAAACAGCAGTTGAAACAAAACAAAATCACAAGAAAGGAAATTGAAGCACATATTGAACTAAAATACACGCCTCAATATTTTGAACGCCTAGCTAGAAATTTAGATGGCTGGAATATAAAAAAAGAAAAAGATGTCGTGACTCGCGTGAAATCTTTTTTTAAAATGAAAAAAGTAAAGCTTGATGAAGATAAATTAATTATTGATGTTTTTACAAAGTATAAACAATATGGCTGGTCGGATAATTTTTTCTTATGTTTACCTTTAATTTATAGAACCGGATTAAAGAAAGCATCTAGTAATCTTATAAAGAAACAACCTGTCCAATCTGCAAAAGCTTCTAAAACATTAATTAATCATGAAGTAACAAAGGAATTAAATGAAGAAATCATAATGAATTCAAGAGAAGCATCCATTAATAAATTTAAAATATATCTTGATGAATTTTTAACAGCAATTGAAGATGCTAGAAGTCAAATAATAGCGAATAATATAGGACGTGAAAATTATTTTAAATTGATTGAGAGCAAGAGAGAAACTCTTTTATCGGATATTGAACTAACTAGGGAATTTATGGATGGTCATAATTTAGTAGAATTTCCCTTTATAAAGTTTGGAGATGTTTTCTTGTATTATGATTCGCAAGCAACACTGTATCAAAAAAACTTTGTTCTTCTGTCGACAAGCCATCCCAAACAGTCAATTGGTAATTTTTTAGAAAAAAAATCAATTGCTTCAATGAGGGGGATTTATGATAGTGTATGGCATGTATCATCGAACAAGATAGCATTAGGAAATAGTTATTCTTATGAAAAATTATTTAGTATCTTGGAAAAATTAAATAATGGCAAAAGTCATGTTGATATTAATGAGCAAGAAGTTTTACCTGAGAATGAATCGCTTAAAATAAATGATTCTTTAGAAGAAAAAGAAGGAATACTCGAATATATAGAAAAAACTTTTGTTTCAAAAAATATTATTCTAACAGGTCCTAGTGGTGTTGGAAAAACTTATTTAGCAAAAAAAATAGCCTCTGAAATGATTGGTATTTCAATTGAGGAGTTAAATAATCATGACCAATTTGAATTTATTCAATTTCATCAAGATTATGCTTACGATGATTTTGTTGGCGGTGCAAAATTAATAATTGATGAAGAACAAAAAATGCAGTATAGAATTAGACCAGGCATTTTCACTGAATTTTTAAATCGAGTTAATTTAAACGAAAACCATGTAAGAACAGATTTTTTTGAAGAGTCGTGGGATGCTTTTTTTGAAAAAGTTAAGAATAATTTTAAAAATACAGAAACAGCTTCTTATGAAATAAAGAATACTAGCGGGGAAGTAATTCAAATACAACCTTATTTCCAAGCAGAAAATCAAGGGGTAAGGATTAAAGGGCAAAATAGACATACCTATACTAAAGATGATTTATATCAAATATATTTAAATAATGATTCTCCTTATAAAAATAGAGAAATTGATTATTCAAAACTGATTATAGAGGAATTAAAAAGACATTTTGATTTGAATGATTATTATGACATGGGAAAAATAAGTCAACCAAAACCTTTTGTATTTGTTATTGATGAAATTGATCAAGGTAACTTTATTAATATTTTTGGAGAATTAAGTTTTGCTATGGAAAGAGAGAATAGAGGGGTAAAAGGAAAAATTATTTCAAAATATCAAAAATTATTAGGTAGAAATAATCAGCACTCATTTATTCCAGAAAATGTATACATTATTGGAACTATGAGTAGTATCAATAACTCCCAAGCGAAAAAGCAGGAATTATTTAGGAAATTTAGAGTTTTAACAGTTCCTTCAACCATGCCAGAGCAATTGGAAAAATTAGATTCATTACCTCAAGGAAAAGAAACTATTAATCGAATGCTTTCATTAAATAAAGCTATTAGTTCAACAATTGAATTAGATGAAAAACATCATATTGGTGTCGGATATTTCTTGAAAATAGAGGAACTACAAGGAGATTTTGAATTATTATGGGAAGAATATATAGAACCTGTATTAAAAAATTATTTAGGAACCACTAAAGATCATCAAAAATTATTAGTGAATTTTAAAAAAGCGTATAATAAAGTGTGAAAATTTGGAGGTTGTAATTGTTGTTTTTTAATAACGTTATGATATAAATTTCTTTAAAAAACATCTCTATTAAGCAATATCATACAGCAATAGTATCAGTATTCTCAACTCAGAGAGTGCTGATATTATTGCTTATATCATTTAATTATCTTCCAAATTTTCATTGGAGGGATCAGTGGGCTTATCCTAAACATAATATAAATCAAATAGATCGGAACACTATTAAATCAGTGTTTTGGGCTTTTTTTATATGTTTTGAAAACCACCTGCTATGCGGGTGGTTCAGGGAGCTTCCAGCGTGGTAACAAAAAAAACTCCTAAAATGATAAGATAAAGTTGGTTTCCCGACCACAACATCAAATCATTTAGGAGGTGTCTTTTATGAGAAAAGACAATCAAAGTTTATCACATACAACCTGGAAATGTAAGTATCATATAGTATTTGCACCGAAATATCGACGCCAAATCATATATGGAAAGTATAAAAAAAGTATCGGAGAAATATTAAGAGCATTATGTGACAGAAAAGGTGTAGAAATTATTGAAGCTAACGCATGTAAAGATCATATCCATATGTTGGTAAGTATTCCACCAAAAACGAGTGTCTCGGAATTTATAGGATATTTAAAAGGAAAAAGTAGTTTAATGATATTCGATAGACATGCCGAGTTGAAATATCGTTATGGGAATAGAAAATTTTGGTGTAGAGGATCAATTAACCTTATTCGAAGAATACGATCCGTTTACAGGACAAAAAAATAAGAGAAAATAAAGTGATTCTTTAAGAATCAGTGAGTAAGTGTGGTGCAAAAGGGAGACCAATCGGTAGGCCTTTTAGGCCCAGGCCGGTAAAAGAGGCTTTCAGCCGCAGAGCAAACCTCCAGTTCACACTGGAGGTTTTGATTAAGGCTCTTCGTCAAATGGTGTTGATGGCGTCTAAATCCGATAAAATTAGTTCGTTAGGTGAAGAGTTCGTTCTTCACCTTTTTTGATTTCTTTTTAGGGATTAACTGGAACATTAATCCTTGAATAATATAAATACGATCGCGTAATTTTTTGAAATGACGATAGCCATAAGAAATTCGTTTAATTAGTTTAATCTTATTGTTTAATCCCTTGTTCGTACTTGTTAAAGAAGGTTAATTTCTTTCTGAACCATAAGGGCAATTCTTGAGGTAGCTGAACCGTTTCATAAGCCAATTTTAAATCATCATTATATGTAAGTAATTCATGAATTATTTCTTGTTGAAATAATTCACGTTTGAAGAGGGAATGATAATGTTGAGACGTATTATCTAATGAATCAGTGTCTTTTAAAAGAAGCTTCCAATAGCGTTTTAAGCGGCGATATTTCTTCATATCTTCCGATTGGTGATTATGTAAGCTGTTCATTATTTTTACTCTAAATTGATTGAAAGTACGGTTAATATGTTGGACAATATGGAAACGGTCCGTCACAATTTCAGCGCACGGAAAGACGGTTTTTAGTAATTGTGCATAACTGCCATTCATATCCATCACAAGGTATTTAACTGCTTTTCTTGCTTGACGAGAAAAGGTCATGAAGTAGTTCACTAGTTTTTGTAAACGTCTGTCTTCAAGGATTTCAAACAATTCATTTCTTACGCCATCTACGCAAATAAAACTCATAGAGCCTTCACAAGATTTCATTGATTTAAACTCATCTATACATAGAATACTAGGTAAATAATTCTTATTAACGATGCGTTGTTTAGCTAGTTCTTTTTGTACGCGAAGGATTGTTGTATCTGAAACAAAATAGCAATCTTCGATATCTTTACGTGAAGAAACACGTAGTAATTCATGCATGATTTGGTATTTCAGTTCCCTAGAAATGTGGTGATTCTTTTCTACGATAGGCGTTGAGGCAATAAAAGTAGAACCGCAGGTATAACAACGGAATCTAGAACGTTTAAGCTCTAGATAAGTAAGTTTATTTCTAAAGGGTGAAAGTTGTGTTTTAGTGGTTTTATGGCCATTTTTCACAACAAGTAGGGCGATAGGTTAAAGTTCCTTTAATTTTATTAGCTTGGATAGGTTACACTTATATAGACAGAAAAAATAAGGTGTGTGACAATATAAAAAATACACTGAGGAGAAAAATACCATGTCTAATAAAAGAGAAAGAAGAACCTATTCCAAAAAATTTAAACAACAGATGGTCGATTTATACCAATCAGGAAAACCGCGTACAGAAATTATTAAAGAATATTAATTACCCCCGGTGTTTTATAAGTGTCTGAATCAACTTACAAATCATTCAAAATGAAATTTGTTTATTCTAAAAACTTTAAAACCAAACAAGAATCAGCGGTTGAACTGTTTGATTATGTGAATCGGTGGAAAAACTGGCGTCTGCACGGCGCATGGGTCTATAAAACGCCAGAGGGGTATAAAGAAGAATTTAGTGAAACTTGCTTTGAGGGTGATCACCAATATGATACTCTTCGATGAGCGATTAATATTTATATGGCTTAATCTCATCGCGAATATTTCATATTTGTAGAGTCTCAGGCTCAAGATCAATCGGGTAATAGAAAAATTGAAAAGACACCTAATAAAATTTGTTTAAAAAAGTGTTGCCATTCCAAATTTTATTGGTTATTTTCTCATCCTAGTCCGTTGTTTAAACTTCTTTAATTTATACAAAATGACATTATTTGAAGTTAACTTCAAATAATGATAAAATTAATATTAAATAGAAGTTTACTTCGAAGGAGTGATAGAGATGTTTCAAAGACCTACTTACCTTAAGCAACTTATCCAATTTAAAGATTCTGACTTCATAAAGGTTATTACAGGAGTACGCCGTTCTGGAAAGTCAGTCTTATTAATGCTTTTTAAAGAATACTTACTACAAGAAAATGTACCTGAGGATCACATCATTTACATGAATTTTGAAAGCTTTGACTATCAGACAATTACAACTGAAGAAAAATTTCGTGAAAAATTGAATGAATTAATCCCAAAAGATAATAAAAAAATTTATTTGTTGTTTGATGAAATTCAAGTTGTGGAAGGTTGGCAGCGAGTTGTTAATGGTATTCGAGTTAGTTTCGATAGTGACATTATAATTACAGGTTCAAACGCAAACATGCTATCAGGTGAATTAGCTACACTTTTAAGTGGGCGCTATATTGAAATTCCAATTTATCCATTTTCTTTTCATGAATTTTTAAGCGTAAAAGGAATTGAAGCAGATTCTCGTAGAGTAGATGCTGCTTACGATGAATACGAAAAATATGGTGGATTTCCTAGCGTTGTCATTGCAGAAGAATCCATTAAAGATACTATTTTATCTGGAATTTTTGATACAATCGTTTTAAATGATGTTGCGTTAAGAGCAGGTGTAAAAGATCCTACAGCCTTAAAATCAATCATTAGCTTTTTGTCAGATAATGTTGGTCAGTTAGTTAATGCATCAAAAATTGTGAATACTTTAAAAAGTGAAGGTGTTGAAACAACTACTCATACTGTAAATCGTTATTTAGATTTGCTTGAGAATGGCTATTTATTTTATAGAGCAAAACAATATGACATTCGAGGACGAGAATACCTTAGAACTAATGGGAAATACTTTATTGTAGACTCTGGATTACGTAGAAATGCTGTTGGCAGAAAAGACGGTAATTATAGTAATCGTTTAGAAAATATTGTTTACATAGAATTAAAGAGAAGAGGTTATACTGTAGATGTCGGAAGACTTGATAGTAAAGAAATCGATTTTGTTGCAAGAAAACTAGATGAAACTCTTTACGTACAAGTGGCATATGAATTACCAAATAATACACATGAAACGGATAACCTTTTAAATATCAAAGATAATTATAAAAAAATAGTGGTAACGGGTAGATATCATGATGTAGAGCAAGTAGACGGAATTCCAATTATTTATATTGCAGATTGGTTATTGGCAGAGTAGTCAAGTAACTTTGTTCGGGTGGTATCTAACGGCTTTGACAAGAACAAGCCAGGAAATTACATTATTACATATGAAGTAGTAGATAAACTTGGGGAAAAATATAGATTTAATAGAAAAGTTTTTGTTCTTGAAAATCCAGATAACTTATCAGGTGATACAGGAAGTAATGAGTCAGATAAGGATGGCAACGAATTGTCGGAAAACGGCCCAACAGATGGTAATGATTTATCGGATTCTGTGGGTGTTGAAGATAACTTAGAAGGAAATGAGGGGAATAATAGCTCTGATCAAGCCATGTCAAATGATTTAGAGTTTAGCGAAGTAGGTATTAAAGATAAAAATGTATTAAATGAAAATCTACCTCAGACAAATGGAAAATATAGTAATTTTGCTATATTAATCCTGAGCACGCTAGTCACATTCTTACTTGTTTTGAAAAATAAATTAAAGAAAATGAATAATTAAATTAATTATTGAAATAGCTCCTCAAAAACAAAATGCCATACAAAATGCCATTTGTTTAATTTTACATTAATATTATTGATTTTATGTTTAGACATCGTCCTTAATAAACGCTGATATTAAGCTATTTTTACTCTCTATTAGTATTGAAAAATCTAATGGAAGGCTCCGTGGGCTAGCCTATAGCATGATATAAATAGGCACTATAATAAATAGGACTGCTGATGGATTTTTCCTTCTTCAGTCCTATTTTTGTATTTAGTCAAAACAACAAAAACCATGAAATTAGCTGTCAATTATATGTCAGTTTTGATGATTAAGAAAATGAATGGATCAATTGATATAAAAAATATTAATCAACGAGCAACCGTAACGATTACATTAAAAAATAATTTAGAGAAAGTAAATGAGGAATATAAAAAGCAGTGATTACTTAATAGCTCCTTCCTTCTACAGTTTGTATAATCCCACAATTCTTGATACAATTTATAAAAAGAGGTGGTTTAATGAAGGGTGGAGGGATAAGTTTTATCAACGTTATATTAGCGGCGTTTTAAAAATCATAATTGGAAAAGAGGTTACTTCTTTGAAAAGTAAATTATTAGGTTTAAATATGATATACATGATTATTGGTACATTACTGATTGCATTTGGGATCCAGTTCTTTTTTGTTCCATTTAATATTATTGCAGGTGGGATGAATGGTATAAGTATTTTATTCTATAAGTTATTTGATATCTCTCCAGAAGTTACATTATTTTGGTCCAATTTTCCGTTACTTTTAATTAGCTTTGTATTTTTAGGCAAAAAATATACAGTTAATACAATATTATGCTCTTTTTTACTCCCACTATTTGTTAAGATGGTTAATGTATTGCCAAGTTACCAAGACAACGGACTATTAGCCGCTGTTTTTGGCGGAATAATTTCAGGTTTTGGTATTGGTTTGGTATTTAAGGGAGGAAGTTCAACAGGAGGCACCGCTGTTTTTGAGCAAATTTTCCATGATTATTTACATATTCCACTTGGATTATCAGTTTGGATAGTGGATGGTTTAATTGTATTAAGTTCATTTATCTTTTTTGATACAACGACGGGTTTATATTCATTAATTTCATTATATTTAATTGGTAAGATTGTTGATTTTGTACAGACGGGTGGCTCAGCTGCAAAAACAATTTTTATTGTCACCAAAAATGCAAGCGCATTAATTGATAGACTTTCAACGGAAGACGATATTGGTATTACTAAACTAAATAGTACAGGTGCCTTTGAAAATGCTCAAAGCATGTTATTGATTTGTACCTTAAAAAATGAAAAAATAGTCTCTGTAAAGAAAAAAATTAAAACAGTTGATGAAAAAGCATTCTGTTTTGTCATTGATACAAAAGAAGTATTAGGAAATGGTTGGTAACATTAAATCGGTCCATTAGTCATATGGTGACTTTTATAAGAACACGATTTTACAAGATGTCTGATAGAATTGAAAACTTTTCAGTTTTGTTTTGGGATAATATCGAAGATTACTTTATGGGAATACTACCGGAAGAAGTTAAAGAGTTATTTTCTAAGAAGTAATTAATGATAGTTAAATAATTGTTAGAAGAGTAAGACACAAACGTGCTTTGCTCTTTTTTTAGATTACGTTCAGCTTCCTAGTTAGACGTACTAATATGGTATAATTAATATCAAATATTATCATAAAAATGAGACTAAATAATTTAGGTGGTGAATCTATTGGCTAGAAAACCAGTTTAACAGAAAAAAATTAGAAAAAGCTATTAAAGGGACAGCTGGTGTGGTTACAGTAGTTGGCATGGCAATTCTGGTTAATAATGAAACTTAGTTTATTTTTAAAAATGAAGTTAAAGTATCATGCTAATTGAAAAGTTAGCCCAGTATATTGAGGGATATGGTTGATTTTCAGCAGATAGGGATATTATCGAATCCGGTGATATAGTATTATTTAAGATGAATACTGATTCGATTACTCTAAAAATAGATGATTAAATTTCATTTTATTTCACCATCAATTTAATATATAATATAACGATGCTATAAATTATGAAGGAGTTTTATTAATGAAGAAATTAGTTCGAGTTAGTATGATTTATATGATTACAGGTTTATTTTTTGGTGTGTTTTACCGAGAAATGACTAAAATTTTTGATTACGAAGGGCCTACGCAATTAGCTGGGTTACATACGCATACTTTTACGTTAGGTATGTTGTTCTTTTTAATTGTGTTATTACTTGAAAAAAACTTTCATATTACACAAGAAAAGAATTACAAGAAGTTCTATGCCTTTTACCAAACGGGATTAGGTATGACCTTAACGATTATGTTAGTTCACGGTACCATGAGTGTGATGGGATATGAAAGTTCTCCAGCACTTTCCGGTATAGCAGGCTTAGGACATATTTCTCTAACAATTGGTCTTGGCTTTTTGTTTAATGTGCTATTTTCTGCCGTTTCAAAATTAGAAAAATAAAGAGTGCAATAAAAATAGGATGATGCTTAGGCTTCATCCTATTTTTATATTTAAAGAGAAAACGATAAAATCTCTTATTACTTAACGATGTCTTAAAATTCGTTTTAAGAATGCGCTGAATCTTATTAATATAACAAATAGTTACGATGTTTTTGTTTTTCTATTGATAAACTAGGCTATAATATAATAGGTGTTTTCTCATTTGATAAGTTATTTAAATAATATTAGTTATTAAAATTAGCATGTTGCACTATATTAGTGAGATTTATGGAATTAACAAAGTAAAGAAAGCGTTTTACAATTAACTTGTAATCAAGATGATTATGGCTTTGGAAGGTGATGACAGTGTTACTATCTAGGGAAAAGAAAATATTAGATTATTTACTACTTAATAGGGAAGAAATAATCACAACAACTAAATTAGCTGAAATTGTGGGGTGTAGCGAGCGAACGATAAAAACTTCCATTAAATTGATCAACGATACCTTTGAAGGTGAGCCGTTTAAGATACAAACAAAAACTGGAAAAGGTATGTGGCTCAAATGTGACGAAAAAGATTTGGACAAATTAATGAGTTATATCCAAGAACCTATTTTAGATTCACTGACGATTAGTTTAATCACTATTTTGTTAAAAAGTAGTGAGCCTATATCGATTAAAGTATTAGCTGACAAAACTTATTCAAGTTCTAGTGCGGTTCATCGGGAATTGATAGAAGTTGAAGACTATTTAAAAGGTTTTGACATACAGCTAATGAAAGAATTAAGAAAAGGAATCTCATTAAAGGGAAAAGAAGAAAGTAAACGAAATTTGATGGTCTATTTGACCAAAAAGAAGATTCAGAAACAAAATCAAACTAATTACTTGATTCAAATTCAACAAACCATTCCTAATATAGAAATAAAAAGTGTTCAAGCATGTTTAGATGACACAATAAAAGAATATAAGCTTTTGCTCTCAGATAACACTTATTATGACGTGTTGATTTATACAATGGTTGCCCTTCTAAGAATGAAAGAAAAACAGCTAGTACAAATTGATGACAAAGAAATTCATAAATTAAAAGAGACACATGATTGGAAAGTAGCCGATAGTTATACAAAAAAATTGGAAAATAAATTTAGTGTGACACTCCCAATAGCTGAAATTGCCTTTTTTACTATTCATTTTTTAAGTGCAAAGGCCAGTAAAGTAAGTTTGAATGAGCACGAACTCAATCAATATTTCGTGGATGAAGTGTTAGACGCTCAGTTATTAGAATGGTTAAAGGAAATAGAAAGTCATTATTCTTATAATTTGCATGAAGATAAGTATTTCATCAAAAGTTTGTTAATGCATTTGAAACCTTTATTAAATAGGGCTTACTATGGAATAACTATTTCGAATCCCTGGCTTGAACAAATGAAATCTGTTTACGGTGAATCGTTTGAAATGGCCATTGAATTAGTAGTGAAAATCGAAACGGCATACGGCTACAAGATTAAAGAAGAAGACATTGCTTATATCGCCATGCATATCGAGGCGGCAATCACGAGATTAGAACAACTGAAATATAAGAAAAAGAAATTATTAATTGTCTGTGCCTCAGGTATTGGCATGAGTAATTTCATTAAAGCAAAAGTAGAACAATTATTTGGTAATTATATAGAAGTTTTAGACACGGTATCTAGTGTTGGCACCGACTTTGACAGTTATGCGAGTGATCTAATTATTACAACAGTCCCATTAGAAGTGAACGGGAAAAAAGTGATTCAAGTTAGTCCACTGTTAAATCAAATGGAACAAAAAAACATCATGAATGCGTTGGATATTTCAAAGCAGAGTCAATCAGTTTTAAGCCAATTTGTCACAACAGAATTAATAGAAACAAAGATCAATGCTAAAACGGTTGAAGAAGCAATCAAAGCAGCTGTCACGCTTCTAGAAAATAGTCAATGTGTAACAGAAGATTTCTATGAAAAAGTGATAGAAAGAGAAGATATTTCGCCTACAGCAATCGGGAATAAAATAGCCATTCCTCATGCAAGTAATGATGCAATCAAAAAAGAAGGGATTGTCTGTATCACGCTAAATAAGCCAATTAAATGGGGAAAAGAATCTGTTCAAATTGTCTTCCTTCTAGCCTTAAGTACAAAGAGTAAAAATCAATTTACTGATATTTTTAGCGAACTATTAACGATTTCTCAAGATTCAAAAAAAATAAAAAAAATAATTGATGCACAGAGCGCTGAAATTATTGAAAGCATTCTTGCATAATAGGAGTTGTGTAATGGATATTAAAGAAATGTTGGAACCAGAACTAGTTAAATTCTCTTTTAAAAGTGATACAAAAGAAGAAGCAATCGAAAAAATCGTTGATTTGATGAATGAGAACGGCTACTTGTCAGACAAAGAACAGTATCTAAAAGATGTATACGCAAGAGAAGCTGAAACAGCCACTGGAATGGGAATGGGATTAGCCATTCCTCATGCTAGAAGTGCAGGCGTTAAGAAAACATGTTTCTCTTTGATTCATTTAGAAAAGAAAATCAAATGGGAGTCACTAGATGATCAACCAGTAGAGTTCATCATTATGTTAGCGGTTCCTAAAGATGAAAATAGTGAGTTTTTATCGTTATTATCGGGTCTTTCAATGAAATTAGTAGACGATGAATTTAGAGAAAATTTATATGCTGCACAAACAATTGAAGACGTTTACCAAATATTTGAATAAAAAATAAATCATATACATTCAGGAGGAAATTATAATGAAAATAGTCGCAGTTACGAGTTGTCCAGTAGGAATCGCCCATACATACATGGCGGCAGCAAATTTGAAAAAGGCAGCTGAAAGCAAAGGCATTACGATTAAAATTGAAACACAAGGAGCTCAAGGGCCAGAAAATGTGATTACAGATGCAGATATTGCACAAGCAGATGCAGCAATTATCGCATCAGATGTTTCTATAAGAGATTCAGATCGTTTTGATTCATTACCAACGTTAGAATGTGGCGTTCAAGAGGCTGTGAAAGATGCTAATGGCATTATAGAAGAGGTTATGGAGGCGATTTCTTAATGGCTAAAATTGAAAGAAAGAAAAAGCAAGTAAAGGTTAAATGGACCACGCAAATGAAGAATTCTTTCATGACCGGTGTGTCCTATATGATTCCTGTCATTGTGGCAGGAGGAATTATTACAGCCATAGGTAAAGCAATTGGTGGGTATGATATTGCCACTAATCCAGATATGATTGGTACGTTTGCGTATAAAATCAACTTTATTGGTGTTGAAGCGATGCTGTTTGCGGTGCCAGTTTTATGTGCGGGTATTGCCTATACAATAGGTAATCGTCCAGCCATTGCACCAGCCCTTGCGATTGGGTTGCTTTCTCAAGAGATTAAAGCAGGGTTTATTGGTGGGATGCTTGGTGGGTTTTTAATTGGTTACATGGTTAAATGGATTAAAACATGGAAAGTGCCAAGTTGGTTAACAGGAATGGTGCCAATTTTAATTATTCCAGTATTTGTAACATTAACAGTAGGGGCATTATTCCAATTCGTTTTAGGTGCTCCCATTGCATTATTCACTAAAGTTATTGAAGATTTCCTGAATTCATTACAAGGTGGTTCTAAATTCATCTTTGGTTCAGTGTTAGGTGGTTTCTGGGGAGTAGACTTTGGTGGTCCGATTACCAAGATTGCCTCATCTTTTGCCACAGCCTTGAATGCACAAGGAAACTATGCATCAACAGCAGCAAAAATGGCAGCGGGAATGACACCACCACTTGGTATGGCTTTAGCCGTATTCTTCAATAAGAAAAAATTTACACAGGCAGACATTGAAAATGCTAAAGCAGCAGTACCACTTTCATTCTGTTATATTACTGAAGCAGCAATTCCTTTTGCTATGCAAGATCCAATTCGCGTACTTTGTTCAACAATTCCAGGAGCAGCACTAACAGGTGGCTTAGGAATGTTATTTAAAACTGAATCACCAGCGGTACATGGGGGCGTGTTTGTTATTCCTATGATGACGAATCCTCTAGGGTTTATCTCAGCTTGGTTGATAGGTTCAGTGGTTACCGGTTTAATTTATGCAACAATTAAGAAACCATTACAACCAGCAGAAGTATTAGCTTATGAAACGAAACAAAGAAAATTTTTCGGATTAATGCCTGCTAGATAAAAAGGAGCAAGAATATGAAAAAAGTAAACTATGGTATTGTCAGTACAGCTACCATCGTGCCACGTTTTGTTGAAGGCGTTCGACAAAGCGAGCATGGTGAAGTGGTGGCCATTGCGGGACGTTCGATTCAAAAAGCTAAAGAATTTTCTGAAGAATTATCTATCCCTAATTATTACGGTAGTTATTCTGAAATTATGGATGACCCAGAAGTAGATGTCATCTATATTGCAAATTACAATGGCGGCCATTATGAAGTTGCAAAGGAAGCCTTAAATAAAAGAAAAAATGTCTTATGTGAAAAACCAATTTGTAGTCATCCAGAAGAAGTCATAGAATTGTTCGATCTCGCTGAAAAAAATAATGTCTTTCTAATGGAAGCTCAAAAATCAGTCTTTTTACCGGTTCATCAATACGTTAAAGAATTGATTGATGATCAAGTACTTGGTAACATCCAGTGGGTAAATATTATTAGTTGTCATACGGGAGCTAAACGTGGAGAATGGTTTAAATCCCTAGATAATGGTGGTGGCATTCTAAATGGTGCAGGCACTTATGCACTTGAATTTATTTTATCAACATTTGGTGAAGCTTTCACAGATATCAAAGGCGTCATGACGATTAAGCCACCTATTTCTGACGATGGTGTAGTAATTAACGGTAGAATTGGCGAACAAACAATGGTCAGTATTTTAATTAGTAAAGATATCGTGGTGGATAGTAGAATAGAAATATATGGCGAAAAAGGAAAGATAACGATTCCTAATTTCTGGAAATCAGATAACTGTCAAGTTGAGTTATACGACAAAGAAACCATTAACAAAAAATTTCCAATGAAATCAGAATTTTTATTTGAAATCAATCATGTTAATGAGTGTCTTTTACAAAATAAACAGACGAGTCCTATTATGACGCCAGCTATTTCAATTAAAGCGAGTCAAATTGTAAACGCTATTTATAAAGAGCAATTACCTAAGTTTATAGAAAAAGAGGATAGAAGCGTATGAAACAACAAGTTGGTGTAGTCGGTATGGCGGTTATGGGAAAAAATTTAGCTTTAAACATTGAAAGCAAAGGCTATCATGTGGCGATTTATAACCGAACAGCAGAAAAAACAAAATTAGTCATTGAAGAAAATTCAGATAAAAATCTATGGGCGGCTTATGACATAGAGGAATTTGTTAATAACTTAGAAACACCTCGACGTATTATTTTGATGGTCCAAGCAGGAAATCCTACCGATCAAATGATCAATCAACTTCTTCCATTTTTAGAAAAAGGGGATATCTTAGTAGATGGCGGTAATACATTCTTCCAAGATACTAGAAGACGTCATAAGGAATTAGCTGATTCTGGTATTCATTTTATTGGAATGGGTGTCTCTGGTGGCGAAGAAGGTGCATTAAAAGGACCTGCTTTGATGCCAGGAGGAGAAGAAGAAGCCTATCGTTTAATTGCCCCAATGTTAGAAAAAATCGCTGCAAAGGCAACAGATGGGAAACCTTGTGTCGCTTATATGGGTGGAGATGGCGCGGGTCACTTTGTTAAGATGGTTCATAATGGGATTGAATACGGCGATATGCAGCTAATTGCTGAGTCTTATGACTTACTTCGTAAATTAAGGGGTGTCTCAATAGAGTCAACTGCCGATATTTTTAAAGAATGGAATGAGGGAGAATTGGATAGCTTCCTAATTGAAATCACCTCTAACTTATTAACTAAACAAGACGAAAAGGCACAACAGCCGTTAGTTGAAATGATTTTAGATAGTGCAGGTAACAAGGGAACAGGTAAATGGACAAGTCAGAGTGCATTAGATTTAGGTGTAGCGTTACCTCTGGTTACTGAAGCCGTTTTTGCACGATACATTTCTACGATAAAAGACGAGCGAGTCATTGCTAGTAAGTTATTATTTGGCCCAACAATTGTAGAAGACAAAGATAATGATGAATTGGTCGAAAAAATTAGACAAGCGTTATATTTCAGTAAGATCATGAGCTATGCTCAAGGGTTTGCCCAATATAAAGTGGCTAGTGAAACGTACAATTGGCAGTTGAATTTTGGCGAAATTGCTCAAATATTTCGTGAAGGTTGCATCATTCGTGCCCGATTCTTACAAAAAATTACAGAGGCCTATGAACGTAATCCTGAATTAGATAATTTATTGTTAGATGAATACTTTATCGATATCACGAAACGTTATCAAGAATCTGCAAGAGAGGTAGCAAATTTAGCAATTGCATCAGGAATTCCTGTGCCAACATTAAGTTCAGCTATTTCTTATTATGATTCTTATCGCAGTGCTCAATTACCTGCTAATATTATTCAAGCACAAAGAGATTATTTTGGCGCACACACGTTTAAAAGAGTCGATATGCCAGGCGATTTTCATGCTAATTGGTATTAATGATTAATAATATAAAAACCAGAAGTGTTGTGAATTCAATTCTTCTGGTTTTTATATACACATTTTAATATTATGTATCGATTAAAAGCTAAATGTTTGCGTTTTCATTCTTAATGAGGGTAAAATGAATATATAGTTAGGATAGATAAACGCCAATATTCACGTTTAATTTGAGGAAATAGGAGGGATATTATGGGGCTTGTTTGGTCATTAATTGTAGGTGGTATCATCGGAGCAATTGCAGGTGGAATAACTAATAAAGGTCAATCAATGGGGTGGATAGTTAATGTTATCGCAGGATTGATAGGTAGCTCAATTGGACAATCTATATTAGGTTCGTGGGGACCATCGCTTGCTGGAATGGCATTGATCCCTTCCATTGTAGGTGCCGTTATCTTAGTTGCGGTTGTTTCTTTCTTTACAGGACGTAAATCATAAATAGAAGAAATGGAGGAATCATCATGACAGATAGAGGGACAGTAGATAAATTAAAGGGTAAAGCTAAAGAAGTTGCAGGAGATATTACAGGGAATGATAAACAAAAAGCAGAAGGATTGGTAGATCAAGCAGTTGGGAAAGTAAAAGAAGTGGCATCAGAAGTGAAAGATAAAGTCGAAGATGTTAAGGATAAGTTTGAAAAATAATTTTTAGCTTACTAATTAACTACGTGCTAATCTAAAGAAATAAACTAAATGAGGGATCTTCTATTGAAAAACTAAGCCTATTTGTTGAAACTGCATTCAAATTGCTCCACTAAGGAGTAGTGTGCCAATTTTCAAGATGGGTGAATATTTTTCGGTAGGGGGTCTTTTTTGTCTTCTTACTGGATCTTTTTTTAATCGTTTGGAATTTTTCTTAGGGAAAAGATGGAAAAGGATATGTTTAATATTAAAATAAAAATCCGTCTCTTTCATGCTACTAAAACATGAAAGAGACGGATTTTGTTAGCTGCTAATTTATAACTAAAAGTCGAAATTATCGGGATCAGCACTTACTCGAGTATTTGTATTTAAACTATTCATTATATTCATTTCTTCATCTGTCAGTTTAAAATCAAAAATTTCTCCATTTTCAATAATACGTGATTCTGTGATGGATTTTGGAAGTGCAATAATGTCTCGTTGAATAATCCATCGTAAAATAATTTGGGCAATCGATTTGCCTTTATTAGAGGCTATTTCTTCTATAGTAGGATGGTTAAGTAATTTTCCATGTGCTAAAGGTGAGTATGCTTCAACAACAATGCCTTTAGCTTTACAATAATTAACTAATTCTTCTTGGCTTAATTCAGGATGTAATTCAATTTGGTTAACCATAGGAACAATAGTCGCGATCTCTAACACATCTTCTAAATGATGTTGATGGAAATTTGAGACACCAATTGCCTTAACTAAACCTTCTTTATAAAGAGTTTCCATAGCGCGCCAAGTTTCAACATATTTACCTGCTGTTGGCCAGTGAATGAGATATAAATCTAAATAATCAAGTTGTAAACGTGCCAAACTATCTTTACAGGCTTGAATCGTTGTATCATATCCTTGATCAGAATTCCAAACTTTACTAGTAACAAAAATATCTTCACGAGCGATGCCGGATGCTTTGATACCAAGACCTACTGCTTCTTCATTTTGATAAATAGCAGCAGTATCAATTAAACGGTAACCGTTTTTTAAGGCGATGGTGACGGCATTACTTGCTTCTTCATTGTTTTTTACTTGCCAAGTACCTAATCCAACTTTGGGAATGTTTAATTCATTGCTTAATTTAAAATATTCAGTCATTATTACTCTCCTTTAATCTTTTTCTCATTTAATCATAACTTTTAATAGGAAAACTAGCAATTCTTTTACATAATAAAATATTAGTAAAAAATACTTTTATTTGTTTTAATGGCGCTTACATTGTGGTAGACTAATTATATGGACATGTAAGGGTTTACTTTTAACAAAAAATAGGAGGTAATGTATATGAAATTCTTTTTAGACACAGCAAATGTAGAAGATATTAAAGAGATTAACGCGTTAGGATTGGTAGATGGTGTGACAACTAATCCAACAATCATTGCTAAAGAGGGCCGTGATTTTGAAGAAGTGATCAAAGAAATTTGTAGTATTGTGGATGGACCAGTCAGTGCGGAAGTTATTGGCTTAACTTCTGAAGAAATGATTGAGGAAGCACGCTCCATTTCAAAATGGGCAGATAACGTCGTAGTAAAAATCCCAATGACACAAGAAGGACTAAAAGCAGTTAATGTACTATCTAAAGAAGGAATTAAGACGAACGTTACATTAATCTTTACGGTTTCACAAGGCTTGATGGCGATGAAAGCAGGAGCAACTTTTATTAGTCCATTTGTTGGTCGCTTAGAAGATATTGGTGTTAATGCAAATGAGTTGATTGAATCTTTAAGAGATATTATTGATATGTACGGATTTGATACAGAAATTATTGCTGCAAGTATCCGTAATACAACACACGTTGAGAATGTTGCATTATTAGGGGCTCATATTGCGACTATTCCTAGCAGTCTATTTGCTAGTATGATGCATCATACGTTAACTGATTCAGGGATTGCGACCTTTTTAAAAGATTGGGAAACATTTAAACAACAATAATGATAGTCTAAAGGAATCATGAAAATCATGATTCCTTTTTTGTCATTTAAATGTAAATAGCTTATGATAGAAGTAGTTAAGTCAATAGGAGCGACGATAGGAAGGTAGACGAATTATATTGAAAAAAATTATGAACAAAATCAGGGGCTATTTTACTGGAGAAGGCGTCACAAGTAGTGAAATTTTTACTATATTATTACCGGTGATGATTGATCAGTTTTTTTTAGTTAGTTTTAATTTTATCAATACCGCGATGATTAGTTCTTCTGGACAAGAGGCCATTAGTGCGGTCAATATGATTGGGAGCCTTAATATTTTTCTAGTTCAAATTTTTTCAGCTATTGGACTGGGAGGAACGGTATTAATTGCCCAGACTTTTGGGAAAAAAGAATTCAAAAAATTAGGAAAGCTAAGTGCGGGTGTTATTCATTCAACATTTATTGTCGGAAGTATCATTATGTTATTATTTTTGATTTTTCATCAGTTTATTTTAGGTTTGTTATTTGGTACTGCTGATGATTTGGTGATGCACAACGCACGTATCTATTTTATTGGGATATTATGTAGCTATCCGGCTCACAGTATTATAGAAGGAATTAATGGTAGCTTAAGAGGGATTGGAAAGACCAAAGAGTCCTTAAAAAATTCTTTAATTATGAATACTCTTTATTTAGCCAGTAATTTTGTCTTTGTCATTGTGTTACATCAGGGGATAAGTGGTTTAATTATTTCACTGTTACTTTCGCGTTATTTGACGTTAGGCGTCGCGGGTATGAATTTATATCGTCAGAGCCATCAATTTAATTTAACGAAACAAGATATTTTATCAATCCAACCGAAAGAAGATAAAGTGATTATTCAAACGGCGATCCCTTTTGCTGCTGAATATATGTTTTTTAACGGTGGTAAAATTATCATGCAAATAATGATTGTCAGTCTAGGGACTTCTTATATAGCTGCAAATGCGATATCTGTTTCATGGATACAAATGGCCGAAATTATCCCCAGTGCCTTATCTACTGCGTTAGTGCCAATTATAGGGCAAGCGGTAGGAAGGGGGAGTATTCACGATATAAAAAAATTAACGAAAACTTTTGTTCTTACAGGAATGGGATCGTTTGTCCTTATTCATTTGGTTATGTTGCCACTATTTCCATTTGCGATGAAGTTATTTAATGCTCCGTCTGAATTGATTCCGTTAATTTTTAGGATATATATTAATACCTTGATTATGCACGTTTTATTTTGGAGTCCAAGTTTTATCTTACCTTCAAGTTTGAGAGCTATTGGTGATGGTGTTTTCACCACAAAAGTTTCATTACTCACTATGTGGTTATTTAGAGTAGGCGTGGGTTATGTAGTGGGCATTAAGCTAGGGTATGGTTTGATAGGATTATTTGTTATTATGACGTTGGAATGGGGGATTAGAAGCATCGTCTTCATGTGGCGCTTTAAGACAGGTAGATGGCAAAAAAATATTAATTAATAAGAAAAACTCTCGTATAAACAAAATAATAACGAGAGATTTTTTTGTATCCCCTTACAAAGTTGTTTGATATAATAAAGTATACAAATTTTTAAAGGAAAATAGGCATAATATTTTGTAAGAATAGATGTTACTAAAACTATTTTGAAAGCGTAAACAAAACGCTGGTAGTGTAACTTACCCATGCTGATGAATTTGATGTAAGAAAAATTAGGAAGAGTAATTAAATGGAGGGATTTAACGATGTATCAACCTAACAGTAAACGATATGATCATATGACGTACCGTAATCTTGGAAACTCTGGATTAAAGGTATCTGCTATCTCATTAGGATTATGGCATAATTTTGGTGACGTGGATAGCTTGAATAATCAGAAAAATATTATTATGAAGGCCTTTGATGAAGGCATTACACATTTTGATTTGGCTAATAATTATGGGCCACCTGCAGGTTCGGCAGAAATTAATTTTGGTCGCATATTAAGAGAAAACTTGAAAGGTTACCGAGATGAACTTATTATATCATCAAAAGCAGGTTATTATATGTGGCCAGGGCCATACGGAGAGTGGGGATCAAAGAAAAGTTTAATTGCTAGTTGTGATCAAAGTTTACAACGAGTTGGGGTAGATTATTTTGATATTTTTTATCACCATCGTCCAGACCCTAACACGCCACTTGAAGAAACAGCTCATACGCTAGACTTATTAGTGAGACAGGGGAAAGCCCTATATGTAGGTGTTTCAAATTATCAACCAAAAGAAACAAAAGAAATAAGCAAATTATTAAAAAAATTAGGCACGCCTTTTGTTGTTCATCAACCTAAATATAATATGTTCAATCGTGAAATTGAAGATGAGTTATTGGATGTGTTGGAAGAAGAAGGACTAGGAGCGGTAGTATTTAGTCCATTAGCTCAAGGCTTATTAACAGATCGCTATTTACATGGTATTCCTGATAATTCAAGAGCTGCCCGTGATGATAGTCCTTTTTTAGATGAAGAGCGTGTCTTGGATACGTTGTATAAAGTGAAGGCTTTAAACGAGGTGGCACAAAATCGGAACCAAACATTAGCAGAGATGTCCCTTGCTTGGAATTTGAGAAAAGAGGGTGTATCAAGTGTAATTATTGGTGCAAGTAAAATGTCTCAACTTGAGAGTAATTTGAATGCTTTGAATAATTTGTTATTTAGTGAGGAAGAAGAGCGTAAAATTGATCAAATATTAATGGCTTAAATAAATAAACAAAGGGAAGTAAGTACACAAGAGACTTTCCTTTGTTTATTTTTTATAATTATACTTCCGTTATTTGATTAGTTATGATTTTCATGTCATAATAACGATAAGATTAAGTATACAGGGGGAAATAATGATGAAACGTACAAAAATGATTAAAAATATTCTTAGCTTAGTGCTAGTTGCAGTAATAGCTGTAATAGCAGCTTTTGTTTTGTTTGAAAGAATTGAGAATGGTTATGTAGGGGTTCGCTACTCAATCAATGGTGGGGTTCGAGATGAAACATTAGGTCAAGGAATTAAATTCGTTGGACTAGATAAAGTGACACAATATCCAATTCGTCTGCAAACAATTCAAGCTGAAAATATGTCAATTGCTACATCAGATGGAAAAAAAACAGCTGTAAATATTAAATATGATTATAAAATTGACCCAACAAAAACTTCAGCAATGTTTAAAGAATTTGGTAACATTACCTCAGCGGATATTGAAGAAGGTTGGTTAAAATCTAAGTTACAAAAAGAGGCACGTGAAGTTTATTCCAAATATACTATTTTAGATATTCTTTCAGGGAAATCATCGGAAGCAGAAGCACAGTTATTAACTAATTACTCAAAAGCAGTAGAAACTAAAGGTTTTGTTGTTGAAGATGTTACAGTTGGTGTTCCTGAAATTGATGAGGAAACACAAAAATCAATTGATGCGATTGTCTTATCTGGACAAGAAAATGAAAAAGCTAAACTTGATGCAGAAACGAAAAAAACACAAGCAGACGCTAAAGCATATGAAACGACAAAACAGGCAGAAGCAGAAGCTGCATCAAACAAGAAAATTGCCGATTCAATTACTGAGAATTTGATTAAGTACGAAGAAGCACAAGCCCGCAAAGAACATGGATGGGTAACAGTAAATGGGGCAAGTGCGGTTATAAAAGAAGGTGAGTAAGCATGTTGTTCTTTATTGGTAAACTATTTGTTTTACTTTTATTAATGATTGCCGTAGTGAATATCATTCTAATGAATAAAAAAGAAAAAAAGAATGAAAAAAAAGAAGATAACACCGACTCTTCAGAAGATGGTTGGTCAGATTTTTAACTAAAAAGCCAGAAAAGATGGAATATGATATGCTCCCTATAAAGTAGACACGGAAAAAAACAAAATTCCAAATCTACTTTATAGGGAGTTTTTTTATGGTTAAAAGAAGACGTTATTCGAAAGAAGAAAAATTACGTGTTTTAACAGAAATCAGGAAAAATAATCATAGTATAAGCGAAGTGGCAAAAAAATACGCGATACATTATACCACTATTGTAAAATGGTTATATCACTATGAAATGTTTGGTTTTCAAAGATTAAAAAATTTTTCAAGTAGGAAAGCATATACTAACGAAGAAAAACTTGAAGCTGTTTTAGCAGTAGTAGAGGGCAATATGTCTATTAGACAAGCTACAAAGACGTTTCAAATATCTTCCCATTCTGTACTAAGTAATTGGATTTTAAGCTATGCTAATAGTGAAATATTAAAAACTACTAGTAAAGGATGTCCATCCAACATGCCAATTAAAGGACGAAATACAACGTATCAAGAGCGAATTGAAATAGTTCAATACACTATAGCAAACGATTTAAATTACAATCAACGGAAACCTACGGTGTCTCTTATCATCAAATTTATTCTTGGGTAAAGAAATATCAACAATTGGGAGAACAAGGTCTTAAGGACAATCGTGGGCGTAGTAAATCAGTTGACTCGTTAACCGAAGAAGAATGTCTAAAATTACGTATCAAAGAGCTAGAAACAAGAAATAACTATTTAGAAATGGAAAATACCTTCGCAAAAAAGTTACAAGAGATACAACGAAGCAATCAAAATTAACATTAGTACGTAACGTTGATCTCTATCAAACTATCTTTAGCCTAAATAAAGATAAGAACTACTCAATTACTGATTTATGCCAAATAGCTGGAGTCTCTCGTTCAGCTTATTATAAATGGCTTAAATGGACACCGTCACAGAAAGAACGTGAAGATGAACAATTAGCAAAAGAAATTAAGAAAAAATATGATAGTAAAAAAGGAGCCATTGGTTATCGACAAATTAGAATGCAACTGAATCACTCTAATAATAACCCATTGGTTATGGAGACCGTGGAAAAAGCATTTAAAAAGAATCCTGGAGCTAAAGCACTTCTTCATAGTGATCGTGGTTTTCAATATACGTCTCATATGTATCAGCAACTATCTGAAAAATATCAGTTTGCCAAAAGTATGTCTCGAGTAAGTCGTTGTTTAGATAATCAACCTATCGAGCGCTTTTGGGGAACTTTTAAGGAAGAAAAATTCTATCGAGAAAGTTATTTGGATTTCAAGCAATTGAAGCGGTCAGTTAGTGGATATATCCGATATTATAACAATTATCGTTATTCAGAAGGATTGAACGAATTGGCACCAAATGAATTCAGAAAGCAAGTAGCATAAAAAAACAGGAATCGAAAATTTCGATTCCTGTCATAAAATATTTTTTGTTTTTTCTACTGTCCACTTGACGGGGAGCATATCAATACTAGTCTTTTCTGGCTTTTTAATTTTTTTAATCTAATGACCCAGTACCAAAAAAATATGATATACTAATGCATAGTAATGTAAAAGATGTGAAATGGAGGGTTACTAAATGTTGAATTTTTATTGGTATCCAAAATGTAGTACGTGTAAAAAAGCGAAAGCATGGTTAGATGAACATCAAGTTGACTATCACTTAATCGATATGATTAACGATCAAACACCTACAAAAGAACAAATTTTACACTGGATGGATAATAATGATGCTGAAATACATCGCTATTTTAATACATCAGGAGTTATCTATCGTACAGAAAACTTAAAAGAAGTCATTTATACAATGCCTAAAGAGGAAGCAGCACAAATGTTATCAGAACGAGGCATGTTAATTAGACGACCTATTCTAGAAAATGGCGATAAAGTGTTCTTAGGTTGGAAAGAATCGGAATACGAAACATTACTGTAGGAGACTAAAAATTATGGAAAAGAAAATTGCAGATAAATATTTATGGATTACTAAAGAAGAACAAGGCTACCGTTTAGGTTTTACCAACGAAGGCCAAGAAGAGTTAGGAAATATTACTTTTGTTTCACTCCCTAAAGTTGGACGTGAGCTAGTTCAAGGGGAACCTTTTGCTGATGTAGAAGCTGAAAAAGCGGTGACGGAACTAGTGAGTCCTGTTTCAGGAAGAGTAATTGAAATCAATGAAGCAGCGTTAGATACACCGTCTATTTTAGATAGTGAAATGGAAGCCACTGCATGGTTATTGGTAGTAGCTGATGTCGATGATACAATTTTTGCAAGTTTATAATTGACTTAATGAGAAATTATTGATAGAATGATTAAAAATTAATGAAATGCAGTGAAAAGAAAAGTACAAGTAAATGAAGTTTATAGAGAGTCCTTTGTTGGTGAAAGAGGATAATGACGTTATCTTGGAAAATGGTCTTTGAGCAGAATGGATGAGCTGATAAGTAAATCCATTACGGTAACATCCGTTAACATGTCACAGTATTTAAAGAATGATTCTTGCGTACTGGTTGAGGTTGCTTTCGTGAGGAAGTAACGAATTAAGGTGGTCACACGAATACTCGCTTTCGTCCTTTTACTTTTTTTATAAGTAAAGGGACGAAAGCTTTTTTTATTAGGTTTAGGGGGGATTTAAATGCCAATTATTGAGTTAAAGAATATTACGAAACAATATGAGAGCAAAAAACGAAATGTTTTAGCGGTAAATCAAGTAGATTTTAAAGTTTATAGAGGTGAAATTTTTGGAATGGTAGGCTATTCAGGGGCTGGAAAAAGTACCTTGTTGCGTTTGTTAAATGGACTAGAAAAGCCAACTTCAGGCGATATTCTAGTCAATCATCAACCGGTAGCTAAGTTGAAAGGGAAGATGCTTCGTAATTTCAGACAAGAAGTCGGTATGATTTTCCAACATTTTAATTTGTTATGGTCACGTACAGTTTTAGAAAATATTATGTTGCCAATGGAGTTAACAAAAGTACCTAAAGCAGAACGTCAAGCTAGAGCGATGGAATTAGTTGAGCTTGTAGGACTTAAAGGTCGCGAGCATGCCTTTCCAAATGAATTATCAGGTGGGCAAAAACAACGTGTGGGAATTGCTAGAGCCTTAGCTAATAATCCTAAAATTTTACTATGCGATGAAGCAACTAGCGCTCTAGATCCACAAACAACTGACGAGGTGTTAGATTTATTAAAAAAAGTTAATGAAGAATTAGCCATTACAGTTGTCTTGATTACGCATGAGATGCATGTCATTCGTAAAATATGTGATAAAGTTGCTGTCATGGAAAATGGTAAAATTGTTGAATCCGGTAGTGTAATAGAAGTGTTTAGTCATCCTAAAAAAGACGTGACTAAGCGATTTGTTCAACAAGAAACAGTGCCCGAAGTAAGTGAAGAAAATAGTCTAGCGTACTTTGAAAGGAATTATCATGAAGGCAAAGTGGCAAAATTAACCTTTACTGGTGAAAAATCAAAATTACCGATTCTATCAAAAATAATTCGTGAATTTCATGTGGACATTAATGTCATTCAAGGGCAAATTCAAGAAATTAACCAATCTTCTTTTGGTACACTAATTGTTCAATTCGTGGGAGAAGAAAAAGAAATCGAACGATCAATCGTAAAGTTAATTTCAGAAGGTGTGAATGTGGAGGTAAATCAAGATGCAAACTAAAAGCTTTATGGAAACATATTTTGACTTAAGTAAATTAGATGGCGAAAAGTTTCTAACGGCTTTCAAAGAAACGTTTTATGTGACCGCTATCTCTATGATTTTTATTATTATATTGGGATTACTATTAGGACTGCTATTGTTTGAATTTTCTAAGAAAGAAGGAAAAGTAGCGAACATTCTTTATACAGTGTTATCGATCATCAGTAATATTTTTCGTTCGATTCCGTTTATTATTTTAATTATTTTGTTAATTCCCTTTACTCGTGCAATTCTTGGAACATTCTTAGGAGCCAAAGCAGCTATTCCAGCATTAGTTATCTCTGCGACACCATTCTATGCACGTTTAGTTGAAATGGCCTTTAGAGAAGTGGATAGCGGGGTTCTAGAAGCATCTGAAGCAATGGGCGCAACTAAGTGGCAAATGATTAGAAAAGTATTGCTACCAGAAAGTTTACCAGCGTTAATTTCGGGTGGAACAGTGACAACAATTACGATGATTGGTTTTGCGGCAATGGCAGGAGCAGTTGGTGGTGGTGGTTTAGGTCAATTAGCCTATTACCAAGGTTACATGCAAGATGATTTAACGACCACTTTATTTGCAACAGCTTGTATTTTAATATTAGTGTTTTTAATCCAATTTATTGGTGATACGCTAGTAAAACGTATTGATAAACGTTAAAAAAGAAAGGAAGATTATATATGAAGAAAAGAGTATTAACATTTTTAAGCTTAGCGGCCTTAACAATTGGTTTAGCAGCTTGTGGTAGTAATAATAAAGAAAAATCAACAGATGATAACGTCTTGAAAGTGGGCGCTTCGCCGACTCCTCATGCAGAAATTTTAGAACATATTAAACCTAAATTAGCTCAAGAAGGTGTTGAACTAGAAATAGTTGAATTCCAAGACTACATTTTGCCCAATAAAGCCCTATCTTTAGGCGAACTTGATGCGAATTATTTTCAGCATATTCCTTATTTTGAACAAGCAGTGAAAGATAATGGCTATGATTTTACTAATGCTGGTTCAGCCCATATTGAATTAATGGCTTTTTATTCACAATCTTTGAAAGATATTAAAGAATTAAAAGATGGTGCGACCGTTTTAGTAAGTAATTCGTCCACTGACTGGGGACGTGTGATTACGATATTACAACAAGCTGGATTGGTCAAAGTAAAAGACGGTGTGGATTTACTAACAGCAACGTTTGATGATATTGAAGAAAATCCCAAGCAGTTAGTTTTCAAATATGATGTCAACCCCGAGCTATTGACCACAGCGTACAAAAATAATGAAGCAGACTTAGTAGCAATCAATGCGAACTTTGCTGAAACAATCGGCTTAGCACCAGAGCAAGATGGGGTGTTAGTTGAAGAAAATAATTCTCCATATGCTAATATTGTGGCCGTTAATACAAAAGATAAAGATAATGAGAAAATTAAAAAATTAATGGATGCATTACACGATGAGGATACACAAACATGGATCAAAGAAAAATGGAATGGAAAAATTATGCCTGTAAAATAATTTTTCAAGGGAGTGACAAATAAAGTCGCTCTCTTTTTCTTTTTATTTGTTAAGGGAGCGTTTTAAAAATAGGATGAACTGCTTGCTTTTTTTTGATAGGTTATTTAAACTGACAGTAATAGATTGAAAATTGAGGGTGAATAAATGAGTTATCAGGTAATCGAGATGTATGGTGAAAATGAGCCCTGGTGGTTTTTTAAAGGGTGGGAAGACGATATTGTCAGTCGACATGAGTTTGTGACATTTGAAGAAGCAACTATCTATTTACATAAAATTATGAAACAATTAAATGAAGATTATGAACAGATGACGTTTAAACCAAATTTTATGGTAGCGTTCTGGAATGAAGATGAAGTACGTTTTTGTGAAGAATGTGATGACGATTTACAATTATATCGTGGAGTTTTAATGTTAAAAGATGGAGAAAAAATAGTTGTTGATGGAAAGGAACAAAATGAAAAAATTAGTATTAGCGGAGAAGCCAAGTGTTGCAAGAGATTTGGCTAAAGTTCTCGGCGCAAATGAAAAACATAAAACATATATAGAAGGTAAACACTACATTGTGACATGGGCTTTAGGTCACTTGTTAACCTTGAAAATGCCTGAAGATTATCAAAAAGAATGGCGCGAGTGGTCGTTTGATACGTTACCAATGATCCCTAAACGCCATGGAATTAAACCGTTACCAAAAACGACAGGTCAATTAAAAAGTTTTCAGCGGTTAGCCAATCGTTCAGATGTCAGTGAAGTGATTATAGCAACCGATGCTGGAAGAGAAGGAGAACTAGTAGCACGTTGGATTCTAGAATATGCCAAAGTCAAACAACCAGTTAAACGTTTATGGATTTCTTCTCAGACTGAAAAAGCGATTAAAGATGGGTTTAATAAGCTTCAATCAGCAAAAGCCTTTGATGATTTATATGAATCAGCTGTCGCTCGTTCTCAAGCAGACTGGCTAGTAGGCTTGAATGTGACACGTGCGTTAACTGTTAAATATGACGATAATCTTTCAGCAGGAAGGGTCCAAACCCCTACACTAGCTTTAGTAGATAAACAAGATCGTAAAATCGATACGTTTAAACCAGCCACGTATTATGTGATTCAAGCTAGAAGTCAAGAGTTAGAAACGAAAGTGATGCAATCAGAGCGAGTTCTACAAGCAAACGAACGAAACCAAGTAGAAGCCATTCTAAAAAAATTACCTGTTACTGCAACGGTTAATCAGATTAAAGAGAGCGTTAAGAAAGAAAAAGCACCGCTTCCCTATGATTTAACCGAGTTACAGCGTGAAGCGAATCAACGATATGGCTACTCTGCAAAAAAAACACTGTCTATTATTCAACGATTATATGAAATTCATAAAATTGTCACCTACCCACGTACCGATTCAAAATATTTAACTAATGACATGCAATCATCTATGAAAGAACGTGTGTTAGCCGTTAAAGGTTATTTTTCAGAAGAAGTACAACCAATTATTAAGAATCACTTCAAAATTGAGCAACCCGCTGTATTCCAAAATAACCGTGTTACCGATCACCATGGTATCATCCCAACGGAACAAGTGGCTCGAAGTGAAAAATTGGACTTAGAAGAAAATCGTGTGTATCAATTAATTTGTAAACGATTTTTAGCGCTATTCTACCCTGCGTATGTAGAAAAACGTCAACAGCTCTTTGTTTCTCTAGGTGAGTATTCATTACAATTCAAACAAACAGCAGTTGTTGATAAAGGATGGAAGCTAGATAATACAACAGCTAGTTCGATGACACAGTATGAAAAAGGCCAAACATTGTCTCTTAGCTATCAAGTGAAAGAAGAAATCACAACAGCGCCAGCTCCTATGAACGAAGGACAATTACTAGGGAAAATGGAGCACTTTAATTTAGGAACACCTGCAACGCGAGCGGAAATTATCGAACGTTTGATTTCAAGTGAGTTAATAGAACGTCAAAATAATCGTTTACGTGTGACACCAAAAGGTAAACAAGTCTTATCATTGGTTAATCCTGCTTTAGTATCACCTGAATTGACCGAAAAATGGGAAACTAAGCTAGAAGCAATTGCTAACGGCGAATTGAAACGTCAAGCGTTTATTAAAGAAATCGAACAAGAAACAACTCGATTAGTTTCTGAAATTAAACAAAGTGATAAAACTTATAAAAATCATGCCATCACTTCCAAAAAATGTCCTGAGTGTGGGGAGTTATTAAAAGAAAAGAATACAAAAAACGGTAAACTATATGTTTGTACAAACCAAAGTTGTTCTTACAGTAGACGAAAAGATCCAAAATTAAGTAATAAACGTTGCCCACAGTGTCATAAAAAAATGGAAATTCATTCAGGTAAAACAGGGGACTTCTTCAAATGTAAGTATTGTGTGATTACAGAGAAAGTTTCGAGTAAACAAGAACGTAAAAAGAAAATGAGTAAACACGAAGAGCGCAAATTGGTGAAAAAATATAGCCAAGCGCAAGAGCCTGAAGAAAGCCCATTAGCATTAGCATTAAAAGCGGCAATGAAAGAAGACTAAAGAATGAAGGGACTGTGTATATTTCTATACGCAGTCTTCTTTTATGATATAATGAGTAAGAAATTAAAGGTTAAGGAGGCTGACATTTGAGCAATAAAAAAAAGAATACACTTTATATAGGTATTGGGATATTGTATGTTTTATTTGGGATACTAAGTTTTTTTTCGATAGGATTTGTTGGCCGATTAATGACAAATGTTTTACGTTTTTTTGTTGGTGAAGCATATGGTGTACTAGCGGTTATTAGTATTTTATACGGCTTGTTATTAATGTTATTAAAGAAGGAACTTCATTTCAAAAAGAAATCATTGTTTTGGGGAGCTTTTTGTTTGTTGTTAGCTATTATTTGTTGGCAGCAATTACATATTCCTGGAGCAAAAGAAAATAGTTACATTTTATCTGATGTTTTCAATGGTTTATACCGAGATATTCAATTAAATCAAGTCACCTATGATAGCGGTGGTGGTTTGCTAGGTGCGTTTATTAACCAATGCGTCAACTGGTTAAAGTTAGGAATAATCATGCCTTTTTCGGTAATTATTTTCACATTATTAGGTGGGTTACTAATTTTTAAAAAGAAGTAGGAAAGTGACAAGGTATTAAAGGTCACTTTCTTTTTTTGAAAACTTTTTATTCTTGGCTTTTGTACAAGCAAAAGATTGTTTTTAGTGTATAATTATAACGAAAGGTGTTCATCTGTGAACACTATTTATCAAGGTTTAGGAGTGGCTTCATGGCAAACAAAACAAATAAAAAGAAAAAATCATCAAGAAAGACGAAAAAGCAAAAGCAGCAACAAGAGCGTATAGTCTATTTTTTCATTGGCTTATCGTTTGTTTTACTGGGACTATTTGGTATGCTGCATGTTGGGTTTTTAGGCAATTTAATAGCGAATGTTTTTCGTTTATTAGTCGGTAATACTTACCAGTTATTTGGTTTATTATTTATGATTTTTGGTTTCTTGGTAATGATTTCTGGAAATCCTTTAAAAGTAAAAGAGCCTAAGAAGCTAGTAGGGTTATCATTAGTTTATATGGCAGTCTGTTTATTATTACATCTATTACTATTTAGAAAAGGTATTAATGCAGACACCAATATTATTCATGTGACCTGGTCAAAATTACTCCATGATATTCAAAACAGTACAGTGAAATTATCTGTTGGTGGCGGCATGTTAGGAGCCCTAATATATTCAGTCACTTATTTTTTACTTGATCAATTAGGTAGCTATTTACTTATGTTCTTTATGGGGATAGCAGGGGTTATTCTATTTTTTAATATTCAATTAGATGTAATGCTTGATGTTTTAGCTAATGCTAAAGATAAAATCATGTCATATATCGAAGTAGATGATCAAACGTTAGCAGCAAAACAGGCCAAACGTTTAGAAAAGAAGCAGCAAAAAGTATTGGAAAAGCAGCAACGACAAAAAGAAAAACTGGAAGAAAGAGAGACAGCCAATCAACCAGAAGAGCCACAAGTGACGTCTTTATTTGAAATAGACAATTATCAAGCTAGTAATGAGCCTGTCGAAACAGAAATAATTATTGAAGAAATGCAAGTAGAACCACCACAACCCGTTTCTGAAAATCAAGATGAAGAAGAGCATCTCGAATTTGATATTCCGCAAGAAATTGAAAATAGAGATTATCAGTTACCACCTACAACATTACTAGCAGAAATTCCTAAAATTAATCAAAGTGGCGAAAATGAAAAAGTAAAAGAAAATTTACAAATTTTAGAGCGTACTTTTGAAAGCTTCGGCGTTGATGCGAAAGTTGTTCGTGCAAGTATTGGACCATCAGTTACTAAATACGAAATTCAACCAGCAGTTGGGGTGAAAGTTAGTAAAATTGTTAGTTTGACAGACGATCTTGCACTAGCATTAGCGGCTAAGGATATTCGAATGGAAGCGCCAATTCCAGGTAAATCACTAATTGGGATTGAGGTGCCAAATACTAAAATTAGCATGGTTTCATTTAGAGATGTCATCGAATCACAACCTAATCATGATGGTCGTCTTTTAGAAGTGCCGTTGGGACGTGATATTTCAGGTCAAGTCATTTCAGCTGATTTATCCAAGATGCCACATTTACTAATAGCTGGTTCTACAGGTAGTGGTAAATCAGTGTGTATCAATGGTATTATTACTAGCATTCTAATGAACGCCAAACCACATGAAGTTAAGATGATGATGATTGATCCTAAAATGGTAGAACTAAATGTCTACAATGGGGTACCACATTTACTAACACCTGTAGTGACTAATCCACGTAAAGCAGCGCAAGCTTTGCAAAAAGTAGTACAAGAAATGGAAAAACGTTACGAACTATTTGCAGGTTACGGTGTGCGTAATATGACAGGTTATAATGACTTGATTATGAAGCATAATTTAGATGATGGAGAGAATCGTCCCACATTGCCTTATATTGTTGTGATCGTTGATGAGTTAGCTGATTTGATGATGGTTGCAAGTAATGAAGTGGAAGATGCGATTATTCGTTTAGCACAAATGGCTAGAGCAGCGGGTATCCACATGATTCTTGCCACACAACGTCCGAGTGTCGATGTTATTACGGGTATCATTAAAGCCAATGTTCCTTCAAGAATAGCTTTTGCCGTTTCAAGTGGGACAGACTCACGTACGATTATTGACAGTAACGGTGCTGAAAAATTATTAGGTCGTGGAGATATGCTCTTCTTACCAATGGGAGAAAATAAACCTATTCGTGTGCAAGGTGCATTTATTTCAGACGGTGAAGTTGAAGATATTGTTTCTTTCGTGACCACACAGCAAAAAGCTGAATACCGAGAAGATATGATGCCAAGTGATGAACCAACTTCCTCTAATGGAAGTGGGGAATCTCAAGATGAATTATATGATGATGCCGTAACAATGGTAGCAGAGATGGAAGCAGCAAGTATTTCAATGCTTCAACGACGTTTTAGAATTGGGTATAACCGAGCGGCTCGTTTAATCGATGAAATGGAAGCAAATGGCGTAGTTGGTCCTTCTGAGGGAAGTAAACCAAGAAAAGTATTAATTAGTTCCCTTGAGTCAGTAGAAGAATCAGTCACATCAGATGAAGATTTACCATTTTAATTAGTTTTTCTACGAGTAAATCAAATCTTTATAACAAATTAGTTAGAAGATGTTATGACAAAATGTCATAGCATCTTTTTAATTTAATAAATTTAGTTTAAACTATCAAAATTAAGTAGGTATTTAGTCGGTAGTTGGTTATAATGGTGGGAGAATAATTGAGGGGGTCACGTATGAAAAATGTGGTTATTGTAGCAGCACAGCGCACACCCATTGGTAAATTTGGTGGTGCGTTAGCAAATGTTTCAGCCGTTGATTTAGGGATTGTTGCCGGAAAGTCAGCGATTGAAAAAGCAAAACTTAAACCGGAGCAAATTGATGAAGTAATTATTGGCAATGTTTTAAGTGCTGGATTAGGGCAAAATGTTGCTCGTCAAATTGCCTTAGGTTTAGCCGTTCCTGAAGATAGCACAGCCTTTACAGTCAATATGGTGTGCGGATCAGGAATGAAAGCTATTATATTAGGAGCGCAGTCTATTCAAACGGGACAATCTGAGGTTGTTTTAGTAGGTGGAACAGAAAACATGTCGCAAGCGCCTTATTTAGATATGACACGCCGTTGGGGCAGTAAAATGGGATCAGCTGAAATCTATGATAGCTTATTAAAAGACGGCTTAACTGATGCTATGGGGAATTATCACATGGGACTCACAGCAGAAAAATTGAGTGAAAAATATCATATTACAAGACAACAACAAGATGCTTTTGCTGTTGAAAGTCAAAGAAAAGCAATCGAAGCAATCGATTCAGGAAAGTTTATTGATGAAATTTCTCCTGTTGTTGTATCCTCAAAGAAAGGACAAACCCAAACAATTTCTTCAGACGAATACCCAAGAAGAGGTGTAACGGTGGATGCTATTGCGAATATGCGCCCAGCGTTTCAATCTGAGGGTACGGTAACTGCTGCTAATGCATCAGGTATTAATGATGGTGCAGCGATGATGATATTAATGTCGGAAAAAAAAGCGCAAGAATTAAAGATGCCCATTTTAGCAGAAATTGTTTCTTATGCAACAGCAGGTGTCGCACCAGAAGTGATGGGTGAAGGCCCTATTCCTGCAACTAGAAAGGCACTAGAGATTGCTGGTTTATCGATACAAGATATTGAATTAGTTGAAGCGAACGAGGCTTTTGCTGCACAAGCGTTAACGGTGATGGAACAGCTTAACCTAGATCCTCTTAAAACCAATATCAACGGAGGTGCTATTGCATTAGGTCATCCTATAGGTGCAAGTGGCACAAGAATTTTGATAACATTAATTCATGAAATGATGAAAACTAATTATTCTTTAGGATTAGCTACTTTGTGTATTGGTGGAGGTCAGGGTGCCTCGATGATTGTTCGTAAACGTTAATAAATAAAAGAAAAAAAGGCCGAATGTGAAAATTCGGCCTTCTTTTTTAAACAAGTGTTGATTCGTAATAGGTTAATGATTGTCGCAATTTATTAGCTGTAGTTAGTGTGATTTTCCCGGAAGAATATAAATCGTGAATCACTTTACGTTCAGTATAAATGGCTAAATTATAATACTCAGCAAGTTTTTCATTATAATTATCTGCGTGACGTTCATTACCATGTTTAATACGTTGCAGTTTATACTTGTATTCATGTTCTTTTTGATTGATGATTTGTAATTCAAATTGGCCAACTTTAGTAGAAGGGTCTACTTGTTTAGCGTATTGTTTTAATTGGCTAATGGCACCATTTGTTGAAGTGACCTGTGTTTGATAAAACATGGTCTCTTCAATGTTCTTATCTTTAGGCCTACTTGAATGTATAAAAGATGTTAGCCATTTAATCAAACTAACTTTGAAAATATACATTGACTTAATAATATTTGAAGTAAGAGAGTTATCTAGTGCTTTTTCTTTTAATCTAATATTTTTAAGTTGTCGTTTAACAAATTCTTTTTCAGAATCTGTGGTTACGGCTATCTTATTCAATGCGTCTTTTTCACCAGTAAAGGCTACTTTTTGAATTTTCTTTTCGATCTCATGATATTTCTCAGAAGTTTGTTCATCAAGGGATTCTTTATGCAAATGATCTAAACGCATTTGGAATTCATGTAGTAAGTCTGCGGTAATTAACTTATCTTCTCCGACATTAAATTCATTTAGAGATTTAATTACTTGAATGTTCATCAACTGACGTGCTTCCATTTCTGTATACATATCTTCAATATCTTCATTTTTATCAAGCATACGATCATCTGATAAGTCATCTGAACTAGAAAGTAATTTTGAATGATCCTTTGTTAATAAAGGTAGCCCAATAGAGGCAACGATTAAACTCATCATAACCACACCACAAGCGATAGCAATCATAAGAGAGCGCTGTTCAAACACTTCGCCATTATCTAACACAATTGGCATCGACATGATAGTCGCAAGTGTAACAGCACCACGAACGCCCGTCATCCCTGTTAAAAATGAGGTGAGTAGATTAGGTTTTTCAGATTTTTCGCTTTTACGATAGGTCACCATAACAAATAAATACGACCAAACAGTTCTAACAACTAATAAGAACAACCAAGTGATTAAAATATACATCAAAAGTTGAGTGTTTTTAATTTCAGGGTTACGAATCACGTCTTTCATTGCAATCGGCAACTCAGCGCCTAGTAAGACAAAAACTATCCCATTTAAAATATAAATCAAGACATCCCACATGCGTGAGGTAAGTAAGCGAACTTCAGGATAAAAATTCATGTCGATATTTTTTCTTGTCATATTAGTAAATCCAGCAGTTACAACGGCAATAACACCTGACGCATGAAATTCTTCAGCAATCATATAGATGATAAAAGGAGTCAGTAACTGAATCGTTGAATGGAGAATAACATCTTGAATCCCTTCCTTGAATAAACGGAATTTCAAGAAATGAATGATAATCATTAAGATGAATCCAAGAATACCACCAACTATTGCCATGTATAGGAAATTTGTTGCTGCTTCTACAATTGAAAAATACCCTGTCATAAAGGCTACTAGGGCATATTTAAAGGCAATTAATCCACTGGCATCGTTTATTAAACTTTCGCCACTAATTAATCCCATAATTTTTTTAGGGAGTTTCACTTGTTCGGCAATACTTTGAACGGCCACCGGATCTGTTGGAGATAAAACGGCAATCAAGGCCATTGCAAGTGGTAATGGGAAACTAGGAATTAGCCAATGGATAAAGTACCCACCTAAAATAGTGGTAAGAAATACTAATAAAATAGCGTAGCCAAAAATTGGAATACGCAACTCCCACATGTCTTTGTTTGGAAAATGCTTTGCATCATTAAATAGTAAGGGAGCAACAAAAAGTAGCATAAACCAATCTGATTCCCATGTTATATTAATGTTAAAAAATAGAACAACTAACAGTCCTATAGCAATTTCAATTAATGCGGTAGGGATTGAGACTAAGTAATGACTAATTACATTAGAAATAACTACCAATAAAATAATTAAAATCGTTGCTTCGAGTAGTAACATAAAATTCCACCTTTCTTATGTTATAAATTATAGCAAATAATCCATCTATTACAAACAATCATAGGCTAAATGTTGATAAAAAATTTAAAAATTGATTGTGAATTTAATTTCTTTGTTATATAGTTTACAAGTTGAGAGTTGGTTTTTGAAAGGAGAAATAATCGTGACAAAACAAGCAATTTATGGCCTTACTTATGAAAATTTAGAGAACTGGTTAATAGAAAATGGTGAAAAGAAGTTTCGAACTTCACAAGTTTGGGACTGGTTATATGTTAAACGTGTCAACCAATTTGAAGAAATGTCGAATTTGTCGAAAATCTTAATTGAAAAACTTGAAAATAATTTTAGTTTCACTCCGTTAAATCAAGTGGTTGTTCAAGAATCAAAAGACGGTACAGTGAAGTATTTGTTCCAATTAGAAGATAAGCACATGATTGAAACGGTATTAATGAAGCATCATTACGGGTTATCTGTTTGTGTTACGACACAAGTAGGTTGTAATATTGGCTGTACATTTTGTGCAAGTGGTATTTTGAAAAAACAACGCGATTTAACCGCTGGAGAAATTGTGGCGCAAATTATGCAAGTGCAATTTTATCTTGATAGTAAAGGTGAAGGGCAGCGTGTTAGTCATATTGTTGTAATGGGAATTGGAGAGCCGTTTGATAACTATGATAATGTTTTGTCATTCTTATCAATTGTCAATCACACTAAGGGATTATCAATTGGAGCTCGTCATATTACAGTATCAACTAGTGGTTTAATTCATAAAATACGTGAATTTGCCGATGAGCCATTCCAAATTAATTTGGCGATTTCGTTACATGCTCCAAACAATGAGGTACGCACCTCAATCATGCGTATTAACCGTAGCAATCCTATTGAGAAATTGATGGATGCAGTTGATTATTATTTATCAAAAAATAATCGACGTATTACATTTGAATACATTATGTTATCTCATGTCAACGACCGTCCGGAACATGCTCGCCAATTGGCAGAATTGTTAAAAGATAAAAAGAAATTAGCGTATGTAAATTTAATTCCTTATAATCCAGTAAGTGAACATGATCAATATTCTCGTAGTTCTAAGGAAGATGTATTAGCTTTTTATAATATTTTGCAAAAACATGGTGTCAATTGTGTTGTACGTAAAGAGCAAGGATCAGATATAGACGCTGCATGTGGTCAATTACGAAGTAAACAAATGAAAAAATAACTTAAAAAGAATCTACGATTATCGTAGATTCTTTTTAAGTTGCGCTAAATGTGGTATTATTTAACAATAGATATTCTATATAAAGGAGCGAATGCTTTGATAAATATTGAAGAATTTTCAACGGAATTAGTCATACATCATCCAGAAAAAGCCGTGCAATTATTTGGTGCGCATGATGCACATCTAAAACTAATTGAAGAGAATCGTCATGTGGAGATTCATACACGAGGAGAAATGATTCAAATTAACGGTCAAGAAGAAGATGTATTGGCTGTTGAACAAATTATCAAAAAATTAGAAATACTCTTATTAAAAGAAATTCCTATTAGCACACCTGATGTTGTGACGGCACTAAAAATGTCAAAAAAAGGGACATTAGATTATTTTATTGACCTATATGAAGAAGAAATTATCAAAGACAAGAATGGAAAAGCTATTCGTGTTAAAACGTATGGTCAAAAAAAATACATTGAAACAATCAAGAAAAAAGATATCACGTTTGGTATTGGTCCAGCAGGAACAGGTAAAACATTTTTAGCAGTGGTGATGGCGATTGCTGCGCTAAAAAGAGGCGAAGTCAAAAAAATTGTACTGACACGTCCGGCAGTTGAAGCAGGTGAGAATCTTGGTTTTTTACCAGGTGATTTAAAAGAAAAAGTCGATCCCTATTTACGTCCTGTTTATGATGCGCTATATGCTATTTTTGGCATGGAACATACTAATCGTTTGATGGAACGTGGGGTCATTGAAATTGCTCCGCTTGCGTATATGCGTGGTCGAACATTGGATGAAGCTTTTGTCATTTTAGATGAAGCTCAAAATACAACTGTTGCACAAATGAAAATGTTCTTAACGCGTCTAGGCTTTAATTCAAAAATGATCGTAAATGGCGATGTTTCACAGATTGATTTACCAAGAGGGGTCAAGAGTGGGTTAGTCGATGCACAACAAAAATTACATCAGATTAAAAAAATTGGTTTTGTGACCTTTGAATCTAACGATGTGGTGCGTCATCCCGTTGTAGCTGAAATTATCGAAGCTTATAAACAAGAAGAAAGTCATTAACTTAGGAGATGATGGAAAGTGAAAATTAATTTTTCACGATGGCTAGAGAAATTTGATTTAAAATATATAATAACTGCATCGTTATTGTTTGGGTTGGTATTATTTGGCTTGATTTTCTCTAGTTTAAGACAAAAAGACATGGACTATCAAGAAGGTAGTCTTGCTTCTCAAACGATACGAGCTAATAAAACACTTGAGAATAAGTCAGAAACAGAAGAAAAACGCAAATTAGCTGAAAGTGCGATAGTCCCTGCGTATACGTACGATGACCAAATAGGAACTGAACAAATTGAAAAATTAACGCACTTATTTGATTACATTGAACAATCAAAAAAAGAAGTGAATAGTAAATTTTCCGCAGCCAAGGATAAAAAAAATGTTCCTACAGCAGATGACTATCTTGCTAATATCAAAAGTATTTTTGAAAAGTTAGATGAAACTGATATGGATTATTTTACATCAATACCTGATTCAGTTTTAAAGACGATGTTCACACTAAAAGAGGATAATTTATCAGCAGTAAAAGCACAATTATTAACCGTCGTTGGCAATGCAATGGCCAATCATATTCATGAGGAAACCTTGACTGACTACCGTGAAAAAGCCAAAGATAACTTGGATAAAATTGCATTAAATGACCAAGAAATATCACTAGCCAATTCATTGATTCGACTAACTGTTGTGCCAAATGAATTTTTAGATGAAAAGAAAACCGAGGAATTAAAAGCTTCAGCAAGACAAAGTGTTAATCCAGTAATGATCTATCACGGAGAAGTTATTGTTCGTGAAGGCGTTCAAATTGATGCTCGCGCTATGAAAAAATTGGAACTACTTGGTATGGCAGGCAAAGAAACAAGTATCTTCCCATATGTCGCACTTGGCTTGATGATTTTCTTACAACTTGTTTGTTTAATTTGGATTGTCTTGACATCTGAGGATAAATTAAAAGGATTTCGTTTATTTCATGCTTATTTAATCATGATACTTCTGGCAGTAATGATTATGAAAGGATTGTCTTACTTCCAAACAGAGTCTAATCCGTTTATTTCGTTAGTCTTTCCTGTGGCCTTGATGCCGTTTATAATGAATACATTCATTAGCCGTCGTGCCAGCACGTTATTTGCACTATTTCAAGTATCATTTGCTTTATTTATATTTTATAATTTAGCAGGAACTAGTAATTTATTGTTAATTCTTAGTGTGTTGGTTTTTTCAGGTTTAATGGCGACTTTATTAAGTCGGGAGAAATTAGGGCGTCAGCGTATAAAAGGGTTAGTATGGCTCTTTAGTTTCCCTACACTGTTTGTCATTATTTTGGTTATTTATCAAGGGATGCAGATAACGGATAAATCAACGATATCAGCAATTGTCTGTACAATGATTGGTAGCTTGTTGAGCTTTACCCTTGCCATTGGATTACATCCATACATTGATTTGTTATTAAATGATGACAGTATGATTGTCTTAAATGAATTAAGTAATCCTACACATCCATTGTTGAAAAAATTACTTGAGGAAGCACCTGGAACGTATCATCATTCAATGATGGTAGCAAGTTTAAGTGCGAATGCCGTTGCTGCAATAGGTGGCCGTTCATTAGTAACTAGGGTGGCTTGTTATTATCATGATATTGGTAAAATTAAATATGCTAACTTTTTTGTGGAGAATTTGCCAACAGGGGCTGACAATCCTCATGACTTCTTATTGCCTGAAGATAGTAAAGAGATTATTTTTTCTCACGTTACAGAAGGTGTTAAAATGTTAAAAGAGTATCATATGCCAAAAATGGTCATTGATATTTGTCAACAACATCATGGTACTACATTGATGCAATATTTTTATCAATCAGCATTAGAACGCAATCCTGATTTAAAAGAGGCTGATTTCCGTTACCCGGGTCCTAAACCGCAAACCAAAGAAGCAGCGATTGTTAATATAGCGGATACGTGTGAAGCGGGTGTGCGTGCGATGAAGCAACCAACGAAAGAATTAATCACTGAATTTGTTTCAAACACAATTAGTAACCGTATTAAAGATGGACAATTAGATGAATCAGGTATAACATTAGGAGAATTAAATACAGTCAAAGAATCTTTAATCAATGGGTTATGTAGTACATTCCATTCTCGTATTGAGTATCCTAAATTTAAAGATGAAATTGAAGGGAAGTCAAAATAATGGAAATTTATATTGAAGATAAAACAGGTGCAGTTGCACAACAACATTTAGACGATATTGTGGATGTCCTGAATTTTTCAGGGGCACACTTAGATTTAGGCGACGCTACTGAAATGTCAGTCACTATTATGGACAACGAAGCCATTCAAACGTTTAACCGTGAGTATCGTGGTAAAGATGTACCAACGGACGTGATCAGCTTTGCGATTGAAGATGAGCAAGATATCCCTGCTGAACTTCTAGAAGAAATGGGCTTACCACGTAATATTGGCGATATTCTAATTTCAATTGACAAAGCCAAAGAACAAGCGCAAGAGTATGGTCACAGCTTTGAACGTGAGTTAGGTTTCTTAGCTGTTCATGGTTTCCTACATTTGAATGGTTATGACCATATGAATGAAGCAGATGAAAAAGAGATGTTTGGTTTACAAAGAGAGATTTTAGATGCCTATGGATTACAACGATAAGCAAGAAAATAAGCAAATAGAGAAGAATTACCGGTTTTTACAGTCCTTAAAATATGCCATTAACGGTGGTAAAATTGCCTTTGTTGAAGAACGCAATTTTCGTTATCATTGCCTTATTGGGTTACTTGCTGTTATTGTAAGTATCTACTTTAGAATTTCAATAGGTGAGTGGTTATGGATTACATTTGCTATTTTTCAAGTATTGATGATGGAAATGCTGAATACTATTGCTGAGAATTTAGTGGATATGTATACGTTAAGGAATTATCATCCACTTGGTAAAAAGGTAAAAGATATGGGCGCAACCGTCGTACTTATCAGCTCGTTATTTGCGATGGTAGTCGCTGCGTATATCTTTATTCCAAAAGTTTGGCCTATTATCCAAAAAATATTGAATTAAGAAAGAGGAAATAACATGGAAGAAAAAGCATTCCGTTCAGGTTTTGTGGCGATTGTTGGTCGTCCAAATGTGGGAAAATCAACATTATTAAACCGTGTGATTGGCCAAAAAATTGCCATCATGAGTGACAAAGCACAAACAACAAGAAATAAAATTCAAGGAGTCTATACAACTAACGATAGCCAGATTGTCTTTATTGATACACCAGGTATTCATAAACCAAAGCATAAATTAGGGGATTTTATGGTGGAATCTGCTTACAGTGCCTTGCGTGAAGTTGATGCCGTACTTTTCTTAGTAAGTGCCGATCAAAAACGTGGGCCTGGAGATAATTTTATTATCGAACGTTTGAAAAATAATCAAGCGCCTGTTATTTTAGTTATTAATAAAATTGATACCATTCATCCAGATAAATTACTACCAATTATTGAAGATTACAAAGAAGAAATGGATTTTGCGGAAATTATTCCAATCTCTGCTACACAAGGAAATAATGTAGATAGTTTATTAGAAAAACTAACAACTTATTTAGAAGAAGGTCCTCAGTATTATCCAGCGGATCAAATTACAGATCATCCAGAATACTTTGTTGTCTCTGAATTGATTCGTGAGAAAGTGTTGCAATTAACACATGAAGAAGTTCCGCATTCTGTGGCCGTAGTAGTGGACTCAATGACTCGTGATGAAAATGATAAAGTTCATGTTCAAGCGACCATCGTGGTAGAGCGCAATAGTCAAAAAGGTATCTTAATCGGTAAAGGCGGTAAAATGATGAAAGACGTCGGTATTCGCGCACGTAAAGATATCGAATTACTATTAGGAAATAAAGTTTATCTAGAAACATGGGTAAAAGTCGAGAAAAACTGGCGTGACAAACAACGTTACTTAAAAGATTTCGGCTATCGTGAAATGGATTATTAATATACTTAGCACACAACTGTCGTTTGATTAAGAGGTTGTGTGCTATTTATTGCTATTATTAAAGTATCGTGAGGTGAGAGAAATGTCTGAAGTAAATGAGGTTAACGGTTTAATTTTATTTAGTAAAAAGCATCGTGATAAAGATAAACTTGTCAAAATTTTTACCGAGCAACACGGAAAAGTTATGTTTTTTATGCGCAATGCCATGAAGAAAAATAATCCTTTAACAGTTGCGACACAGCCATTTGCTTACGGGACCTATATTGGAAAATTAAATCAAGAGGGTTTGTCTTTTTTGAATGCTTCTAAAAATGTTGGCAGTTTTCGTCATATTCAGCAAGATATTTTTTTAACGGCGTATGCGACTTACATATTGAATTTAGTTGATGTTGCAATAGATGATCAAACGTATGATCCGGCTCTTTATGGTTTTACACGTGATATATTGACATTAATGGATGAGGGTCAAGATCCAGAAATATTAACCAATATTTTTGAAATTCAAATACTTAATCGTTTTGGTTTGGAGTTTGAATGGATTCGTTGTCGTATTTGTGGTCAAACGCAAGGTAAATTTGATTTTTCTTCAGCTTATTTAGGGGTGATTTGTGAGCAAGATTTTCACCGAGATGAACGTCGCTATCACGCATCAGCTAAGGCGATGCATTTTATCCGTATGTTCTCTAGTATTTCGTTAGAACAAATACATTCTATTTCACTCTCGCCTGAAACAAAACGTGAAATAAGACAAACAATAGATATGTTGTATGAAGAATATGTCGGGATTTTTCTAAAAAGTAAAAAATTCATTGATGACATGGTTAATTGGCAAAATATTTTGTTAGACAAACGCGTAGAAAATTCCGATAAAACTAGCAAAGATATTGACTAGTTAATGAATAACGGCTATGATAGACAAGAAGATAATTAAATAGTTGCGAAGAAAAAGAAGAGTAAGATGAATGTTTTTTACAGAGAGGCTGGGGTTGGTGCAACCAGTTAAAGACAATATCTGAAGGGCGCTTTGGAGCAAACACAATGAAGATGCCAAGAACATGTTCTTGGAATTAGGGTGGAACCGCGAAAATTTTCGTCCCTATGTTTAGGCTAATTGTCTAAACATAGGGACTTTTTATTTTACTCAAAAGACGTAAAGGAGATTAATTATGACAACAGGATTAACTGTACAAGAAATGATTTTAACATTGCAAAACTTTTGGTCAGAACAAGGCTGTATGTTAATGCAAGCATATGATACGGAAAAAGGGGCAGGGACAATGAGTCCGTATACGTTCTTGCGTGCGATTGGTCCAGAACCATGGAACGCTGCTTATGTTGAACCGTCACGTCGTCCAGCTGATGGTCGTTATGGTGAAAATCCAAACCGTTTGTATCAACATCATCAATTTCAAGTGGTCATGAAACCATCACCAGATAATATTCAAGAATTATACTTAGAAAGTTTAGAACGCTTAGGTATTAATCCATTAGAACATGATATACGTTTTGTTGAAGATAACTGGGAAAATCCTTCAATGGGGTGTGCCGGTTTAGGTTGGGAAGTTTGGCTAAACGGTATGGAAATTACTCAGTTTACGTACTTCCAACAAGCAGGTGGCTTAGAATGTAACCCAGTGACCGTTGAAATCACTTACGGTTTAGAACGTTTAGCATCATACATTCAATCAGTTGAAAGTGTTTATGATTTAGAATGGAAAAAAGGTGTTAAATACGGTGAAATCTTTATTCAACCAGAGTTCGAACATTCTAAATATTCATTTGAAATTAGTAATCAAGACATGTTATTAACGTTATTTGAGATGTATCAAGCAGAAGCACAACGTTGTATTGATGAAGGATTGGTTCATCCAGCGTATGATTTTGTCTTAAAATGTAGTCATACGTTTAACTTACTAGATGCTCGTGGAGCGGTGTCCGTTACTGAACGTGCTGGGTATTTATCACGTATCCGTAACATGGCAAGACAATTAGCGAAAAAATTTGTTGAAGAACGCGAAAAATTAGGATTCCCATTATTGAACAAACAAACACAAGAGGAGGAAGCATAAAATGGCTAAAACATTTTTATTAGAAATTGGTTTAGAAGAAATGCCTGCACGTTTTGTGACTTCATCCATTAAGCAATTTAAAGCAGCAATGGAGAAGTTTTTAAAAGAAAATCGTCTATCATACAGCGAGGTTCGTACGTATTCAACACCTCGACGCTTAACATTAGAAGTACTTGAATTAGCTGAAAAACAAGAAGATATTGAAGAAGAAGCAAAAGGTCCTGCAAAAAAAATTGCAGTAGATGCTGAGGGCAATTGGACCAAAGCAGCAGAAGGATTTGCACGTGGGCAAGGTGTTTCAACTGACAAATTATTCTTTAAAGACATAAAAGGTGTCGAGTATGTTCATGTTGATAAATTTATTCCTGGTGAATCAGCACAGGCAGTATTAGCGAATGTATTAGAAACATTAAAAGGTATTCACTTCCCAGTAACAATGCATTGGGGAAATCACACAACAGAATTTATCCGTCCTATTCATTGGATTATCAGCTTGTTAGATGATGAATTAATTGACTTACAATTTTTAGATGTGAAAAGTGGTAAAACAACACGTGGTCATCGTTTCTTAGGTCAAGAAACAACCATTAATCATCCGTCTGAATATGTAGAAAAATTAAAAGCACAACATGTGTTGGTCAACGCTGAAGAACGTAAAGCATTAATTGTTAAACAAATCGAAGCTTTAGCAGCTGAAAATAATTGGGTGATGAATCTGGATGAAGTGTTACTTGAAGAAGTTAATAATATCGTTGAGTATCCAACAGCTTTTGCAGGGAAATTCGATGAAAAATATTTAGCTGTACCAGAGGAAGTTTTGATTATTTCGATGAAAGAACATCAACGTTACTTTGAAGTACGTTTCCAAGATGGTAAGTTAGCACCATTCTTTGTGGCCGTACGCAATGGTAACGAAGCGTTTATTCAAAATGTTGTAGCTGGTAATGAAAAAGTATTAGTGGCACGTCTTGAAGATGCGGTATTCTTTTATGATGAAGATCAACAACCAACTATCGCGTCATATGTGGAACGTTTGAAAAAAGTTACCTTCCATGAAAAAATTGGAACAACTTATGAAAAAATGCAACGTGTCGCTAAAATTAGTGAAATATTAGGACAAGCAGTGGGCTTATCAAACGAAGAACAAGCTGACTTAGCACGTGCGGCAGCTATTTATAAATTTGACCTAATGACGGGTATGGTCGGTGAATTCCCAGAATTACAAGGGATTATGGGCGAAAAATATGCGCTATTAAAAGGTGAAAAACCTGCTGTTGCGCAAGCAATTCGTGAACATTACCTGCCTGTTTCTAGTGAAGGAGAATTACCAGAATCATCAGTGGGTGCAGTCTTAGCAATTGCTGATAAATTAGATTCAGTGATGACATTCTTTAACGCTGGAATGATTCCGTCAGGTTCAAATGATCCATATGCTTTACGTCGTCAAACATACGGAATTGTACGTATTATTGAGGATAAAGGTTGGGATTTAGCTATTAGTAAACTATTACCGATAATTAAAGAGGCAATCAATCAAAATGTTGAAACTTATGGAGTAACATTTAAAGAGGACCCTGAAGCGGTTGTTGAATTCTTTAATGCACGTCTTAAACAACTATTAAGTGGCAAAAATATTCGCCATGATATTATTGAAGCAAGCGTCAACGCACAAGCAGCTGATATGAATCAAATCATTGAAGTTGCAAGTTTACTACAAGAAAAACAAACAACTGAACAGTTCCGTCCAACGATGGAAGCATTTATTCGTGTCCTTAACTTAACAAGAAAAGGTCAAGAATTAATCGGTGATACTTTAACAGAAGCAGTTGATGACGACTTATTTGAAACAGCAGAAGAAAAAGAATTAGCGCACGCAGTGACGACAGCACAAGCAACATTTGCTGATTTAACGTTTGCACAAAAATATGAGCAATTAACGGAATTAACACCATTTATTACTAATTATTTCGATCATACGATGATTATGGCCGATAATGAAGAAGTTCGAAATAATCGTCTACGTCAATTAGCAAAAATCGCAGCCATGATATTACCAATGGCTAAAATTGATTTATTAGAAATTAAAAAATAATCAAAAAGACAAAGCTTAAGGATGTTTATTTAAATCCTTAAGTTTTTGTTATAGTTAAGACATAATTATATGTTTTGTCTATTTATTTAGCGAAAACTCTTTATAATAAAGAGAGAACTAAAGGAGGAAAAGATCATGCCATTAATTGGAAGAATTGATTTTAATTATGAAACACCTAATGAAAAAAGTGTTAAAGAAAGTATTCATTGGTTATTAAACGCCATGAAGCGTTTAGAAGGTCCGCTAGGTTTTAAATACGAGGATAAACCAATGGGAGAGAAAAACGACATAGTTTTTAATTTTTCTGGATTGGAACCAAGAAACGTCTATTATAATGTGAATACGTTGCTATATACGTTAACTCGTCCAGAAAATATGGCTAAAGGAGAGACGATTGAAGAGGTAATTAAACACATTAATGTTTTAACTTCTAATAATGTTACTATTACACTAAAATATTATGTTATTGACATGAAACTACAATTTCTTGGACAATATTATGTTGAGACAACATTAAAACAAATGCCAATTAAACGTTTTGATTCACTTGGTCGACGACCGGAGTATAGTGTGGCATTTCATCAAATGATTCAAAGTAGTATTAGTATTCCAACCGAGAACACTACCTACTATCAAAAAACTAACTGGGAAGCTAATGAATTACCATTTGAGTGGAGTGCCATTCGAGAGCAATTGCCTGAGCGTTATGTGTCGGATATGTTTATTGAACTAGTTGCAGAATCAATCAACAATGCTGTTCGTATCCATCATAATCAAGTTAAAAAAGAAAATCCCGAAATAACTGCAGAACAAATTATGGATCAACTAATTGATCAAGGTCAATACGGATTGGGTAAATTCATGATGAGAGAGACATTTAATAACCGCTATTTAGTACAATAATGACGATAAAACAAGAATGTTATGAAGCCGTCCGATATTTATCGAGAGGTCATACATTCTTGTTTTTTGTTATCTAATATAATGCGGATGTCTTAGGCTAAAACAATCTTGCAGGTAAAAACCACTTCATTTCGTGATTATTTTATAAAAGTAAGCGATTAACACCGAATATTAATTATTAATAAAACGAAAACATTCTTGTTTTAATATCATATTATTTGTAATTATAGTTATTTAATGTTAAATTATAACCATACGTTAGGTTTTTTATTAATTTGGAGAGTTTATTAAGAAGAGTAGGAGTTGTTAATGATGAGTAATATTGAAATTGGTCAAGTAGTAGAATTTAAGTCTGACATGTTAAGCTGTCCTGCTATGGGGATTGTAGAAAAGCTTTATGATAACTCATGTATTGTAAGTGTTAAAGAATTTCACCCGGAAGATGATAATAAAATTCATGAATTAATTAGCCGTATTGTTGTCCGATATCGTGATATTCAAGTGCAATCTTCAGAAGTTGCGGTAGTTGCTTAATGAATAAGAAATAAAATCCATAAAAGCATATTGCTAATATAGCAATATGCTTTTATTTGTTAAAAATTCCTTTAAAAACGGGTCTTTTTTATCGTTTTATTTTGAAATTTTTATAAATAGGAATAAAATATAAGTAGGATGGAATGAAAAAAATAGTTGAATGATAGGAGGAGTCTTTTTATGCAACCAGATAAAATGACCACAACAGTACAACAAGCAATTGCCCAAGCGCAACAAATTGCAATGAGACGTAAACATCAAGAAATTGACATTCCACATCTTTGGAAAGCATTAGTTCAACCAGGTAATTTTGCTTATAATTTTTATCAAGATTTAGGGGTACCACTAGATGAGTTTTCTTCCACAATTGAAGCAGAATTAGATCGTTTATCTGTGGTTGAAGGGAATATTCAATATGGTCAAACATTTAGCCGTAATTTATATCAGGTCTTCCAAGAAGGTCAAACATTAATGGAACAATTTCATGATGAATACTTATCGACAGAAATCGTTCTTTTAGCGTTGATGAAATTGAAGAATCACCCATTAACAACGTATTTATCATCTCGCTCTATTAATTTTGATGAAGTAAAAGCACATATTGAAAAAATGAGAGGGGGAGAGCGTGTGACATCTGAAAATCAAGAAGAACAATACGAAGCGTTAGAAAAATATGGAATTGATTTAGTGAAACGTGTCCGTGAAGGCAAACAAGACCCTGTTATTGGCCGTGATGAAGAGATACGTGATGTGATTCGTATTTTATCCCGTAAAACTAAAAATAATCCAGTCTTAATTGGTGAACCTGGTGTTGGTAAAACAGCGATTATTGAAGGTTTGGCGCAACGTATTGTACGCCGAGATGTACCTGAAAATTTAAAAGATAAAACTATCTATTCGCTTGATATGGGGGCTCTTATTGCGGGGGCTAAGTATCGTGGTGAATTTGAAGAACGATTGAAGGCTGTTTTGAAAGAAGTTAAAAAAAGCGATGGTCAAATCATCATGTTTATTGATGAAATCCATACGATTGTAGGAGCGGGTAAAACAGAAGGTAGCATGGATGCAGGCAATTTATTGAAGCCTATGCTTGCACGTGGTGAACTTCACCTAATTGGAGCTACTACGCTAGATGAATACCGTGAATACATGGAAAAAGACAAAGCGTTAGAACGTCGATTCCAACGTGTGATGGTCAATGAACCGACAGTAGAAGATACCATTAGTATTTTACGTGGCTTGAAAGAACGTTTTGAAATTCATCATGGGGTTAATATAAATGATAATGCCCTTGTAGCCGCAGCGACTATGTCTAATCGTTATATTACCGATCGTTTCTTACCAGATAAAGCCATTGATTTAGTTGATGAAGCCTGCGCGACTATTCGTGTGGAATTGAATTCTATGCCAACTGAACTCGATCAAGTCACACGTCGTTTAATGCAGTTAGAAATAGAAGAAGCTGCCCTTAAAAAAGAAAGTGATGACGCAAGTAAAAAACGTCTTGAAATCTTACAAGAAGAGCTGGCTGAATTACGAGAAGAAGCTAATAGCCTAAAAATGAAGTGGGAAACAGAAAAAGAAATCGTCAATACAATCAGTCAAAAACGTGGCGAAATAGAACAAGCAAGACATGAATTAGAAGAAGCGGAAAATAACTATGACTTGGAACAAGCAGCCATTCTTCGTCATGGTAAAATACCTGAATTAGAAAAAGAATTAATGGAATTAGAAAATCAAAATCAAACGTATGATAATCGCTTAGTTCAAGAATCTGTAACCGATCATGAAATTTCCGTGGTAGTGGAACGCTTAACAGGTATTCCTGTTCAACGATTAGTAGAAGGTGAACGAGAAAAAATTCTACGTTTAAATGATACCTTGCATGAACGAGTGATTGGACAAGATACAGCAGTAGATGCTGTTGCAGACGCAGTCATTCGTTCAAGAGCTGGTTTACAAGATCAAAACCGTCCGCTAGGTTCGTTCTTATTCTTAGGACCAACGGGTGTCGGTAAAACAGAATTAGCCAAAGCGTTAGCTGAAAATTTATTTGATTCTGAAGAACATATGGTTCGTATTGATATGAGTGAGTATATGGAAAAACATACCGTGTCACGATTAGTTGGCGCACCTCCAGGCTATATTGGTTACGAAGAAGGTGGGCAATTAACAGAAGCTGTTCGACATAACCCTTATACCATTGTCTTACTTGATGAAATTGAAAAAGCACATCCGGATGTATTCAATATTCTATTACAAGTATTAGATGATGGCCGTTTAACCGATAGCAAGGGCCGTACGGTAGATTTCAAAAATACAGTGATGATCATGACAAGTAATATCGGCTCACAAATTTTATTAGACGGTTTAACTCCAGAAGGAGAATTTGCTGAAAATACAGAAAAAGATGTTCAAACAATGTTACGTGCGCATTTTAAACCTGAGTTTTTAAACCGTATTGATGAAACCATAATTTTTAAACCATTAACCTTAGCTAATATGAAGAATATTGTTGTTAAGATGACTAAAGGATTAGCAGATAAATTAGCAGCACAAGATATCGAGTTAGTTGTTTCAGAAGAAGCGCAAAATTGGATTGCTGAAAATGCTTATGAACCAGCATTTGGGGCACGTCCATTGAAACGATTCATAACAAAACAAGTTGAAACACCACTTGCTAAAGAAATCGTTGCCGCTAAAATTTTGCCAAAACAACGAGTGACTATTACAGTCAAAGATGAAATGTTAGCATTTGAAACGACAGATATAGAAGAATAGTGAGAAGAGGAGACAGTTTTGTCTCCTTTTTCGCTTGTTTTTTGGATATTTGTTGAGGTTTTTACAAAGATTCTTTAAAATGAAGAAGAATCTTGTTATAATAGTAAATGCTGATTGAAATAGAAAGTAGGAACTAAATAAATGGACATTAAAAAATTAAGAGAAAGACAAAGCAAAATTCGTAATTTTTCGATTATTGCCCATATCGACCATGGTAAATCAACATTGGCCGACCGTATTTTACAACAAACAGAAACTGTTTCAAGTCGTGAAATGCAAGATCAATTATTAGACTCGATGGATCTTGAAAGAGAACGAGGCATTACAATTAAATTAAACGCTGTTGAATTGACATATACAGCAAAAGATGGTGAAGATTATATTTTCCATTTAATCGATACACCAGGACATGTCGATTTTACGTATGAAGTATCTCGTAGTTTGGCTGCTTGTGAGGGTGCATTATTAGTTGTGGATGCCGCACAAGGGATTGAAGCACAAACATTAGCTAACGTCTACTTAGCTGTAGATAATGATTTAGAAATTTTACCCATTATTAACAAAATCGATTTGCCAGCAGCAGATCCTGAAAAAGTACGTCAAGAAATCGAAACAGTCGTAGGAATCGATGCATCTGAAGCAGTTCTTGCTAGTGCAAAATCAGGTATTGGGATTGGTGAAATTTTAGAACAAATCGTTGAAAAAGTTCCTGCTCCAGAGGGTGACTTAGATGCTCCATTAAAAGCATTAATTTTTGACTCGGTTTATGATAGCTATCGTGGGGTTATTTTAAATGTTCGTATCGTTGATGGAATGGTAAAACCTGGTGATAAAATCATGTTAATGCAGAATGGTAAAACATTTGATGTCACAGAAGTTGGGATTTTTTCTCCTAAGCCAGTGCCTCGTGACGTGTTATCTGTTGGGGATGTTGGTTATATCACTGCAAGTATTAAAACCGTCCAAGACACACAAGTTGGGGATACCGTGACATTAGCAAATAACCCAGCAAGTGAAGCGTTAGAAGGTTACCGCAAAATGAATCCGATGGTTTACTGTGGATTGTATCCAATTGATACATCAAAATACGTTGAGTTGCGAGAAGCACTAGAAAAATTGCAATTAAATGACTCTGCATTAGAGTTTGAGCCAGAAACTTCTCAAGCTTTAGGCTTTGGTTTCCGTTGTGGCTTCTTAGGATTATTACACATGGACGTTATTCAAGAACGTTTAGAACGTGAATTTAATTTAGAATTAATTACAACTGCTCCGTCGGTAATTTATCATGTCACGAAAACGGACGGCACAGAATTGGTCGTAGATAACCCAGCTGAATTCCCTGAGCAAGGTGTAATTGATCACGTGGAAGAACCTTATGTTAAAGCCTCTATTATGGTGCCAAATGAGTATGTTGGGGCGGTTATGGAACTATCACAACGTAAGCGTGGGGAGTTCATCACGATGGATTATTTAGATGACTACCGCGTTAATGTTGTTTATGAACTGCCATTATCAGAAATCGTCTATGATTTCTTTGATACATTAAAATCAAGCACAAAAGGTTACGCGTCACTTGATTATGATATCATCGGTTACAAACCAAGTCGTTTAGTCAAGATGGATATCTTATTAAATGCTGAAAAAGTCGATGCCTTAAGCTTTATCGTGCATAAAGATTTCGCTTATGATCGTGGTAAAGTGATTGTCGAAAAATTAAAAGCCTTAATTCCACGTCAACAATTCGAAGTGCCTGTTCAGGCAGCCATTGGTCAAAAAATTGTTGCTCGTTCTAACATCAAAGCTTTACGTAAAAACGTATTAGCAAAATGTTATGGTGGAGATGTTTCACGTAAACGTAAATTGTTAGAGAAACAAAAAGAAGGTAAAAAACGTATGAAATCAATTGGATCAGTTGAAGTGCCACAAGAGGCATTTATGGCTGTGCTTAAGATGGATGAGGATTAAGACAATACTATAAATTTAAACAAAAGCTACTCATTGACTATATACTAGTAATAGTCACGCGAGTTCAAAAAAACGTCAGATATGCTATGATTTTAAATAAATGGCTCTATAATAAATAGGACTGATGAAGGTTTATTCCTTCTTCAGCCCTATTTTTGTATTTAATCTTAAAAAAACATATCGCCTTTTGTTAAAATTAAGTTACCACACAAAACAAACAAAAGGAGCGATATGCTATGATTAATGATATCAAAAAAATTTATGGAATTGAAGACTCTAATCTAACAATTTCTAGTGTTTCCGAAGGAACCTATCGTAATAAGCCTGCGAAAATTATAAAAGCGAGCTATAAACCTAAAACGATAGCTTGCCCTAATTGTGACTCTTCTCCAAGAGAATGCGACGGCAAGTACGTTATTGTTAAGAATGGTTCTAAAGAAGTAGAGATTCTATTAACACATGAGAACACAGGAATTGTCTCTATGAAGCTGTCTAAGCAACGCTATCGTTGTCGCAACTGTAATAAGCACTGGACTGCTCAAATTGATTTAGTTAAACCTTGTCACAATGTTTCAAGGATAATTGAAGGCAAAATTATTGAGTTATTAGGTGAAAGAATATCTCTAAAACTAATTGCTAAATTATGTAGTGTTTCAATAAGTAAAGTGATTCAGGTATTAAAATCGTTAGAAACTTACCTTCCTAGTCCCAAAAACCGTTGGTTGCCTGAGGTTTTAATGGTTGATGAATTCCGTTCGCATACAGCCATAGAAGACTCTATGAGTTTTATTTGTGCTGATGGCAATTCAGGGCGATTAGTAGAAATATTGGAAAGTAGACCATTAAATTATCTCATGCCTCACTTTAATGGTTATCCAGATGAAGAACGTTTTAAAGTAAAATACCTTGTGACAGATATGAATGCAGCTTATTTCCAATTAGTGAAGGATATCTTTCCAAATGCTGAATTAATCATTGATCGTTTTCATATTGTTAAACATTTGAATGAAGCCTTTAATAGTTTCAGAGTACGGGAAATGAAAAAACTCAAGGCATCGGGACATAAAGTAGAAGCAAGTAAACTTAAGAAAAATTGGCGCTTCCTACTTAAAAATAGATTAGACATTAATATCTCTGAATACAAAAGATGGCCGAGCTTTCGGTCAAATAAGTATCCTTATTTGACCGAACAGATGATGATTGATCGGTTATTAGATTTTTCCGAACCTCTAAAATTAGCCTATGGCTACTTCCATGATTTATTAGATTCATTTAGAAGAAAAGAATATGAACGATTCTTTGAATTATTGAATACTTTACCAGAAGAATTAGATGAAGAGTTTAAAGGACAAGTACAAAACCTAATACGTCATCAAGAAGGAATTACCAATGCTTTAATACATCCCTATTCAAATGGGAAGATTGAAGCAAAGAATACACACATCAAAACATTAAAACGAGTTTCTTATGGATTCAAATCTTTCAGCAATATGAGGATTAGAATCTTTTTAACCGAAGGTTTGATAGAAGTTAATCATTAAATAACAAAAAACCATGAAATCAGAGAATGTTTTCCCCAATTTCATGGTTGGCTAAAATTACTCATCAGTCCAATTTGACAAAGAGCCGTTTTTTTTTTGAACTGTGGATTTTGAAATGTTTGTCAATAAATAATGTCACATTTTATATGTTAATGGTCTGTGTGATAGATTTTAATATTTATATATACTATTTAGTTGTTATCCAGCAAACCACATGCTTTGTAAAGACCACTCGTTATTAGTTTCACATGTTACGATTGTAATAGGGGCACCTTGGCTGACAGTTAAATTATAAGATTCTCCATTTTGATTATTAACGCCATTACTGTATTTATAAACAGTGTAAGTTTGTCCATCTACTACAATTTTACTCCCAATTTGTAAAGACCATACAGCATTACCAACATCGCTTTGTTTTTCTGCTAGATATAAGTTAGGTAGTTCACTCCAACGATAAATATAAGGGGTCCACGTAGGGACATGAGATCCACCACTTCCACCGAACCAACCAATATCAAAGTGATAACCGTTAAAGTTTATGCCATCAGTTCTAGGAGCAACTTCAACTTCAGGTTCAGGAACAACTTCAGCTTCAGACCTGGTTTCAGTTGAGTTTTCTGTAGTTTGTTCAGATTGAGTATCATTTAAAGTTGTATTTAATTGACTTTCTTTAATTTCTACGTCATTGTTATTCTGATTTTTTTCAGTTTCTAGTTTATCAAGTTCTTGTTGTTTTAATTTGGCTAAACGCTGTTCTTCTTCTTTTTCTTTTTTTATATTTTTAGATTTAATTTTTATTTTATTAATTTGTTTATTTATTTTATTTTCTAGTCTAGGTGATTCAATTAATGCAATGTTTTTTTCGGAATTATCTATAAGTTTATCAAGATAGTTTGTATCATCACTGTTATCTAAAGCGTCTTGAAGTTCGCTTTGATAATTAGTTCTATGGGTGAGAATATTTTCTGAATCAGCAATAAGCTCCTTCAAATTTGTTGCTTGTTGTTTATTTTTTAATGAATGTAATTTTTCTTCAATTTTCTTAAGGTCTTCTTTATTAGCAGTATGATTCAAAGTTGCTTCAGATAAGTTATAATGAATAATTGTTTCGTATTCGAATAAATTAGCTAAAGCTTCGGTAGCTTCGCCTTCATCTATTAAATCATTTGCTTTTTTTAATATTAACTTTTGTTTGTTGAGGATTTTTTTTACATTAGCTTTTAATTTTGAATGGTTTATTTCTGCTTTTGTCTTAGCGCTATCTAAATTAATATGCTTAATTAGTTGGGTGATTTCATGCGTTTTATCGTATTTTATAACCGTTATATCATCGTTGGTGACATAATAAGAATCTAATTGCTGATCTATATAATTGAGATTGTTCATTTTTTCGTGCAATTCTTTTGATATCTTGTTAGTTTCTATTTTCTTTATTCCAGTAAGACTTCCATAGGTTAAGGAAGTTGTTGTAATTAGTAATGTTGTGATTAATTTTAATTTCATGTGTGTTTCTCCTTATAAAAATATTCCGTAGATATCTGTTAATTTTATTAACCAATTCTGTGGGATGTTTTTTTATTATAAGGGGATTAATTGATGATTATTCCTTATTTTTTTACGTTTTATCAACAATTAAAAAAAAGATTAAAAATAATAAGAACTTTAATTTTTAATCTAAATAATTTTTTTAGGAAAGGTTAGTATAGAAACAAAAAAAGTATATAAAAAAACGAAGTATGTTAAATACTTCGAAATTTTATTAGAAAAATATTACTTTTTATAATCTAAAGCTTTTTTGAATCTTAGACTTAATAGTTTACTATTAATCGCATTACTAATTACATTGATAGTTTCGAAATCCATAATATCTTTAATATAGATTCGTTGGTCTGTTGTAAAATGATAAAGGTGATTACAAAAAATTATATCGGCTTCTTCCGGGGTTTCAATAATCTTATAAATGTGAGGCTGATAAATAGATTCTATTTTTTGAATCACAATTTTTTTTGAAATCTCATCTTTTCCAAAGTCAAAATGTAATTTTACAGCTTTCATGGTTATAGGTAAGTGAAGTAAAGACATAATCATGGCTATGGTATTAATGTATAGAATATAATCATCTCTTAGAAGTGTTCCCTTTAAATTGGGTGATTTTTTATTTATGATTGGTAGATATATTTCTACTAGTTCTTGATATCTCTTGCGTTTCCAAGGTAATTGATGCTGACAAATTAGACTTTGAGGGGTATCAAATTGTAAATTTAATAAATGAGTAGTGTTAATCCCTTCAACTAGGCGAGCGAATTTATTATGAATAACGAGATGAAATAGACAAAACTCAAGGGACTCTGATGTAGACTTAAGTTCTAATTTTGTTGTTGCTTCTCTAAGGTAAGTATAAAAACACGTTACAAGCTCATCGGGTTTTTCTAGAAGCTTTTTACCCATTAGTTGAACATCTTTCTCTAGAAATAAATTTGGAAATAGACTGATAATCATAATTTTATAGGTGATTTCTTCGGATTTTCTAATGCCCTCGTTACGGAAATAAGAATCAAAATTAATGATATTTAATTCCTTCCATATTGGAAAGTCTATATCAGGTATAGATGCCAGTTTATCTTCTTCAAAATTCAAAAAATTTCCATATTTAATACGATTTAAAATAATCGCATTAAATTGATGAAAACAAGATTTCATACGTTCAGATTGTTTTTCTAGATGGTCAATTCTCACCAGATGATTTTTTATGGTACTTTTTGAAAAGTTGAAAGGCCAAGTTTCCTCAGGGATAGCATGCATTAATAAATTACATATAAAAATTCGTATATTTAATTCAGGACCACTAATTTTAAATGATCCTATGTCATTTTTTTCTATTTGAAGTCCATAAGTTTTTAGAAAGTTATCTAAATCATTAATTGTTTCATAAACTGGCGTTTTACTCAGGGATAACTCTTCGATAATTAGTTGTATAGATAATTGATCATATTTTACGAATAATAACCCTAATCTGAACATGTTTGAATTATCAAGATATTCTCTGTATATTTTAGTGTATAGATTACCATTTTCTTTAGATAATTCTGTCAAATGATAATCATAGCTATTTTTTTTAATAATAAGCTCTTTTTGTTCACTAACTATAGATACGTCGTGATTTATTTCTTTAATGTGACGTTTAAGAGTAGATGTTGGTATCTCTAAATATTGAGACAAGTCATTAATATTAAAATTTTTGTGTTTGTTTTTAATGAAATATTGAATTATTTTCAGTTTATTGACTTTATTCATCGATAAAAAATTTTTAGTTTTCACAATGCTCCTCCAATTTTTAATAAAAATAATATTACAAGGAATTTTATTTTATTGTATGATTATATAATATTTTACAATAAATAATGTGAAAAAATTATGAAGATTAGGTGAAAAAATATTATAAAGTATAAGAGTTTAATAATCATAAGGATTTATTAATAAAAATATTTCTATTTTCAGCCTATTAATGCTAAAATGAATAATGATACGAATTTAAAGTTATTTTATAAAAAGTGAGTTAGAGAAGGGAACGATAGCTAAATGAATTTCATCAAGAAAATCATTGAGAACGATAAAAAAGAAATTAAACGATTAGAAAAAATTGCTGACCAAATTGATGGATTGGGTGAGCAAACGGCGGCTTTGTCCGATGAGGAATTAAAAGCTAAAACAACAGAATTTAAAGAACGTATTGCTAAAGGAGAAACAGTAGATGATTTATTAGTTGAAGCATTTGCTGTTGTTCGTGAAGCGGCAAAGCGTGTCTTAGGGTTATATCCATACAAAGTGCAAATGATGGGTGGTATCGTCTTACATAACGGTAACATTCCAGAAATGAAAACTGGTGAGGGTAAAACATTAACTGCTACAATGCCTGTTTACTTGAATGCTTTAACAGGTGAAGGCGTACACGTTGTGACGGTTAATGAATATTTATCAACACGTGATGCCAGTGAAATGGGTGAGTTATACAATTTCTTGGGATTAACAGTTGGGTTGAATTTGAACTCAAAAACTTCTGAAGAAAAACGTTTAGCTTATGCTTGTGATATTACTTATAGTACAAACAGTGAGTTAGGGTTTGACTATTTAAGAGATAACATGGTGGTTTACCGTGAACAAATGGTCCAACGTCCGTTAAATTATGCGATTGTCGATGAGGTTGACTCAATTTTAATTGATGAAGCTCGTACACCTTTAATTATCTCAGGTCAAGCAGAGAAATCTACTGCGTTATACACTCGAGCAGATAACTTTGTTAAACGTTTGAAAGCCGAAGAAGACTATAAAATCGATGTGCAATCAAAAACGATTGCGTTTACCGATGAAGGAATTTCTAAAGCCGAAGAGAACTTTGGTTTAGAAAACTTATATGATATTGATAATACAGCGTTAACGCATCATTTAGATAACGCGCTACGAGCAAACTATATTATGTTAAGTGATATTGACTACGTGGTTCAAGAAGGTAAAGTCATGATTGTTGACCAATTTACTGGTCGTATCATGGATGGTCGTCGTTATTCAGATGGCTTACATCAAGCAATCGAAGCCAAAGAAGGCGTTGAAATCGAAGATGAAACAAAAACTATGGCTAATATCACGTATCAGAACTTCTTCCGTATGTACAAAAAATTAGCAGGAATGACAGGGACCGCTAAGACTGAAGAAGAAGAATTCCGTGAAATCTATAACATGCAAGTGATTCAAATTCCAACGAACCGTGTAATTGCTCGTGATGATCGCCCAGATTTATTATATCCAACGCTTGAAAGTAAATTCCAAGCTGTGGTAAAAGATATTAAAGAACGTCATCGCAAAGGACAACCTGTATTAGTTGGTACAGTGGCCGTGGAAACATCTGAATATATTTCACGCTTATTAGAAAAAGAAAATGTACCGCATGAAGTGTTAAATGCAAAAAACCACTTTAAAGAAGCAGAAATTATTTTAAACGCTGGCCAAAAAGGTGCTGTTACAATAGCAACAAACATGGCTGGTCGTGGGACAGATATTAAATTAGGTTTTGGTGTTAAAGAATTAGGTGGACTAGCAGTAATCGGAACAGAACGACATGAATCACGTCGTATTGATAATCAGTTACGTGGTCGTTCGGGTCGTCAAGGAGATCCAGGTGTGTCTCAATTCTACCTATCACTAGAAGATGATTTAATGCGTCGTTTCGGATCTGATCGTGTGAAAATTATGCTAGATCGTTTCAAAATTGAAGGTGAGGACGCAGTAATTCAAAGCGGTATGTTATCAAAACAAGTTGAGGGAGCTCAAAAACGTGTCGAAGGTAACAACTATGATACACGTAAAAATATTTTACAATATGATGACGTCATGCGTGAACAACGTGAAGTTATCTATAAACAACGTCATCAAATCATCACAGAAGATAAAGAATTAAGCGTCATCGTTTTAGGCATGATTGAACGAACAATTGATAGAGTTGTAACCGATCATACGACGGCTGAAAATAAAGCGGACTGGAACTTACAAGGAATCTTAGATTTTGCAAAAGCATGCTTGGTACCAGAAGATTCTATTCAAATGAGTGATATTGAAGCTAAAACACCAGCTGAAATGAAAGACTTCTTGTTTGGTAAAGCTAAAGAAATCTTTGAAGAAAAATCTCAACAGCTAAACGGACCTGATCAATTATTAGAATTCCAAAAAGTAGTTATTCTTAAAGTGGTCGACCAAAAATGGACGGACCATATTGATGCCATGGATCAATTACGTGAGTCGATTGGCTTACGTGCGTACGGTCAAAATAATCCATTAGTTGATTATCAACAAGAAGGTTACATGATGTTTAATAACATGGTGGGAGCAATTGAATATGATGTAACACGTATCTACATGAAAGCTCAAATTCGCCAAAATGTTCAACGTGAAAACACAGCACAACGACCTGTTGAAGTAACTCCTGAACAAGGACGTGTTCAAGGTGGCGAACAAAAACGTCAGCCAGTTACATCTGAAAAAATTGGTCGTAACGATCTTTGTCCTTGTGGAAGTGGGAAAAAATATAAAAACTGTCATGGTTTGACAGACTAATTAATAACGTTAAATGCGGCGAAGAATATTCTTTGCCGTATTTATTATGTAAGGAGACGATTTGGAATGGAACTTTCAGATTTAAAAAATGAACTACAAGCAACTGGTAAAAAAATAGCCGATTTTAGGGGGTCTCTTTGACTTAGATCAACTTGAAGAAATGATTGCTGATTTTGATTATCAAATGGGGCAACCAACTTTCTGGGATGATAATCAGGCGGCTCAAAAAGTGATTAACGCGTCTAACGAATTAAAAGATAAGTATCAAAAATTTATGTCACTTTCAGAAGAACAAGATGAATTGATGATGATGTTAGAAATGATTCAAGAAGAGCCGGATGAAGAAATAAAAACAGAATTAATCGAAAGTCTAGCCACCTATAAACAAAAATTAGCCGCCTATGAATTAGCTCAATTACTAGATGGCCCATACGATAAGAATAATGCCATCTTAGAAATCCATCCTGGAGCAGGTGGAACAGAATCTCAAGATTGGGGCGAAATGCTTTTGCGTATGTATACACGATGGGCAACTCAGCACGACTATAAAGTGGAATACTTAGATTATCAAGCTGGAGATGAGGCGGGTATTAAGAGTGTGACCTTATTAATTAGCGGATTGAATGCCTATGGTTATTTAAAAGCTGAAATGGGTGTTCATCGTTTGGTCAGAATTTCTCCATTTGATTCTAATGCACGTCGTCATACTTCATTTTGTTCTATTGATGTCATGCCGGAACTAAATGATGAAATTGAAATTGATATTAACACGGATGATTTAAAGATAGATACGTATCGTGCTAGTGGCGCAGGTGGGCAACATATCAATAAAACGGAATCTGCCGTTCGTATTACCCATTTACCTACGGGTGTGGTGGTTGCAAGTCAAGCACAACGTTCACAGTTAAAAAACCGTGAGCAAGCAATGGGAATGTTAAAAGCTAAATTATATCAATTAGAATTAGAGAAAAAAGCACAAGAAGAAGCTGAAATAAGAGGGGAAACAAAAGAAATCGGATGGGGTTCTCAAATTCGTTCGTATGTTTTCCATCCGTATTCGATGATTAAAGATCACAGAACGGATTATGAAGTTGGTAATGTTCAACCCGTTATGGATGGAGATTTAGACGGCTTTATTGATGCGTATTTACGTTCTAGTCTTGCAAATTAGTGAAACTGAAATGTAATTGTAATCAAAATATTAAAGTATTACAATATGGTAATGCTATAATGAGTAAAGTCGTTTAGTTTTTATAGATAGGAGTATACTACATGATTGAGATGAAAGAAGTGACCAAAAAGTATTCAAACGGGACCACCGCTGTTCGTAACCTGTCAATTAAAATTGATCAAGGGGAGTTTGTTTATGTTGTAGGTCCAAGTGGGGCTGGTAAATCCACATTTATTAAGTTAATGTATCGTGAAGAAAAAGCAACCAAAGGACAATTAAATGTCGTTGGTTATGATTTAATGAAAATAAAAAATCGTAATGTGCCTTTATTGCGTCGTGAAATCGGCATTGTCTTCCAGGATTATAAACTATTACACCAAAAAACGGTTTACGAGAACGTAGCGTATGCAATGCAGGTTATTGGTAAGAAGCCTCGTGAAATTAAACGTCGTGTAATGGAAGTATTAGATTTAGTAGGATTAAGACATAAAGTACGTGTTTTCCCCAATGAGCTTTCTGGTGGAGAACAACAACGTGTGGCAATTGCTAGAGCCATTGTGAATACACCAAAATTGTTAATAGCAGATGAACCAACAGGTAACTTAGATCCTGAAAATTCATGGGAAATCATGAATTTACTTGAAAAGATTAATATCCAAGGAACAACTGTTGTCATGGCAACACACAATAGTAACATTGTAAACACGATTACTCATCGCGTTATTGCGATTGAAAATGGTCGAATTATCCGAGATCAATTGGAAGGAGAATACGGCTACGATGATTAGAAATTTTTTCCGTCATATTGGCGAAAGTTTTAAGAGTTTAAAACGTAACGGTTGGATGACACTAGCATCTGTAAGTGCAGTGACGGTTACTTTAGTATTAGTAGGAATCTTTTTATCCGTTATTTTGAATGTTTCCAAACTAGCGCAAGATATCGAAAAAGCAGTAGATGTCTCGGTCTTTGTTGAATTGGGAACAGAAGATAAAGGGTTGGATAAACTAGAAAAAGAATTACAGACACTTCCTGGTGTAACGAATGTTAAATTTTCAAGTTCAGAAGAACAATATGAAAAATTAGTTGAAACCATGGGTGACTCTTTTGAAATTTTTAAGGGTGATGAAAATCCTTTATATGATGTTTTTATTGTCAGTGCGAAAACACCTGAAGCAGTAAAGCAAGTACAAAAGAAGGCTGAAACATTAACCAATGTTTATAAAGCAGATTATGGTGGTTTATCGTCCGACAAAATTTTCTCGCTTTCTAAAAATGTTCGCTTCTGGGGCTTGATTGGTATGGCATTATTATTATTTGTCGCTATTTTCTTGATTTCAAATACTATTAGGATAACAATTATATCACGTAAACGTGAGATCCAAATTATGCGACTTGTAGGAGCAAAAAATGCTTATATTAGATGGCCTTTCTTCTTAGAAGGTGCTTGGATAGGGATATTAGGTTCTATTGTTCCTATCTTAACGGTATTATTTGGATATCGTAAGTCTTATCAAGTTATTATGAAGACCTTTATGGCAACAGGTAATTACTCTTTAATACACCCAGATGAATTGACGATGTGGTTAGCATCCCTTGTCTTAATTATCGGGGTAGTCATTGGGTCAATCGGATCAATTTTCTCTATGAGACGATTCTTAAAAATATAACAGTGAAAAGCTATGGAATAGATCATTTCTATTTCATAGCTTTTTTTGAAATGATATGGAAATTTCGAGAAAAAAGGATGATTCTATATAAAAAGAAACTATCTAGGCAATTGACGAATATTCGTAGGTTATTTTAGTCATAATAGAATTCAAAAAGGAACATTTTAGGTAATATTTCATTTATTATTTTTGTTTAGGTGACTCCATAAAAATGATCATTTGTTTTGAAAGAAAAAATAGTTGTATATATAGAAGAAAAAAAACTTTCTTTCAGAAAAAACTTACTTTTTTTAACCGAAAAAACTTGCTTTTTATGAAGGAAACATATATCTTGAAAGAAGGGAACTAACACAAAAAAATGATTAGTTCGTTAATTTTTGAAGGAGGATTTTTAGGTGAAAAAAATCTTGCAACTAGCTCTTGTTTTATCAGGATTATTATTCTTAGCAGGATGTAAAATTGATAAAGGAGAGTCGATCACTGTAGTAGGATCATCTGCTATGCAACCATTAGCGGAGGCGGCAGGGAATGAATTCAGCAGTAACAATCTTGGGAAATTTGTAAATGTTCAAGGAGGAGGAAGCGGCACAGGACTTAGTCAGGTACAATCAGGTGCGGTGGATATCGGGAATTCGGACTTATTTGCAGAAGAAAAATCGGGTATTGATGCGTCAGAATTGGTTAGTTTTAAAGTGGCTGTCGTGGGGATTGCACCGATTGTTAACAAAGAAATTGGGATTAAAGATATTTCTATGGATAACTTACGAGCAATTTTTACCGGTGAATTAACTAACTGGAAAGAATTAGGTGGTAAAGACTTGCCAATCGTGATTATCAACCGTGCAAGTGGTAGTGGAACACGTGCTACTTTTGAGCGTTGGGTCATGAATGGTGAAAAAACCAAGAAAGCTCAAGAACAAGATTCAACAGGAATGGTTCGCCAAATTGTCAGCACTACTCCTGGAGCAATTAGCTACTTAGCATTTTCTTACATTACAAAAGAAGTACAAGAATTATCAATTGATGGTATTCAACCTAAAGATGAAAATGTTACAACTAATCAATGGCCAATTTGGTCATACGAACATATGTATACAAAAGGACAACCAACAGGATTAACCAAAGAATACATCGATTTTGTATTATCTGATGAAATGCAAAATGGCATGATTCCAAAACTGGGCTATATTCCGGTTACTCAAATGGAAGTCGAACGAGACGCTAATGGCGAAATCATTCAGTAATTGAATTGTATAGGAGGACGAAAGTCTTGGAAGAGATTCAAAAGAGTCTATTAACTAAATCTAAAAAAGCAAAATTAGAACAAATCGGTAAAGCGATTAGTTTATTATGTATTGTATTTATTGTCGCAGTAGTAGCAGCTATTTTTTATTTTGTTATGAGTAAAGGATTAGCCACTTTCTTTAAAGATGGCGTTAATGTATTTGATTTCTTATTTGGTACAGATTGGGCACCAGGCACTGTAGGAGATGACGGAAAGCCATTAGTAGGGGCTTTGCCAATGCTGGTAGGTTCTTTCTTGGTGACGTTATTATCTGCGATTGTTGCTACACCATTTGCTATTGGGGCAGCGGTCTTTATGACAGAAATATCGCCTAACTTAGGTAAAAAAGTATTACAGCCAGTTATCGAATTACTTGTAGGGATTCCTTCAGTAGTATATGGTTTTATCGGTTTAACGGTTGTTGTGCCAGCGGTCCGTAATGTGTTTGGTGGCAGTGGTTTTGGTATTTTAGCAGGAACATTTGTGTTATTTGTTATGATTCTTCCAACTGTTACATCCATGACAGTGGATTCTTTAAATGCTGTGCCTCGTCATTATAGAGAAGCTTCTTTAGCCTTAGGTGCAACAAGATGGCAAACAACATACAAGGTGGTACTTAGAGCTGCAATTCCTGGTATTTTAACAGCAGTTGTATTTGGGATGGCAAGAGCTTTTGGTGAAGCATTAGCGATTCAAATGGTTATTGGTAATGCTGCAATTTTACCGGAAAACTTGACCACACCAGCCTCAACATTAACAAGTATTTTAACAATGGGAATCGGAAATACCATTATGGGGACATTAGAAAACAATGTTTTATGGTCTCTAGCATTATTACTATTATTGATGTCACTATTCTTTAATATCATCATTCGTATGATTGGTAAAAAAGGAGAATTTAAATAATGAATTCAAAAAAAGTAGATAAGATTGCAACAAGTGTACTATATGCAATTGCTGCAATTATTGTATTAATTTTAGCGAGCTTAATTGCTTATATTTTAGTTCGTGGTATACCACATATTAGCTGGGAGTTTTTGACACAGCCTGCTAAGACTTTTGAAGTCGGTGGTGGTATTGGTATTCAGTTGTTCAACTCATTTTATTTGTTAATTATTACGATGATAATTAGTGTGCCTATCTCACTAGGTGCAGGGATTTATTTATCAGAGTATGCGAAGAAAAATTGGTTAACAGATTTTATTCGTACGGCAATTGAGATCCTTAGTTCATTGCCTTCTGTCGTTGTTGGTTTGTTTGGTTTCTTAATTTTTGTTGTACAAGCAGGCTTTGGTTTCTCGATTATTTCGGGAGCGCTAGCTTTAACTTTCTTTAACTTACCATTACTAACACGTAATGTTGAAGAATCGTTAAAAGCTGTTCACTATACACAGCGTGAAGCAGGTTTAGCATTAGGATTGTCTCGTTGGGAAACAGTCTTAAAAGTTGTTGTACCAGAGGCTTTACCTGGTATTTTAACGGGTGTGATTTTAGGTGCAGGTCGTATTTTTGGTGAAGCGGCAGCATTAATCTATACAGCTGGTCAGAGTGCACCAGCGTTAGATTTTACAGATTGGAACCCACTAAATATTTCAAGTCCATTAAATATCTTCAGACAAGCTGAAACATTAGCTGTTCATATTTGGAAAGTTAACAGTGAAGGTACCATGCCGGATGGTCCACAAGTTTCAGCAGGTGCTTCAGCTGTGTTAATCTTAGCTGTCTTATTATTTAATATCTTAGCTCGCTTCTTAGGTAAGAAATTACATAAGAAAATGACTTCCGCATAACGAAGGAGTAAACAATGAAAGAGTATAATTTAGAAGATCGTCACATTATTACATTAGATAGTAAATCTGTTGATTTAAAAACCAACGACTTACATGTTTGGTATGGCCAAAACGAAGCAATAAAAGGTGTATCTCTGGAATTTGAAGAGAACAAAATCACTTCGTTAATTGGTCCTTCGGGTTGTGGTAAATCAACGTATTTACGTTCATTAAATCGTATGAACGATGAAATTAATAACACGAAAATTACTGGTGAAATTATTTATCAAGGAATTGATATTAATGCAAGTAACATTGATGTTTATGAAATGCGTAAACATATTGGTATGGTATTTCAACGTCCAAATCCATTCAGTAAGTCTATCTATGAAAATATCACATTTGCATTGAAACAACATGGTATTACAGATAAAAATTATTTAGACGAAGTAGTAGAAACAAGTCTTAAACAAGCGGCATTATGGGATCAAGTAAAAGATAATCTAGGTAAAAGTGCGTTAGCTCTTTCAGGCGGACAACAACAACGTCTATGTATTGCACGTGCTATTGCCATGAAACCAGATATCTTATTATTAGATGAACCAGCTAGTGCGTTAGACCCAATTTCAACAGGTAAATTAGAAGAAACATTATTAAACTTGAAAAAAGATTTTTCAATTATTATTGTGACACATAATATGCAACAAGCATCACGTATTAGTGATTACACAGCATTTTTCTACATGGGGCATGCTATTGAGTATGATACAACCAATAAAATTTTCACTCGTCCTAAAATACAAGCTACTGAAGACTATGTATCAGGACACTTCGGCTAGGGGGAAGAGAATTTGTTAAAATCTAAAGATTTACATTTATTTTATGGCGAGAAAGAAGCGTTAAAAGGGATTGATATTGACTTTAAACAAGGTGAAATTACCGCATTAATCGGTCCATCAGGCTGTGGTAAATCAACTTTTTTAAGAAGTATTAACCGTATGAATGATATGATTCCTGGCGTTACTATTACAGGAAATATTATGTATAAAGATCAAAATATTTATAGCCCACAAACAGACTTAGTAGAGTTACGAAAAAAAATTGGCATGGTTTTCCAACAACCGAATCCTTTCCCGTTTTCAGTCTACGAAAATGTTATTTATGGTTTAAAACTTGAAGGAAAAAAATCAAAACAAGAATTGGATGAAATCGTTGAGAAAAGCTTAAAAGCAGCATCTGTGTGGGATGATGTTAAAGATAAGCTTGATAAAAGTGCATTAGCTTTATCAGGCGGACAACAACAACGTGTGTGTATTGCACGTGTACTAGCAGTTGAGCCAGAGATCATCTTACTAGATGAACCAACTAGTGCGTTGGACCCTGTTTCAAGTGGGAAAATTGAAAATATGTTATATGAGTTAAAAGACAAATATACAATGATTATGGTAACCCATAACATGCAACAAGCGTCTCGAATTTCTGATAAAACTGCTTTCTTTTTAGATGGCAATTTGATAGAATTTGATAAAACGTCAAATATTTTCTTGAATCCTAAGAAACAAGAAACTGAAGATTATATTTCAGGGAAATTTGGCTAAAAAAATAAACAAAGAGAGGTTACTTCTTATGTTAAGAGCTCAATTTGAAAAAGATTTACGTCAATTACACGAAGAATTCCATACAATGGGTGAAGCGGTAAGTTTATCTGTTTATAAAGCGGTTCGTGCTTTTATTAAACAAGATAATGAAATTGCCCAAAGCGTTATTCAAGGCGATTCAAAGATTAATGAATTTGAATCAGATTTAGAGAAAAAAGGGTTAGAAATGATTGCGTTACAACAACCAGTAACGTCTGATTTACGTTTGATTATTACAGTAATGAAAGCTGTGAATGACTTAGAACGAATTGGTGACCATGCCGTGTCAATTTCTAAGGCGGCTATTCGTGTGAACAATACAAAACCTATTTTTGAAATCCAAGAAAAAATTTCAGATATGGCAGATGATGTTCTTAAGTTATTAGATGACGCCTTACATGCTTACACAGAAGGTAATTCTGAAGAAGCTGTTCTGATTGCTGATCGTGACGAAAAAATAAACGATTACTTCAAAGAGATATACGAAATGTGTATTAGAGTGATGAAAGAAGATTCTGATCTTGTTGAGATTGGGACGGACTATTTAAGAGTCGCTCGCTTTTTAGAACGTATTGGAGATTATGTAACCAATATTTGTGAATGGATCATTTACTTAAAAACAGGTAAAATTGTTGAGTTACATTCTTCAAATGATGAATAAAAAAATAGCCTTAGGGCTATTTTTTTTTGCCTAAAAATACATATTGTTTCAAAAAGTTTGATTGATATAGATTATATTGACAATGAAAGAGTAATTTCGATTGTTTGTATAGTTTCGTTAAATAAAAGACGAACATTTTGGAAAAAATAAGTTAAAAATATACGTTTTTTATTGACTTAGAGAAGTGTTGTTGTTAAGATAATCACAAATAGAGAGGAGGGTTTCTATGGAACCTTTAGTTGGTGTTATCATGGGGAGTCAATCGGACTGGGAAACCATGAAAATAGCGTGTGCCTGTTTAGAAGAGTTAAGCGTTCCTTTTGAAAAGCTTGTTGTATCAGCTCATAGGACACCAGATTATATGTTTGAATATGCAGATAATGCTATGGGAAGAGGTCTAAAAATAATCATTGCAGGAGCAGGTGGAGCAGCCCATTTACCAGGGATGGTAGCCTCTAAAACAATTCTTCCTGTTATTGGGGTCCCAGTTAAAAGCCGAACATTGAATGGTGTAGATTCATTATTGTCTATTGTGCAGATGCCTGGTGGTGTTTCAGTTGCTACAATGGCTATTGGAGAGGCAGGAGCAATGAATGCAGGTTTATTAGCCGCCCAAATGCTTGCAATTAGTGACCCTCAGTTAGCGGAACGTCTGATTGAAAGACGTCAGCGATTAACTGAAAAAGTGTTAGAAAGTAGTAGGTTATCAGATGAATAGTCAAACAGTACTACCTGGTTCAACTATTGGTATTATCGGTGGTGGACAACTTGGGCAAATGTTAGCAATGAGTGCCAAAGAAATGGGCTATCGTGTAAATGTGTTAGATCCTAATAAGTATTGCCCCGCAGCTAGCGTGGCTAATCATTTTATCCAGTGTGCGTATGATGATGTGAGTGGCTTAACAGAACTTGCTAAGAAATCAAATCTCCTAACTTATGAGTTTGAGAATGTTTCAGCAAGCGCATTAAAAGATATTCCCATATCTTATTCTTTACCTCAAGGCACAGATTTACTAGAAATCACGCAAGATAGGGTGAAAGAAAAACAATTTTTGGCGCAATTAAAATTACCAATTGCTAGTTTCAGTGTGATTGATACGTTGGAAGATTTGCTAGATGCAATTGAAGTGATTGGTTATCCCTGTGTATTGAAAACAACAAGAGGTGGCTATGACGGAAAAGGACAAGTGGTGATTAAGTCGTTTGCTGATGTTGAAATGGCAAAAGGGCTCTTAATTCAAAAATGTGTGTTAGAGGAATGGTTAACGTTTGATAAAGAACTCTCCGTTATTGTAGCTGGGAATCCTCAAGGGGAATATGTCACATTTCCTTGCGCAGAGAATCTTCACCATCAAAATATTTTACATCAAACCATTGTCCCAGCAAGAGTGTGTCAATCTGTGAGCTCACAAGCGTCTAATTTAGCATTGGAAGTGGCAAAAAAATTACATTTAACGGGTGTATTAGCGATTGAAATGTTTGTTGTTGGTCAAAAAGTCTATATCAACGAATTAGCACCAAGACCTCATAATTCAGGGCACTATTCAATTGAAGCCTGTGATGTTAGCCAATTTGATTTACATATTAAAGGCATCTGTGGCTTACCACTTGCTTCACCTAATTTATTAAGCTCGGTCGTGATGGTGAATGTCCTAGGCCAACATCTTGAAGATTCACTTGAACTAATGCTTCACCATCCTACGTGGCATTTTCATTATTACGGTAAAGAGCAACCTCAATTTGGTCGTAAAATGGGGCATATTACGATACTTAGTGAGGATATTACTTACGTACTCACGGCATTAAAAAAAACTACTATTTGGAATTAAAAGGAGAAAATAAATGATCCCTCGTTATACAAGACCGGAGATGTCTGCATTATGGTCAGAAACGAATCGTTATCAAACATGGCTGGAAGTCGAAATATTAGCAACTGAAGCATGGGCGGAATTAGGTGTGATTCCTAAAGAAGACGTTCGAAAAATTCGTGAAGACGCAACATTTGATAGTTCACGCATTCTAGAAATCGAAAAAGAAACGCGTCATGATGTGGTTGCATTTACTCGTTGTGTGTCTGAATCTTTAGGAGAAGAACGTAAATGGGTACATTATGGTTTAACGAGTACAGATGTCGTGGACACGGCGTATGGTTATCAACTCAAACAGGTAAATGAATTATTAAGACAAGGGTTAGAAGATTTTATTGAAATAGTCGGGAAAAAAGCCTTGGAACATAAAGAGACAGTCATGATGGGACGTACACATGGCGTCCATGCTGAACCAACAACATTTGGCTTGAAACTTGCTACTTGGTACGCTGAAATGACGCGTAACTTGACACGTTTTAATCTAGCAGCTGAAGGTGTTGAAGCGGGTAAAATGTCAGGTGCTGTCGGAACGTTTGCGAATATCCCTCCTTTTGTAGAGGGGTATGTGTGTGACAAATTAGGCATTAGGGCGCAAGATATTTCAACGCAAGTACTGCCAAGGGACCTACATGCTGAATACATGAGTTGTTTAGCATTAATTGCGACAAGCATTGAACGATTTGCTACAGAAATAAGAGGTTTACAAAAGTCAGAGCAACGAGAAGTCGAGGAGTATTTTGCCAAAGGTCAAAAGGGCTCATCTGCTATGCCTCATAAACGTAACCCGATTGGTTCTGAAAATATGTGTGGGTTAGCACGTGTTATCCGAGGGCATATGGTAACAGCTTATGAAAATGTTATTTTATGGCATGAACGTGATATTTCACATTCTTCAGCGGAGCGAATTATTTTGCCAGATAGCACGATTTTACTTGATTACATGCTAGCGCGTTTTGGCAAAATTGTGAAGGAATTGACCGTTTTCCCTGAGAATATGAAGCGTAATATGCATGCGACGCATCAGTTGATTTATAGTCAACAAGTGATGTTACAGCTCGTGACTAAAGGGATGACACGTGAGCAAGCCTATGATTTAGTACAACCACTGACCTCAAAAGCTTGGGATGAGCAAGTTGATTTTAGACAGTTGATCGAAGGAAATGAAACCATTTCGACCGTTTTAACGGCGGATGATATTGCCAGTGCCTTTGATTATCACCACCATTTGAAACAAGTAGACGTTATTTTTGAACGTGTAGGATTGATAGATTAATAAAAGGGGAGCATAACGATGAAACGAAACGGCTTAATTTATGCTGGTAAAGCGAAAAAATTATTTTTAACTGATGATGAGCAAGTATTATGGGTAGAATACCTTGATCAAGCGACGGCGTTAAATGGCTTAAAAAAAGACAAGGTGATTGGTAAAGGACAATTAAACAATAAAATCACTAGTCGTATTTTTGACTATTTAACAGAACAGGGTATTGATCACCATTTTATTCAACAAAAATCACCAACAGAACAAATCATTCAACGTTTACAAATTATTCCGTTAGAAGTGGTTGTTCGAAATGTAGTAGCAGGAAGTTTTGCAAAACGTTTTGGTTTAGAGGAAGGGCAAGAGTTAGAGCAACCAATTGTTGAGTTCTATTTTAAAAATGATGCTTTGGATGATCCGTTCATTAATGATGAACATGTCTTGTTTTTAGAAATTGCAAGCAAAGAAGAAATAGCTGAGTTAAAACAGTTAGCGCTTGAAATTAATCATGTTTTACGACAATTATTTGATCAATTATCGATTCTGTTAGTCGATTTTAAATTAGAGTTTGGTCGTAATAGCCAAGGAAAAATTACCTTAGGAGATGAAATCTCTCCTGATACGTGTCGTTTATGGGATAAAGAAACCAGTCGTCATTTAGATAAAGATGTGTATCGTCGCAATATTGGCGAGATTGTGTCGGTTTATGAGGAAGTATTAGATCGTTTAGAACAATTAAAAGGGGGAAAATAATCATGTATTTTGTCAAAGTATTTGTCACATATAAACCATCAGTTTTAGATCCGCAAGGGGAAGCAGTAAAAGGTGCGATTCATCAGTTGGGGTATGAAAGTATTCAAGATGTTCGTATCGGAAAATATTTTGAATTGAAAGTTCAGTCATCACAAGAACCTGTGGAGACAGTCGTTGAGGCATTATGTGATCAATTATTAGCTAACGTGAATATGGAAACCTACCGTTATGAAATAATTGAGATGGAGGAAGAAGCTTAATGAAATTTGCGGTTGTTGTTTTTCCAGGATCGAATTGTGACAAAGATTTATTGTGGGCGGTTAAAGACTTGATGGGTGCGGAAGCATCTTTTGTTTCACATACGACAACTGATTTAAGTGCGTTTGATGGGGTGTTACTTCCGGGTGGCTTTTCATATGGGGATTACTTAAGATGTGGTGCGATTGCACGCTTTTCAAATGTGATGAAAGAAGTCACGCGTTTTGCTGAAGAAGGTAAGCCGGTTTTTGGGACATGCAATGGGTTTCAAATTTTAACAGAAGCAGGTTTATTACCGGGGACCTTATTACGTAATGAATCGTTGAATTTTATCTGTAAAAAAGTTGCGTTAAAAGTAGTGAATGCCAATACGAACTTCACATCGGAATACTCGCAAGATGAAATCATTCATTTGCCAATTGCTCATGGTGAAGGTAACTACTATTGCGATGAAGAAACCTTAGCACAATTAAAAGCCAATCAACAAATTGTGTTTGAGTATAAAGAAAATATTAACGGTAGTGTGGCAAACATTGCAGGCATTACAAATGAAAAAGGGAATGTTTTAGGCATGATGCCTCATCCAGAGCGCGCGATGGAAAGCTTGCTTGGCTCTGAAGATGGCCGTTTATTCTTTGCTTCAATGATTAAGAACTTTGGAAAGGTGACGAACTAATGACGATGATGACAGAACCAACTCCACAAGAAATTAAAGAGAAACGTTTATATGCTGACTGGGGGATGTCAGATGAAGAGTATCAATCAATTGCGAATGATATTTTAGGTAGATTACCCAACTATACCGAAACGGGGCTTTTTTCGGTGATGTGGAGTGAACATTGTTCTTACAAAAATTCAAAGCCAGTTTTAAGAAAATTCCCAACTGACGGTGAACACGTGTTACAAGGACCTGGTGAAGGGGCAGGGATTGTTGATATCGGAGATAATTTGGCGGTGGTATTTAAAGCCGAGAGTCATAATCACCCTTCAGCTGTTGAGCCTTATGAAGGAGCAGCAACCGGTGTGGGTGGGATTATCCGCGATATCTTCAGTATGGGGGCACGGCCAATTGCGATGCTTGATTCTTTAAGATTTGGCGAATTGAACAACGCACGTACTAAGTACCTGTTAGAAGAAGTAGTAGCAGGAATTGGTGGTTATGGTAACTGTATTGGTATTCCAACAGTCGGTGGCGAGATGGCTTTTGATCCATGTTATGAAGGGAACCCATTAGTGAATGCCATGTGTGTTGGGTTAATCGAACACAAAGACATTCAAAAAGGCCAAGCCAAAGGTGTAGGCAATACTATTATGTATGTAGGTGCAAAAACAGGACGTGATGGTATTCATGGTGCAACGTTTGCTTCAGAAGAATTTACGGATGAAAAAGAGCAACAACGTTCAGCAGTTCAAGTAGGCGATCCTTTTATGGAGAAATTATTAATGGAGGCGTGTCTAGAGTTAATCTTAGATTACTCGGATAGTCTGATTGGTATTCAAGATATGGGTGCGGCTGGCTTGGTTTCTTCAAGTTCTGAAATGGCTTCAAAAGCAGGATCAGGCTTGAAATTATATTTGGATGATGTTCCTCAACGTGAAACAGAAATGACGCCTTATGAAATGATGTTATCAGAATCACAAGAACGTATGCTGTTGTGTGTCAAACAAGGGCATGAACAAGTGATTATTGATTTATTTAAAACGTATCAATTAGACGCGGTAGCGATTGGTGAAGTGACAGATGACGGACGTTATCAGTTGTACCATCATGATCAATTGGTGGCCGATGTCCCTGTAGATGCTTTAGCGGATGAAGCGCCTGTTTATTATAAAGAAATGAAGGAACCTGCTCGTATTCAAGCGTTTAAAGAGCTACCAATGTTCCAACCGACGTGTGATAATCCAACAGAAGTTTTGAAACAATTGTTACAACAACCAACGATTGCGTCTAAAAAATCAATCGTTGAACGTTATGATTCGCAAGTATTAACGAATACGGTTATTGGTCCGGGTAGTGATGCCGCTGTTTTACGTGTGAGAGGGACAAACAAAGCGTTAGCGATGACAACTGATTGTAATGCGCGCTATTTATACTTGAATCCTGAAATTGGTGGACAATTAGCGGTGGCCGAGGCGGCACGTAATATTGTAGCTAGTGGTGGATGTCCGCTTGCTATTACAGATTGTTTAAACTATGGTTCTCCAGATAAACCGGAATGCTTCTGGGAATTATCTACTTCAGCAGATGGTATTGCAGCTGCTTGTCGTCAATTAAACACACCCGTAATTTCTGGTAATGTTTCATTATATAACGAAACAAATGAGGAAGGTATTTATCCAACGCCAACAATTGGGATGGTAGGTTTGGTAGAAGACTTGTCACATATTACCTCACAAGATTTTAAATCAGCTGGTGACGTGATTTATATTATTGGTGAAACACGGGCAGATTTTAATGGTAGTGAAATCCAAAAAATGCAATTAGGCCGTATTGAAGGGGCACTAAGTGCTTATGATTTAGAGCAAGAAGCTAAGCATCAAGCGTTGGTCTTAGAAGCTATCCAAAAAGGGTTAGTGTCAAGTGCTCATGATTGCTCAGAAGGTGGTCTAGCTGTCACGATTGCAGAGAGTGCTTTTGGTAATCTTTTAGGTTGCGATATTACACTTGATTTTGCCAGTGAGCTATTATTTTCAGAGTCACCTTCACGTTTTGTAATAAGCGTGAAGCACACTAATTGTGATGCGTTCGAAATGTTAATGGGTCAAACTGCTCAGTGTGTTGGAGTGGTGACAGCAGGTGGGTTACTTTCAATTCAAACACAAGATGCGATGATTCAATTAGCGACGAAAGAGGCTAAGAAATTATGGGAGGAAGCTATTCCATGTCTTATGAAATCAAAGGACTAAAAGAAGAATGTGGTGTTTTTGGTGTTTGGGGACACGAAGATGCGTCGCGTCTCACTTATTTTGGTTTACATAGTTTACAACATCGAGGCCAAGAGGGAGCGGGTATTGTATCAAACAATCAAGGAACACTCCACTTATATCGTAATCATGGCTTGTTATCGCAAGTTTTTAAAGAAGAAAGCACCTTGAATGAATTACCAGGAAAAGCGGCTATTGGTCATGTTCGCTATGCTACGGCGGGCAATCATTCGTTAAATAATATTCAACCCTTCTTATTTGAATTATCAAATGCTCAAATTGCACTGGCTCACAACGGGAACTTAACGAATGCAACGACGTTAAGAAAACAGCTAGAAGCGCAAGGAACTATCCTTCATTCCAATTCAGATTCTGAAATTTTGATGCATTTAATTCAAAAAAGTGAACAACCTGATTTTGTATCAAAAATAAAAGGGGCGTTGAATACGGTAAAAGGAGCCTTTGCTTATTTAATCATGACAAACGAGTGCTTGTATGCGGCCCTTGATCAGAATGGCTTTAGACCGTTAGCGATTGGCCGCATGTCAAATGGTGCCTATGTGGTGGCGTCAGAAACGTGTGCATTAGAAGTTAGTGGTGCGACATTTGTATGTGATGTGAAACCCGGACAGTTGGTGAAAATTGATGATCAAGGGTTGACGATTGATCAATTTACTGAAGAGACGCAGTATGCGATTTGTTCAATGGAGTTTATATATTTTGCCCGTCCGGATTCTAATATTGCAGGTATTAACGTCCATTCTGCTCGTAAGAAAATGGGGAAACGTCTGGCTCAAGAAGTAACACCCATAGAGGCTGATATGGTCATTGGGGTACCTAATTCTTCTTTATCTGCTGCGAGTGGTTATGCAGAAGCTTCAGGTATTCCCTACGAGATGGGGTTAGTAAAGAATCAATATATTGCACGTACGTTTATTCAGCCAACCCAAGAATTACGTGAACAGGGGGTACGTATGAAGCTATCTGCCGTCCGCGGAGTGGTAGAAGGGAAACGTGTTATTTTGGTAGATGATTCTATTGTGCGTGGAACCACAAGTAAACGCATTGTTCAGCTACTAAAAGAAGCGGGAGCTAAAGAAGTTCATTTACGAATTACTTCACCACCATTAAAATACCCATGTTTTTATGGGATAGACATTCAAGATTCAAAAGAATTGATTGCTGCTAATCATTCGATAGAAGAAATTCGCGAGATCGTGGAAGCCGATAGCTTAGCGTTTTTAAGCGAGACAGGTTTAATTGAATCTATTGGTTTAACATTTGATGCGCCGTACGGTGGCTTGTGTATGGCGTATTTCAATGGTGATTATCCAACGAATTTATATGATTATCAATCTGTATTAGATGAGAAACAAAAATAAAGGGTTCTGGGAGGAAAACATGACGAATGCTTATGGAAAAGCTGGTGTGGATGTCCATGCGGGTTATGAAGTCGTAGAGAGAATAAAAAAACATGTTAGTAAAACACAACGCTTAGGCATGATGGGTGCGATTGGTGGTTTTGGTGGCTTATTTGATTTAAGCCAATTAGAATACACAGAGCCTGTTTTAGTTGCTGGAACGGACGGTGTTGGGACAAAGTTGTTGGTAGCCATTGAAGCTGATAAACATGACACTATAGGTGTCGATTGTGTGGCCATGTGTGTGAACGATATTGTGGCTCAAGGAGCAGAACCGTTATTTTTCTTAGATTATATTGCAACAGGTAAAAATCAGCCTGCACAAATTGAACAGGTTGTGGCTGGTATTGCACGAGGTTGTCAACAAGCTGGTGCGGGTTTAATTGGCGGTGAAACAGCAGAGATGCCTGGTTTGTATGAAGTAGGAGAATATGATGTAGCAGGTTTTACTGTCGGGGTAGTCGAAAAATCTCAGCTAATTACAGGTGAAACGATTAAAGCTGGTGACGTCCTTATCGGCATTGCTTCATCAGGAATTCATTCGAATGGTTACTCGTTAGTTAGAGATATTTTTTTCCAACGTCATGAATTAGCGGTGGATGAAGTAATGGCCGAATTAGGCGGACAACGGTTAGTCGATGTGCTACTAGAACCGACAAAGATTTATGTTAATAGTCTATTGCCTGTTGCAAAAACAGGGAAAGTGAAAGGGATGGCACACATTACAGGTGGCGGTTTTGTTGAAAATATTCCACGTATGTTACCTGAGGGTTTAGCGGCAAATATTAAGCGTGGTTCGTGGCCAATACTGCCTATTTTTGAAGTGTTAGAAAAATATGGTGATATTTTACCTGATGAAATGTATGAAATATTCAATATGGGCATTGGCATGGTCATGGCGGTGAGCTTAGAGGATGTCGTATCCGTACAAAAACAATTGGCGACACTTGGTGAGCCAAGTTATGTAATAGGGGAAGTAGTGAAGCAAACAAGTCAACCTATTGAATGGATGGAAGATGCGTTATGAAAAAAATTGCCATTTTAGCTTCAGGAAATGGTAGTAACTTTGAAGCCATTATGAAAAAAATTCAGAGCAATGACCTTCAAGCTGAGGTAGTTATCGTTTTCAGTGATCAATCGGATGCCTATGTTTTAGAGCGTGCTAAGCAATATGATATTCCGTTTGCCAGTTTTTCGCCCAAAGATTTTGATTCAAAAGTCGCATACGAAGCAGAACTTTTGGCGCTTTTAAGAGCGTATGAGGTCGAATTTGTTGTTTTAGCTGGTTACTTGCGTATTTTAGGTCCAGAAGTTATTCATAATTTTTCTCATTGTATAGTGAATATTCATCCTTCATTATTACCGGATTATCCTGGTCTAAGAAGCATTGAACGTGCCTACCTTGATGGACAGGCCGTAACCGGTGTAACCATTCATTATGTAGATGAAGGGTTAGATACCGGGCCTATGATTCGACAAGCGAGCCTTGCAATTGACCCTGATGACAGTTTAGAGCGTTTGGAAGAACGTGTGCATCAATTAGAACATCAACTATATCCAGAAGTATTACAACAATTACTTAACAAGGAGCTAAATGAATCATGAAAAAACGTGCATTGATTAGTGTGTCAGATAAAACAGGCATTGTCGCTTTTGCTAAAGCGTTAGTAACATTAGGATTTGACATTATTTCTACCGGTGGGACTAAATTGTTATTAGATGAAGCAGGTATTAGCACAATAGCGATTGATGACATCACAGGATTTCCAGAGATGTTAGACGGTCGTGTTAAAACATTACATCCTAATATTCACGGTGGGTTACTTGCTAGACGTGATTTGGTTACACATCTAGAGAAAGTGAAGGAACATCAAATCGAATTGATTGATTTAGTGTATGTTAATTTATATCCATTTAAAGAAACATTAGCTAATCCAGAGGCTACTCATGAAATGATTATTGAAAACATTGATATCGGCGGTCCAAGTATGTTGCGTTCAGCAGCAAAAAATTATGCTGCTGTTACAACGTTAGTATCACCTAATGATTTTGAGCGTGTATTGAATGAACTGAAAGATAATGGAGAAACCACACTTGAAACAAGGGAATATTTAGCAGCTAAAGTATTTGGTCACACGGCTTACTACGATGCAATGATTGCTCATTATATGAATCAAAAAGTGGGGATTGCTACACCAGAGTTGTTAGTCAATGGTTATGAATTACAACAAACATTGCGTTATGGTGAAAATAATCATCAAGCAGCAAGTTTTTATCGTCAACCTTTTACAACAAGTGGTTCGTTAGTTAATGCTACACAGCTTAATGGCAAAGAACTCTCTTACAATAATCTTCGAGATGCTGATGCGGCTGTGAGGATTATTCAAGATTTCGATCAACCAACTGTAGCTGTTCTAAAACATATGAACCCATGTGGGATTGGAACAGGCCAAACAATTGAAGCAGCTTTTGTGTCAGCATATGAAGCAGATCCGGTATCAATCTTTGGTGGTATTGTTGTATTAAACCGTGAAGTAGATTTAGCTACTGCTGAACATTTACATAAGATTTTCTTAGAAATCATTATTGCGCCAAGTTATAGTTCAGAGGCACTTGATCTTTTACGTAAAAAGAAAAATTTACGTGTCTTATCGCTTGATTTAACACGTCTTAAAACTAATCACGAACCAATGGAAGTGACTTCTGTTTTAGGTGGTGTGTTGGTGCAAGAATTAGATAGTATAACTGGTGATGATGAGGTTTGGGAAGTTGTGACAAAGAGACAACCAACTGAAGAAGAAGTTGCAGCTTTAGCCTTTGCTTGGAAAGCTGTGAAGCATGTGAAATCTAATGCGATTGTGATTTCTAATGATACGCGAACACTAGGGGTTGGAGCGGGTCAAATGAACCGTATTGGCTCACTTAAGATTGCGATGGAACAAGCCTCAGATAATTTAGATGGAGTAGTTGTTGGAAGTGATGCTTTCTTCCCAATGAGTGATAGCATTGAGTATTTAGCTAGTCACGGCATTAAAGCAGTGATTCAGCCTGGCGGTAGCATTAAAGATAACGAAGTGATTGTCGCAGCCGATGAGCATGATATTGCTATGATTTTTACTGGTACAAGGCATTTTAAACATTAAGGAGAATATCTAATGAAGTTATTAGTCATTGGTAGTGGCGGACGCGAACATGCGATTGCTAAAAAATTATTAGAAAGTTCAAGTGTTCAAACTGTTTATTGTGCACCAGGTAACCCTGGGATGCGTCAAGATGGGATTGAATGCCTTGATATTAATGAAAATAATCATAAAGGATTGATTCAGTTTGCTAAAGAACAAAACATTCATTGGACATTAGTAGGACCGGAACAGCCATTAATTAATGGTATCGTAGATGAGTTTGAATCAGCAGGATTGAAAATATTTGGTCCTAATCGTTTAGCTAGTCAAATCGAGGGCTCAAAGGCTTTTGCAAAAAAAATAATGACAACGTATGGCATCCCAACTGCTGATTATCAGGTTTTTCATGAGGTGGAAGCGGCTAGAGCATGCGTTAGTCAATCATCATTTCCCGTGGTCATTAAAGCCGATGGATTGGCAGCAGGCAAAGGTGTCGTTATTGCCACAACGCTTGAAGAAGCCTATCAAGCCCTAGAAGAATTACTAGTTCAACACAAGTTTGGAGAAAGCAGTCAAGAAGTGGTTATTGAAGAGTTTTTAGAAGGAGAAGAATTTTCACTGCTATCGTTTGTGAAAAATGAAACCTTTTATCCGATGGTCATAGCACAAGACCACAAACGTGCCTATGATCATGATTTAGGGCCTAATACTGGAGGTATGGGAGCGTATTCTCCTGTTCCGCAAATTCCTCAATCAGTTATTAATCAAGCGGTCATGGAAATAGTGAAACCGACTGTTTTAGGTATGATTGAAAATGGAACGCCGTTTACGGGTATTTTATATACGGGGTTAATTAATACAATAGAAGGGCCTAAAGTTATTGAGTTTAATGCGCGATTTGGAGATCCAGAAACACAAGTGATTTTATCTCGTTTAACAAGTGATTTTGCTAAAATAATCGATAATATATTCAATGATAAAATTCCTGATATTACGTGGTCTGACGATACATGTGTAGGTGTTATATTAGCAGCAAAAGGCTACCCTGAAGCATATAGTACCGGGGTACTTTTACCAGAATTTCCAGATAAAGTGACGACGTTTTATGCTGGTGTGTCTGAACGTGAGAATCAGCTAGTCTCAAATGGTGGACGCGTAATGTTGCTTAATGCTAAAGCGCCTACCTTAGCGCAAGCATTAGAGGAAGTGTATCAGTTTTTGGATCATTATCAAGGGGACGAGCTGTTTTATCGTCATGATATAGCGCATCGTGCAGTGAAATATCTTGAAAGTCATTCATAATATGGGTGACTCCTACTTTTAACTCGAGCTGAAACACGTTATAATAACTAAAGTTAAATCAAACTATCCTCTGGAAAGAGAGCTCGTTAAGAGTGGTTAAGAGTTTTCGGATGTTTGGTATTGTTGAGTGGGGGGACAGACATGATAAATCACAGCATGAATTATTTTATTGAAGCACTAGGATCAAAGCAATCTACACCTGGTGGCGGGTCGGCAGCGGCTATAACAGGCGCCATTGGAATTTCATTAACACAAATGGTAGTCTCTTTAACTACTGGGAAACCACGTTATGAAGCGTATCAACCGTTGTTAGATAGTGTACAGGAGCAGGCAAGTGAATTGACACAACGTTTTGTAGACGGAATGCAAGCTGATATTGACGCTTTTAATGGCGTTATGGAAGCTTACCGAATAAAAGCTACAACGGATGAAGAACAAGTAATTAAACAAGCAAGGATAGAACAAGCCAGTAAACAAGCGACAGTAGCGCCGTTTGAAATGATGGAGGCTTCTATTTTAGCTTTACGTTTATCCAAACAATTGGTCGGTAAGTCTAATCCTAATGTGTTAAGTGATTTAGGTGTTGCCGCGTTAAATTTGAAGGCGACGTTACAAAGTTCTTGGCTAAATGTGTTAATTAACTTGAAAACTATTCAAGATGAAGTGTTCGTTGCTCGCTATAAAGAGCAAGGGGAACAACTGCTTGCGGAAGGTAAACAGTTAGCAGATGAATTATATAACTTAGTTGTAATAGAATTATCTTAAAGCTGAAAATGGGGGCGAAACAATGACAAATAGATTAAGTGATATTGATATTGCAAAAGCAAGTCAAATGAAACCAATTAAAGACATTGGCATGACATTAGGATTAGACGAAGAACAATTAGAGTTTTACGGTAAATATAAAGCGAAACTATCTGCTTTAGAATTAGAAAAACTACAAGATAAAGCTGATGGTAAACTGATTTTAGTGACGGCGATTACCCCAACCCCTGCAGGTGAAGGGAAAACCACGACATCTGTTGGCTTAGCAGATGGCTTGCATGCATTGAATGAACGAGTTGTTTTAGCGTTAAGAGAGCCTTCTCTTGGACCAGTTTTTGGTGTTAAAGGAGGAGCAGCCGGTGGTGGTTATGCGCAAGTTGTACCTATGGAAGATATTAACTTACATTTTACCGGTGATTTTCATGCGATTGGTGCAGCGCATAATTTGTTATCTGCTATGTTAGACAATCATATTCATCATGGTAACCCATTAGGTATTGATTCACGTCGTATTACGTGGAAGCGCGTAGTGGACATGAATGATCGTCAATTACGTTACATTGTAGATGGCCTAAATGGAAAAGTGAACGGTGTGCCAAGAGAAGACGGTTTCGATATTACCGTAGCTTCAGAAATTATGGCGATTTTATGCTTATCTAATAGTTTAGCCGATTTAAAAGATAAGTTAAGTCGTATCATTGTTGCCTATACATTTGATGGTCAGCCAGTAACAGCAGAAGATCTAAAGGCATCTGGTGCAATGGCGGTTCTTCTTAAAGACGCTATTAACCCTAATCTTGTACAAACATTAGAGCATACACCAGCGTTGGTTCATGGGGGCCCTTTTGCTAATATTGCGCATGGTTGTAATAGTATTCTAGCAACTAAGATGGCGATGAAATATGCTGATTATACGGTAACAGAAGCAGGGTTTGGGGCAGATTTAGGTGCTGAAAAGTTCTTAGATATTAAATGCCGTTTAGGTGATTTGAAACCTGACGCAGTTGTATTAGTTGCAACTGTTCGTGCCCTGAAAATGCATGGTGGGGTGGATAAAAAAGAACTATCTACCGAGAATGTGGAAGCTGTTCGCCAAGGCTTACCTAACTTAGAGAAGCATTTAGATAATTTACAAAATGTTTATGGCTTACCAGTTGTTGTGGCGATTAATAAATTCCCAACAGATACAGATGCCGAGTTAGCAGCTGTACAACAAGCATGTGAAGTTCGAGGAGTAGAGGTTTCTTTATCTGAAGTTTGGGAAAAAGGTGGTCAAGGTGGTATTGATTTGGCTAAAAAGGTAATAGCATTAGCCGAGCAACCTGCTGAGCTACAATATGCCTATGAATTAACAGATAGCATCGAGGATAAAATTCAAAAAATCGTTACAAAAGTTTATGGTGGAAAAGGGATTCAATTAACACCACAAGCCAAACGTGAAATAGCAGAGTTAGAAAATTTAGGGTTTGGTCAACTGCCTGTTTGTATGGCGAAAACACAATACTCATTTTCTGATGATGCAACGTTACTTGGTGCGCCAAGTGATTTTGATGTCACGGTTCAACAAGTGAAAGTATCAGCAGGGGCAGGTTTTATTGTAGTCTTAACTGGTGCAGTAATGACGATGCCAGGTCTTCCTAAAGTGCCTGCTGCAGAAAAAATCACTATCTCAGACAGTGGTGAAATTGACGGTTTATTCTAGAAAAATTAAAAGGTTACTGACATTTTTGTCAGTAACCTTTTGTGTTTATTTCTTTATCTCACCTAAATTAACGGGTGATGTTGGTAGTTCTATTCCAGCTTCATTTAGTGCGATTAAGTATTCTTCTAAAAATTTCGTTTGGATTTTGACTTGTTCACCATTGAGTGTGGGAATCACAATTTTTAAAGCTAAATTACCATTACCAATATCAATAATGCCTACAATATTAGGTTCACCTTGGATTTCTGAAAATAATGGCGTTAATAATTGATTAACGGCTGTAATTATTTGCTTGATTTGTTCTAAGTCACTATTTGGGTTAACTCGTAATTGGATCACGGCTAATCGATTGGCTTTTGATAAGTTACTCACGACTAAGATACTACGGTTTGGAATAAAATGAACCACACCATCAATTGATTTTATTTTAGTCGTTCTCAAGCCGACAGACAAAACGGTTCCTTCAGCTTCATTGATAATCACGTAGTCGCCAACTTCAATTTGCTTTTCAAAAATAATGAAAAAGCCGGTGATGAAGTCATTAATAAACCCTTGAGCACCTAATCCAATTGCTACACCAGCAATCCCAGCACCCGCAATTAATGAGCCAACAGGAATGCCAATGATAGTTAAAATGGTGTAAAGGTAGATGAACAACAAAATATAACTGAATATATTTTTGGTCAGGGAGTATAACGTTTCAATTCGATTTTGACCGTGATTTTCAGTGAATTTTTTAGATTGAAAAGACTGCTTGATTAAATGATTACCGATTTTTTTTACTAAAAGAATTAATACAGTAGTGACAATAATGAGTATGCCTTTGTTGATGACAAGAGATAAAATTGACGACCAATCAATTGATTGCCAATAGCTAGCTAATAAGTTTAGTTGTTTAACAGGGTCTTCTTGTAGTAAGATATCAGATGATTCTGTTTGAGTAGTTAAGAATAGCATAGATAGACTCACTTTCTATAAAAATTTTCATAATGTAAGTGTATCAGATTCTTAAGATAATTGTAAAAAATAAACGTGAATAATTGGTAATAGTTGTGAAAAATTGGGCTTAATGTTATGCTAAAAATAGGGAAAATAGAAGGAAAAGAGGTAGATATTATGACAGGAACAGAAGTGGCTGCGCTAATTGCAGCTATAGCATTTGTTATTTTAGTTGTTGTGCTAATCTTCTTTTTAATGACATTATTACCAAAATTAAAAGAAACATTAGATAACGCAAATAAAACGATGAAAAAAACGCAAGATATTGTGGATGAAAGTAATCGTACGTTAAAACTTGTGGCTAAAGATGTTGATGTTTTAAGCCATCAAGTGGAAGAATTATTAATTAAGAGCAATGATTTATTAAATGATGTCAATGGTAAGGTTGAGACTATTCAACCTTTGTTTAAAGCAGCAGCAGATTTGGGGGATAGCGTTTCAAGTATTAACAACTCAAGTCGAAATGTTGCCAATAAACTTGGTGTGATGGGTGGTAATGCAGTGAAAGCATCTGTTGTCACTAAAGTTGGCCAATCAGCTTTTAAATTATTGAGAAAGAAAAAATAACTTATTATTTATAGGAGGGATTTTTATGAGTAAAAAGAATAATGGTGGCTTCTTATTAGGCGCAATTATCGGTGGAGCAGCGGCAGCAGCGGCAGCATTATTGATGGCACCAAAAGCAGGAAAAGAAACTCGTGAAGAATTGTTGGAACAAATGGATGATTTAAAAGCTAAATCATCAGACTATACACAACTAGCAAAAGAAAAAGGTAACAAAGCTCTTTCAAAAGCACAAGATATTAAAGATTCAACATTATCAACATTAAAAAAGAACTCTGAAGAATTAGCAGACGATTTGAAAGAAACAGTTGAAAAATCTGAATGGGAAGAACGTTTAGACAATTTAGTTGACGGCGCTCAAGACATTGTTCTGGATGTCAAAGAAATGTCTGGTAAAGCAGTAGATCATGCCCAAGATATGGCAGCGGATGTTAAAGATGGAGTTAAGTCTGCTTTTGATAAATCTGAAACAGAAGAATTAGTAGCTGATGCTAAGGATACTGTAGATGAAACAGTGGATACAGCAAAAGATGTCGCCGAAGAGGTTGTCACAGCAGCTAAAGAAACAACTGAAGATGTTAAAGACGATATTAATCATCACTTAGGATAATTTCAAAAAAGATATGACCAATTTTGGGTCATATCTTTTTTTGTTTTTACTTGACGAAAAATACGAACGTATGTTCTAATTGAAGTGTGTAAGAACAAATGTTTGCGTGTAAAAGGAGTGGTTATATTGAATGATTGTCAAAAGAATCCGATATTTGATTATGAAAAAGAGCCTTCACGAGATATTTTATGTATTGATTGTAAGTCTTTTTATGCGTCTGTTGAATGTGTTGAACGTGGTCTAAATCCGTTAAAAACCAAGCTTGTTGTCATGAGTTATCCTAGTGATAATCCTAAAGAACGTGGTAGTGGCCTAATTTTAGCCAGTTCTCCTATGGCCAAAAAAGCTTATGGTATTTCTAATGTTTCACGAGCAAGAGACCTACCCTACCCATATCCTGATGACTTAATTATCGCCCCTCCTCGTATGCGTCTTTATATGGAAAAAAATCAAGAAATAAATGCTATCTATAAACAATTTGCTGATGATAACAATCATCATGTTTATTCAGTAGATGAGAGTTTTCTGGATATGACAGAGGGGATGAAAATGTATCATGTTTCCTCAGCTTTTGAAATGGCGCGCTTAATTCAGCGTGAGGTATATATTAAGACAGGTATTTATACGGCAGTTGGGATTGGAGACAATCCATTACTTGCTAAATTGGCTCTAGATAATGAGTCTAAATATTATCGGCATATGAAAGCGGAATGGCGTTATCAAGATGTCCCTAATAAAATATGGAAGATTTCAGATTTAACCGATTTTTGGGGGATTGGCAAACGCACTACGCGTCGGTTACAAGCGTTAAATATTTATAATCTTTATGACTTGGCACATGCTGATTACTATCTGTTAAAAGAAGCATTAGGGGTGATTGGGACACAATTATATGCCCACGCTTGGGGGATTGATCGGACTTTTTTGGGACAAGTATACCATCCTTTATCTAAGTCTATTGGGAATTCTCAAGTATTACCTCGTAATTATCATGATCCTAAAGAGTTAGAAATCGTGATAACTGAGATGGCAGATCAAGTCGGCACTCGACTTAGACGTTTGGGTGCGAAGTCACAGGTGATTTGCTTAACAATAGGTTTTTCTTTAGGCTATCTTAGCGATGATGGTAAAACCGGCTTTAGAAAGCAATTAAAGATTCGTCCAACTAATACAAGTGGCGAGTTAGCTCGCTATTTGTTAGGTATATTCCGTCAGTTTTATCGTTGCGAACATGTAAGAACGGTGGCGATTCAAGCAAGTGACTTAATCTATACGCATGCGTTACAATTGAATTTATTTGAAGAACCAGAAAGCCAAATTAAACGAGTACAAGTGGATGATGTAGTAGATGCTATTAGAAAAAAACATGGCTTTCGAGCACTTATTCATGCCAATAGCTTGCTTGAAGGAGGACGGGCTATTGCGCGTTCTAGTTTAGTTGGAGGTCATGCAGGTGGTATGGGTGGATTAGAATAGAAAGTTAAGGATGAGATGAATTGAAGCGAACTAAAAAGGAATTTATTCCTTATAATGATTATCAAGATCGTCCCTTTGGTTTGAAATGGGGGACTTCTTTTTCAATGGAGGAACTCACGACAAGTATTGAAAAAAATAATCAATTTTCCCAAAAGAAAACTAAAAGTAAACCGTTAATGTCACCCAATGAGATAGATGACGTATTGATAAAAGCATATTTGAAAAATAAGCGAGTAGCCGTTTATTTAAACGCTCGTGATCAATTAGGCCGTTTTGTAGAGCCTGTTGAAGGGCAATTTAAAGGTGAATACTATACAGATTACTTTGTCATAGAGGAGCGCGCCTTTATGTGGGAAGATGTTCGTTATGTTGAATTGATTGAGAAGATAATTGAATCAAAAGAAAATTAGTATAAAATCAAATCATCAGTAAACATGATAAATCGGAGGGTTTTTTAAAAATAGTTGTTTGAAAGATATATACCAGTTATAATGGAATGTGAAGATATTAGAGCTTTAAATAGTTTATAATGTAGACCAATGAGAAAGAATGGTGACTGGTGTGTCTGAAAACAACAATAATATACCAAGATATTTACAAATTCATAATCAATTGAGACAAGAAATTGAAGAGGGAAAATGGCGAATTGGAGATAAATTACCTTCAGAACGTGATTTAGCCCTTCACTTTGATGTGAGTCGCATGACGTTGAGACAAGCAGTTCAAACATTAGCTGACGAAGGAGTTTTGGAAAGAAAGATTGGTTCCGGAACTTATGTGGCGGCTAAAAAAGTACAAGAAACATTAACAGGTACAACAAGTTTTTCAGAAATTGTTCGCTCACAAGGCAAAGAGCCTTCAGCTAAAGCTGTATCGTTTTTTGTTACACAGCCAAGTGCTAGTGAGATGGAAAAATTAAAATTACGTCCAACTGATAAAATTTTGAAATTGGAACGTATTCGCTATGCTAATGAGGTACCCATTTGTTTTGAAGTTATGTCTATTCCATATGAATTGGTAAAAGATTTTAGCAAAGCAGAGATTATTAAATCCTTTTATGAAACGATGCAACTTAAAGGGAATTATCGCATTGGTTACTCAGAACAAAATATTACGGCTACTTTAGCACGAGAGCGCACGGCTGATTTTTTAGATACTAAAAAAGGTGAAGCTATGTTGAAATTAATTCAGGTAACTTATTTAGAAGATGGACGCCCGTTTGAGATGGTACGTTCGTATTATGTCGCTGATCGCTTCGAGTTTGTTTTAGAACGTAGATAAGTGGATATTAAAAAAATAGAGGAGAGATGACTTTTATCGTCGTCTCTTCTCTATTTTTTAATTGGCATTAATAGGTTCTTCAAAATAATTTGTGTCACCAAGTGTTAATTGAATTTGTCCGTTAAGTAAGTTTGTCACAGCTTCTTCAAAAGTGGTAACTTCTGTTTCGTTAACCATCACATGCACGGTGACTTTTTCAGTGAAAGTCGTCTCTGAAATAGCATACTGATGCTGTGTTAAAAAATATTCCAAGGTGCTATGTTGTGAATAGTCAATGGTAAGCATAATTTCCTGTCGCAAAGTACCTTTTACTAAACCAATAGCTAGAACTGCCTCAGATACGGCGCTACTATATGCTCTTATTAACCCGCCAGCACCAAGTTTAGTTCCACCAAAATATCTAGTCACAATCGTTAATGTGTTAATGATGTCTTGCTTTTTAAGGACTTCTAGCATCGGAACACCTGCCGTTCCGCTTGGTTCACCGTCATCGCTACTACGTTGGATTTCTTGTTTGTTTCCTAATACATAGGCGCTGCAGTTATGATTAGCTTTCCAATGCTCTTTTTTGGTCTGCTGGATGATTTCACGTGCCTGCTCTTCTGATTCGATTCTTACCAGTTGCGTAATAAATCGTGATTTTTTTATATCTATTTCGTGTATGCCGTCTTCTTTAATGGTTATATAGTGATTAGTCAATGTTCTTACCTCACTTTCATTTATTAGTATAGAGTTTTTTTGGGCGAATGCAACTATGAAAAAGTGTGATTTTTTTGTGAAAAGTGTTGAAATAAATAAAAAAGAGGAGTAATATACCATGTGAATATAAAAACATAAAGAGGTGCAAGGGATGGATGTTAGAGAACAAGAAGTATTTGATGGTGTACATATCAAGCTTAGTGGGGATGAATTAATTAAGTTGGAAGATGTGAAGAAAGTCACTATTAAATTATTTCCTTATTTAATTTTTCATGTAACAAAGTTAAATGGTGAGGAAAGAGAACGTACATTGATGAAAATTATTGTGCCGTTCACAGGAGATAAACAACCTGATCAGACGACTATTGTTTCAGGAGAAACACGTCCGACACATTCTGTGCATTATATTGACAATGAATCTAAGATGGTTAAACGAAAATTGGATCTATTAAATCCACACAAAGTGGAATTAACTGGACATCGCCACATCGTAATAGAGTTAAAAGATGGTCAGTGTAAGACAGTAGGTTTTGATGGTAATTGTATGAATTTAATTGAAGGAATCGAACAACTTCAAATTGGTGATCATATTGAGCCTGCATCGGAATATTTTGACCGTGCGTCAGAAATATTATCTGTTGCTAAGAAAAATAACATTACTATTATGTCACATATTTAGATAGAAACACGCTTGCTTCCAATTGACAATCGTCAATAGAGAATCAAGCGTGTTTTTCTATCCAACCAAGTAAATCATGCATAATTAACTCGTTTTCTTCTTCATTTAGCAATTCATGTCGTAATTCTTGGTAGAGATGAAGGGTGAGCTTCTGTTTACCGCTTTCTCTTAAATCAAAGGCGACTTTTCGAGGGCCTTTCCCAAAATCACCAACGGGATCCTTTTCACCACTAATAACTAAAATAGGCAAATTTGTACGAATATCATTTGCCCAGTTTTTTTCATTGGCTTGTTTGGTTAATTGAAATAAGGTATAAAATCCGTTGTTTGTAAAAGTGAAACCAGTTAATTTGTCAAGCTCATACTGATGGACATTATCTTGGTTTTTAGATAACCAGTTAAAGGTAGAACTTTCGGGAAAATTTTTATGGAAGCTTCCAAATGCTAATTGGTTCAATCGTATATTTGTTTTTTTAGGTGCTAGACGATTTAATTGCTTAGCTAGTGATAATCCAAAAGTTAAGTCCAATCTTCCTGAAGTAGTACCCATAATAATTGCTGCATCCACGTCACTGCTATAACGTTTTAAATAGTTTCTAGCAATTAAAGACCCCATACTGTGTCCTAAAAGGATAATTTTTGTAGTTGGGAATTTTTCTTTAATAATTTTTGTCATAAGGTATGTATCACTAATCAATACGTCTGCTCCATGATGTTTATCAAAAAAGCCATAATCAGTGTTTCTTTTAACGGATTGTCCGTGACCAAGGTGATCATGTCCTAATATGCCCCAACCATTTTCTATTAGGAAGTTTGCAAAAGGTTCGTAGCGTTCAACATATTCAGCCATGCCATGAACTAATTGGATAATCCCTTTAGGTGGATAATTTGGTAACCAAGCAATAACATGTAAATCGTGCTGTTTATTTGATGATGACACATAAAAATCTTTTCTCATAAATGTCCTCCTCAAGTTGTTGGTAATACTATTATTATAGTGGATGATTAAGTTGTTTTCAATTTTGTTAAACGGAAAAAGCTCTTTGTTTTCGTATATTATAGTGGTGAGAGAAATGTTAGAGAAATTAAAAGGAAAAAAATTGTTAGCCTCAGAATTATTAAGCCAATTAAGTTTTTTTGAAACTAGTGACATCATTCGTTTTCCTGGTATACAGCAGATAAAAGGTGTTGTTCGATGCTTTAGATGTGGACATATGTTAAAGAGAGGGCGCAACCAGCAATTTTTGGAAGGCAATATTATGTATTATTGTAGTCACTGCATTCAGATGGGCAAAGTCGATGAATCCACAGAGCTATATCATCTGCCTAATGATACTAGAGACCAGTTATTAGTGACGTGTACTTGGGAGGGGGAATTAACCATTCATCAACACAAAATTGCAAAACAGCTAGTCAAACACTATCAAGAAGGACACGATACGTTGGTTCATGCGGTAACCGGTGCAGGGAAAACAGAGATGTTATATCCGTTGATTTTGGAAGTGATATCTCACGGCGGAAGCGTGTGTCTAGCCGCACCTAGAACGGATGTTTGTATTGAGTTGTTTAAACGAATTAGTCCGCTGTTTACTTGTGAAAGCTGTTTGATTTATGGTGGGAGCGACAAGCCAAGCAAGTTTGTTCCGTTGATAGTTTGTACAACTCATCAACTATACCGCTATTATCAAGCGTTTGATTGTTTAGTATTAGATGAGGTAGACGCTTTTCCGTTTCGTGGGAACCCTTCTCTAGAATATGCAGTTGATCAATCAGTGAAACTAACTGGCAAACGAGTATTATTAACAGCAACTCCAAGTGCCAAACAATTACATGACGTTAAACAAGGACTACTAAAAAAAGAAACGTTATTTTTGCGTTATCATGGTCGGCCGTTGCCGGTTCCTGATTTTGTTTATTGCCCTAGTTATTTAGGTGGTCAAACGATTCTTCCAAAACAACTTCAACAGTTAATTAATCAACAGCTAACGAATCAACGACGAACATTGATTTTCGTCCCTACCATTGCTACAGGTAAACATTTATCAAAACTATTAAAAAAACATTATCCAACTAGTCGGATAGCTAATGTCTCTTCGGTCGATCATGCACGTCATGAAAAAGTAGAAAAAATGAGAGATAATTATTTTGATTTGTTGGTTACAACGACCATTTTAGAACGTGGTGTGACTTTTAGCGATATTGATGTGATAGTTTTTGGTGCCCATCACCCTATCTATAATACCGCGTCATTGGTTCAAATTGCGGGAAGGGTAGGTAGAAAGAATGAGTTTCCTAATGGTCATGTGTATTATTTACATGAAGGTCAATCATTAGCGATGAAGAAGAGTCGCAAGCAAATCAAACTAATGAACCGAATAGGAGCGTTGATGAATAGTGAATTGTCTGATGTGTGAGCAAAAAATCAGTTATACTCTGAGATTAAATGAATTAATGAGTTTCACTCGTCTATCTCCTTGTTTGTTGTGTGCTACTTGTCAATGTTTAGTTGATAAACAGCGGATTGGTTTGGCCAAGAGGTGTTCTATTTGCCAGATTTTTTGTGAGGATGAAGTGTGTGTAGATTGTTTGTATTGGAAAAAAATAATAGGTAGAGATATTCGACATCATAGTTGTTATTACTATAGTGATTTTTTTTCAGAGTGGTTAGAGAGATTTAAACGACAAGGTGATTATGTTTTAGGTCAGTTATTTGCTAAAGAAATTGCTTATACTATTGAGAGATTAAAGCCGGATATCGTTATTCCTATTCCTAGTTCAACTGAGCATTATCAACGACGCGGTTTTAATCAAGTGGTAGTCATGTTAGCGTTCGCTTCTATTGGATATCAAGAATTGATAGGCATAAAACAGACGCAGCAAGGGGCTCAAGGGTCAAAGTCAAAACAAGAACGTTTAAATGCTGAAATGCCCTTTTTTTTAGAAAAAAACAGTAAAGAACTACTTATTAATCGATCGGTCTTGTTGGTGGATGATGTCTATACAACAGGTAAGACGCTCCACGAAGCGGCTCGTTTGATTATTCCATATGCTAAAACAATAGAAACTTTTAGTTTGTGTCGATAAAAATAAGGAAGTTTGTTTGTAATTATACGCGTCATTCGCTATAATAAAGTTAAGGAAAAAGATAGCGTTTTAATTATCTTTTTCTCCTAATAGATGTTTGATGAAAGGGGCAATGTGTTATGCTAAAATTTAACGTTAGAGGAGAAAATATTGAGGTTACCGAGGCTATTAGAAATTATGTTGAAAAACGAGTTTCAAAATTAGAAAAATATTTCGATAAAAACCAAGATATTGAAGCAACAGCACACGTGAATTTAAAAGTGTATGCTGATAAAGATGCAAAAGTGGAAGTGACCATTCCATTGCCATACTTAGTATTGAGAGCCGAAGAAACATCACATGATTTATACGCAAGTATTGATTTAGTCGTTGATAAATTAGAAAGACAAATCAGAAAATTTAAAACTAAAATTCATCGTAAACAACGTGAGGTATCTGAAAAAGACTTAGCAGCTAAGTTCTTTATCGATACAAAAGACGTAGAAGAAACAGATGAAAATGAAAATGAAATTGTTCGTACAAAACGCTTATCATTGAAACCAATGGATAGCGAAGAAGCTATTTTACAAATGAATATGTTAGGTCACAATTTCTTCATCTTTGAGGATGCTGAAACAAATGGTACAAGCATTGTTTATATCCGTAAAGATGGTAAATATGGTTTAATTGAAACTGATTAATGATAAAAATGTTAAAGAGGAGCAGGTGTTTATCACTTGTTCCTCTTTTTCTACATAAAAATGAAAATAATGATACAGTTTGTGAATAAATTATATTATAATGTCACTTAACCTAGTATTTTTTCATAATGTTTAAATGACTACATGTAAGGGGTTTTCGAATGGGGATAAAAAAGACGTTACGAATGGAACAGCTAGCAAAGCGTAAAGAACTATCGTTAAGCTACCGTCAAACAGCTGAAAAAACGATGTTGACAAAACTAATTGCAATGCCAGAGTACCAAAAATCGGAGATGATTTTCTGTTATATTGGTATGGAAGAGGAAATAAATACGTGGCAATTTATCGAGTATTTTTTGTCGGATAATAAACGTGTTTGTGTACCTAAAGTTGTAGCACCTGATGAGATGGAATTACGTGAAATTATGTGTGATTCGTGTTTGGTTCGTAGTTCGTTTGGTGTGCTAGAACCGACTGAGGAAAATATGTTGGTTAATTCCAAATCGGTTGATTTAGTTCTTGTGCCATGTATCACTGCTAATAGGCAAGGTGATCGATTAGGATACGGTGGAGGTTTCTATGATCGTTTCCTAAAAGAAAGTCAAGCCATGTCGGTTTTATGTATATGGAAAAAAATGCTATTTGATGCAATTCCTGTAGAAGAACATGATGTAAAAGTAAAAAAGGTAATTACAGAGTAAAGGGGTAAATTCAGACATGTATTCACCAGATGAAGTAGTAGAATTAGCGATTAAGAGTGGGGTCAAAAAAGTTAATACTTCACACCGTAACAAGTTAATATTAGGTTTTTTAGCAGGGGCCTTTGTGGCGTTGGGATACATTGCTTATATTAAAGCGGTGGCAGCATTACCACATGCGTATCATTCATTAGTAGGTGGGGCAGTTTTTCCAATTGGACTTATTTGTATTTTATTAGGAGCAGGTGAATTAATTACGAGTAACATGATGACTGTTTCAATAGCTTGGTATGATAAGAAAGTATCAGGTAAAGACATGCTTGTTAACTGGGTGATTGTCACGTTTGCTAATCTTTTAGGCGCGTTATTCATGGCGTATTTCTTTGGGCATATCTTAGGATTAACAGAAGCTGACCCATATTTAGAAACAACACGTGAACTTGCTCACGGAAAAGTAGATATGCCGTTTTTACAAGCATTTGTATCAGGAATTGGTTGTAATTGGATGGTTGGTATGGCAGTATGGATATGTTACGGTGCAAAAGATGCAGCAGGTAAGATTTTAGGTGCGTGGTTCCCAATCATGATTTTCGTATTAATTGGTTTCCAGCATAATGTGGCCAACATGTTTGTTATTCCAGCAGCTATTTTCAATGGAGGAGACATCACTTGGTTACAAATGCTACAAAATTTTGTCCCAGTTTATTTGGGTAATTTAGTAGGTGGAACCATTTTAGTTTCAGCTGTTTTCTACACAACATTAAAAAAGAAAAAATAATGTAATTATTTAGAGGTGAAGTAATGGTTAACATTGTAAAAGGAATTGACATTGTTCGTGAAAAAAAAGAACATTTAACGGCTGAAATCAACGAGTTGACAGTGAAACCTAACCTTACCATTATTCGAGTTGGAGAAGATGCAGATCAATTGTATTATGAGCAAGCTTGTCACCGTATATTAGGTAATATTGGTTTTGATGTGAATAGTGTCGTGTTACCCTCAACTGTTGAGCAAACGGTGTTTGATAAGGCGTTTGAACAAGTGAATGACGATAAAGATGTTCACGGGATTTTACTATTGAAGCCCTTGCCAGAGCATTTGTCTGATGAATACGCGAGTCGTGTGATTCATGAAGCCAAAGATGTTGATTGTTTCGGTCAAACAAACATGTTAAAAATTTATCAAGGTGATTTTTCTGGTTATTTGCCATGTACCGCGCAAGCTTGTTTAGAGATAATCGATTATCTGGAACTGGACTTGAAAGGAATGCGTACAGTCGTTGCGGGTTATAGCATGGTCGTAGGCAAACCTTTGGCGTTAGCATTAATGGCAAGAGGTGCGACTCTCAAAATTTGCCGCAGTACAACTAAAGATTTAGCAAAAGAGTGTCGCGATCAAGAATTGATTATTTCGGCGATGGGACAAGCGCAGATGATTCAAGAAAATTATGTGAACGAAGAAGCCGTAGTGATTGACGTGGGGATTAATCCTACTGAAGATGGAAAAATTGTCGGGGACGTAGCGTTTGAATCTGTACACGAGCAAGTTAAAGCTATCACGCCTGTTCCTGGTGGTGTAGGAACCGTCACGAATTTTGTGTTAGCTAAGCATGTGATGAAAGCTTATAAAATCTTAAACATGTATAAATAAGACAGCAAAAAGATGAGACAGCGATTGTCACATCTTTTTGTTTTATCTCGTGGGCAGTTAAATCGTTGTTAATATAACGGATAATAGGCAATGTTTCTTGAAAATTTCATTTATTTATGTTAGACTACTTATAGATTGATATTGAAGGGAGAGTGAGCGTGACCAACGCTCACTCTTTTTGATGAAATACGGATTTCCGAAAAGGAGGCGAAATTAATTGAGTAGTGTAGTGGAAACAGTTACTGAAGTAGTAACACCAATCCTAGATCAATTGAATTTTGAACTTGTAGACATTGAATTTTTAAAAGAAGGTAAAAATTGGTTCTTACGAGTATATATCGATAAGCCAAATGGTATCGATATTGAAGAATGTGCGATTGTAAGTGAACAATTAAGTGAGAAAATGGACAGCTTAAATCCTGATCCAATCCCTCAAGCGTATTTCTTAGAGGTGTCTTCACCAGGCGTGGAAAGACCGTTGAAAAAAGAAGAAGATTTCCAAAATGCATTGAACGAGTATATTAATGTATCGTTATATTCACCTGTTGAAGGGGAAAAGTCATTTGATGGTTTCTTAATTGATTTAAACGAATCTGAGTTAACATTACGTGTAAAAATTAAAACAAGAGAAAAAGAAATTACTTTCTCAAGAAAAAATATCGCCAAAGCAAGACTAGCAATTCAATTTTAATAATAAACGGAGGCAATAGTAGTCATGGGTAAAGAAATGTTAAACGCTTTAGAAGTGTTAGAAGTAGAAAAAGGCATTTCAAAAGAAATAGTAGTAGAGGCGTTAGAAGCAGCATTAGTTTCAGCTTATAAACGTCACTACGGACAAGCACAAAATGTAGAAGTGGAATTCGATGGTAAAAAAGGGAATATTCACGTATACGCAGTAAAAGAAGTAACAGATTTTGTAATGGACTCACAATTAGAAGTCTCACTTGAAGAAGCAATCAAAATTAATCCCGCTTATGAAGTAGGCGATACCATTCGTTTTGAAGTAACACCAAAAGATTTTGGTCGTATTGCTGCACAAACAGCAAAACAAGTTATTTTACAACGTGTTCGTGAAGCAGAGCGCACAATTATCTATGAAGAATTTTCAGCATACGAAAATGAAATCATGCAAGGGATTGTAGAACGTCAAGATAATCGTTATATTTATGTAAACCTAGGGAAAATTGAAGCAGTATTATCTCGCCAAGATCAAATCCCAAATGAAATGTATCAACCACATGACCGTATTAAAGTTTATGTGTCTAAAGTTGAGAACACATCAAAAGGACCACAAGTCTTTGTAAGTCGTAGCCATCCTGACTTATTAAAACGATTATTTGAACAAGAAATTCCAGAAGTATATGACGGTGCTGTTGAAATTGTTAACATCGCACGTGAAGCTGGAGATCGTTCAAAAGTGGCAGTACGTTCAGAAGATGCTAACATTGATCCAGTTGGAACATGTGTTGGACCACGTGGACAACGTGTACAAGCTATCGTTAATGAATTAAAAGGTGAGAACATGGATATTGTTGAGTGGAATGAAGATCCAGCAATCTTTATTGCCAATGCACTAAATCCAGCACAAGTACTAGATGTGAAATTTTCAGAAGCAGATTCACGTACATGTACAGTGGTTGTACCAGATCACCAATTATCATTAGCAATCGGTAAACGTGGACAAAATGCCCGTTTAGCAGCTAAATTAACTAATCATAAAATCGATATTAAACCTGAATCAGAAATGGCAGTTGCTGAAACTGAAACTATCGAAGTAGCAGAAGAAATGCCAGAAGAAGTTTTATCAACAGAAACAGTAGAAGAAATTGTAACAACTGAACCAACTGAAGTAGCAGTAGTAGCAGTTGAAGAAGAAGAAACAACTACTGAGGAAATTTAATACACGGAGGTAAAATAGATGAAACAACGTAAAGTTCCATTAAGAAAATGCGTCGTCTCTGGTGAGATGAAGGATAAAAAAAGTATGATTAGAATTGTCCGTTCAAAAGAAGGAGAAGTAAGTATCGATCCTTCTGGAAAAATGCCAGGGCGCGGTGCTTACGTATCTATTGAACCTGAAGTGGCAAAAAAAGCTCAAAAGAATGACACACTATCTAAAATCTTAGAGATAAAAATTTCAGATGAGTTTTATCAAGAGTTGGTAGATTATGTCACTCACCAAAAAGCAAGACAGGAATTGTTTGGAAAATGAATAACAAAGAAAAAATATTAAATTTATTAGGAATCGCTCAACGAGCAGGTAAAATTGTTTCTGGTGAAGAATTAGTTTTACAAGATGTGCGTTCCCAAAAAATGAAAATAGTATTTGTTGCAACTGATGCAAGTGATAATACTAAGAAAAAACTCACTGATAAGTGTTCTTACTATGAAGTCCCTTGTATTCTGGAATTTTCACAAGGAGAACTGAGTCATGCTATAGGGAAACATCGTATGATTTGTGGTGTGACAGATGCAGGGTTCGCTAAGAAGCTTAAGGAGTTAATCCAAAGTTAGGAAGGTGATTGTGCATGGGTAAAAAAAGAGTGTATGAAATAGCTAAAGAAATCAATCAATCAAGTAAGGCGGTCGTTGAAAAAGCGCAGTCTTTAGGGATTGATGTGAAAAATCACATGACAACAGTGGAAGCTGCTGATGTGCAAAAAATCAATCAAGCATTTCAATCGAAACCAACGCAGTCCAAACAAATTCCAAAACAACAAGCAAAAGCACCAACATCAACTAATAATCAATCAAAAAATGTGACGAAACCTAAACATTCGACACAAGCAACACCAAATAAGCAGCAAAGTGGCAAAGGAAACTCGCAACAAGCTAATCGTCCACAACAAACGCAGAAACAAGGACAAGCTAACAATGTTGGAGCACGCCCTAAGAAACAAAATGAAGAAAAGAAAGAGCAATCAAACCGAATGAATAATAACAATAATAATGGTAACAAGCGCCCTAACGGTAACTACAATAACCAAGGGAATAAATTTAACAAACGTGGTAAAAAAGGTAAAAATAATCGTCACCAAGCAACAAATAAACCACCAATGCCACAACGTAAGTTCAGAGAATTGCCAGAAGTGTTAGTTTACACAGATGGTATGAACGTAGCTGAAATTTCTAAAAAAATCTATCGTGAACCAGCTGAAATTATCAAAAAACTATTTATGTTAGGTATTATGGTTAACCAAAACCAAGCATTAGATAAAGATACGATTGAATTATTAGCAGCTGATTATGGTATTCAAGCAGAAGAAAAAGTAACAGTTGACGTAGCAGATATTGATAAATTCTTTGAAGAAGATGCAGTAGTAGAAGAAAACTTAGTGACACGCCCGCCAGTTGTTACTATTATGGGACACGTTGACCATGGTAAAACAACATTACTAGATACATTACGTCATACAAAAGTATCATTAGGTGAAGCCGGTGGGATCACTCAGCATATTGGGGCTTACCAAATTGATGTTGATGGCAAAACAATTACATTCTTAGATACACCAGGACATGCGGCCTTTACAAGTATGCGTGCACGTGGCGCAAGTATTACCGATATCACAATTTTAGTAGTAGCAGCAGATGATGGTGTAATGCCTCAAACAATTGAAGCGATTAACCATGCCAAAGCGGCTGATGTGCCAATTATTGTTGCCGTAAATAAAATCGATAAACCAGCTTCTAATCCAGATCGCGTGATGCAAGAATTAAGCGAACATGGATTAATTCCTGAAGCATGGGGTGGCGAAACTATTTTCGTGCCAATTTCAGCTAAATTTGGGGAAAATATTGATGAATTATTAGAAATGATTCTTTTAGTTTCTGAAGTACAAGAATTAAAAGCTGACCCAACACAACGCGCTATTGGGACAGTTATTGAAGCACGTTTAGATAAAGGTAAAGGACCTATTGCAACATTATTAGTTCAACAAGGAACTTTACGAGTAGGAGACCCAATCGTAGTAGGTAATACGTTCGGACGTGTACGTGTAATGGCTAATGATATTGGACGTCGTGTCAAAGAAGCAGGTCCTGCAACACCAGTTGAGATTACAGGATTAAATGATGTTCCTCAAGCAGGAGACCACTTTGTAAACTTTGAAGATGAGAAAACAGCTCGTCAAGCCGGCGAAGAACGTGCCAAACGTGCATTATTAGCTCAACGTAATGCAAGTAGCGTAGTAACATTAGATAACTTATTTGAAAGTCTAAAAGAAGGTCAATTAAAAGACGTTAACGTGATTATTAAAGCTGATGTACAAGGTTCAGCAGAAGCATTAGTCGCTAGTTTAAATAAAATTGACGTTGAAGGCGTTCGTGTTAAGATTGTCCATTCAGCTGTAGGGGCAATTAACGAAAGTGATATTACATTAGCAGCAGCAAGTGGTGCTATTATTGTCGGATTTAATGTTCGTGCAACGCCATTAGCTAAAATGCAAGCAGAACAAGAACAAGTAGATATTCGTTTACACAGTATTATTTACCGTGTGATTGAAGAAATCGAAACAGCGATGAAAGGAATGTTAGATCCAGAATTTGAAGAAAAAATTACGGGTCAAATGGTTGTTCGTGAAACTTATAAAGTTTCTAAAGTTGGAACAATTGCAGGATGTTACGTACTTGAAGGTTCAATTCAACGTGATAGTGGTGTTCGTGTTATTCGTGATGGTATCGTTATTTTTGAAGGCGAATTAGCAAGTCTAAAACGTTTCAAAGATGATGCTAAAGAAGTTAAAATGGGATTTGAATGTGGTGCCATGATTGAAAACTTTAATGACTTACGTGTTGACGATGTGGTTGAAGGATTCGTAATGGAAGAAATTAAACGCGTTTAGTAAATATTGAAAGGGGCCAACGAATATGGCTAATTATCGTTCTCGCCGTGTAGCACAAGAAATTCAAAAAGAAATCAACGATATTTTGCATAAAAAAGTTCGTGATCCTAGAGTTGAGGGTGCAACTATTACTGAAGTATCGGTTACTGGTGATTTACAACAAGCAACTATTTATTATAGTACATTAACAGACGATCCGAGTGATTGGGATGATGTCCAAAAAGGCTTTGATAAAGCAAGTGGCTTAATGCGTAAAGAACTAGGGAGCAGATTACAAATCTATAAAACGCCCGAGCTATTCTTTAAACGTGATGAATCTGTCGCATACGGTAATCGAATTGATGAATTGATTCGAAACATGAACCGTCAGGATTATTAAGAACGAGGGGGCTGTGATATTTATATCACAGCTCTTTTTATATGAAGGAGGAATTGGATGGTTAAAAAAAATCAAATGCTGTACTTAGTTATATTTAATTTATTTTTAGTCTTTTTAGGCGTGGGATTAGTGATACCTGCATTACCACAACTAAAAATTGAAATGGGCTTTTCTGGTACCGTAATGGGTCTGTTAGTCTCTATCTTTGCTTTTGCTCAATTAGTGGTATCTCCAATTTCAGGTCATTTATCTGACAAGTTAGGACGAAAAAAATTAATTGTCTTAGGTATGCTATTATTTTCTATTTCTGAAATTATTTTTGGATTTGCTCAGACTTTGCCGTGGTTTTATTTTTCAAGACTATTGGGTGGAGCATCAGCTGCATTGATAATGCCGTCTGTTACAGCGTTTGTTACGGATTTAACGACAATTGAAGAACGTCCTAAATCAATGGGACTTGTATCAGCAGCTATTAGTGGTGGTTTCATTATTGGGCCAGGTGTCGGTGGAGCATTAACTCACTTTGGCTTGCGTGTGCCATTTTTTGCAGCAGGTTTAGTGGCATTTATCGGTTTTATTATTTCAGCACTTATCTTAAAAGAACCTGAAAAGCATGTTCATTCTGACGAATTAGAACCAACAAATGCTAAAAAAGAAGCCATTAATTTATTGAAGAGTCCAATTTTTAGTATGTTATTTATTATTATTTTTATTTCTTCATTTGGTTTACAGGCATTTGAAGCAATTTACAGTGTAATGGCAACAGAAAATTTTGGGTTTACAGTTGGTCAAATTTCAATAGTTATCACGGTAGGTGGAATTTTTGCTTTAATTTTCCAATTATTTATATTTGAGAAGTTAGTCAACTTGATTGGCGAATTGCGATTAATCCAGTTAACGTTTTTCTCAAGTGCGATTTTTATCGCATTTATTGCTTTTACGAACAAACCATGGGTAGTAGTGGCTTCAACATTTGTTATTTTCTTGTCATTTGACTTGTTTAGACCGGCAGTCACTACGTATCTGTCAAAACATGCGGGAAATAATCAAGGGATGGTTAACGGGTTGAACTCTACCTTTACAAGTGTTGGGAATATCGTTGGACCGATTGTAGCGGGTGCATTATTTGATGTCCATCATCGTTCACCTTACTTTGTATCAGCCATTATTTTACTAGTAACCGGTGTTTTATCCCTAAAATTAAATAGTAAAAAATATCAAGCAGGAGATTAATTCTTCTGCTTTTTTTTGTAGAATAAATAAATTGGAAAAAGGTTAAAAGGCTTGAAATTAGTCGCTTTTTAACCACTTGAAGATAGTAATATGATATAATGACTGAGTTATTATAGATGAGAAGGAGAATGAATCGTGGACGGTATTATTGCATTATGGAAAGAACGTGGTATGACGAGTCATGATTGCGTTTTTAAATTACGAAAAATTTTACACATGAAAAAAATCGGCCATGGAGGCACTCTAGACCCAGATGTTGATGGTGTGTTACCCATTTGTATAGGTAAAGGAACGAAAGTTATTGAATATTTACAAGATAATCATAAAATATACGAAGGTGAAATTACCCTTGGTTTTTCAACAACGACCGAAGATGTTTCAGGTGAGATAGTTGAACAAGTCAATGTAACGGCTCCTTTAACGGTTGAGGTAATTGATCAAGCCATGAGTCAGATGGTGGGCACAATCACTCAAATACCACCAATGTATTCAGCTGTAAAAGTGAAGGGTAAACGTTTATATGAATACGCTCGTGAAGGGTTAGAAGTAGAACGTCCTATGAGAAAAGCGGATATTTTCTCTTTTGAACGCACATCAGTGCCGGTATTTGATGAAGAAAAAGGAACACAATCATGGCGTTTTAAAGTGATTTGTGGGAAAGGAACCTATGTTAGAACGTTATCAGTAGATACTGGTTCAATTCTAGGTTATCCGGCTCATATGTCTGATTTAACAAGAACCGCAAGTGGGGGCTTATCAAAAGAAAATGCTTTAACATTAGATGAAATAAAAACATTGGTAGAGCAAAAATCATTTGAATTTGTTCAACCAATTGAACGTGCGTTTGATGCCTCATTTACTTGTGTGGATCTAAGCGAGGAACAGTATCAATTAGTGAAAAATGGTGTCTTTTTATCAAGAAATCTAATCGATAAGGAAGTAACTGAAGAAGAGCCAATCCCTGTTTTTTATCAAGGGCAAGTAGTGGGTATTTATCAAGTACATCCTAGAAAAAATAATCTGTTAAAACCAACTAAAATTATTAGAAATGATCAGTAAGAGGTAGAAAATTTATGGAAATAATTGAAATACATCACCCGTATGACCCAAATGAAATTCCTAAAGATGAAGTAGTGATGACGCTAGGTTTCTTTGATGGTGTGCATCGTGGTCATCAAGAAGTGATTAAACGTGCAAGAAAAGAAGCTGATGAGCGCCAGTTAAAATTAGCGGTTATGACATTTAACCAACATCCATCGATTGTGTTCCAAAAGATTAATCCGGATACGGTTAAATATTTAACAACGATTGAGCAAAAGGCTCAAATTATGTCAGATCTTGGTGTGGATTTTTTATACGTAGTTGAGTTCACCTCAGCTTTTGCTGGTTTATCGCCTAAAGATTTTGTAGACGAGTATATTGTTGGATTACATGCTAAAGTTGCGGTTGCCGGCTTTGATTATACATATGGTAAGAAAGAAGTGGCTTCAATGGAACACTTACCAGGTTATGCCAATCATCGTTTTGACGTGATTTCAGTTGACCAATTATCTGAAAATAATTTAAAAATTAGTTCTTCTCGTATTCGCGTATATCTTGATGAAGGAAAAATGTCATTAGTTAGTGAAATGTTGGCGTATGATTATGTCACAGGGGGTATCGTGGTTCATGGTGACGCTCGAGGACGCACACTAGGTTTTCCAACAGCCAATGTTAAAACCGCTAGCTCAGTACATTTACCAAAAGATGGCGTATATGTGGTTGAAATAAAAGTGGCAGATACTTGGTACAAAGGGATGGCCCAAATCGGTCATAACATAACATTTGAAGCTAATCGTGATAGAACAGTGGAAGTTTATATTCTAGACTTTGATCAAGATATTTACGGAGAACAAGTAGAAGTGAAATGGCATCACTATTTGCGTGGAGAGATAAAATTTGACGGAATTGATGGTTTAGTTGCACAATTAAATCAAGACAAACAACAAACGGTGCTTTATTTTAAAGAGAGAGAAGGTCTGTAGTATGACGTCAGCTTATATTCATATACCATTTTGTGAGCATATTTGCTATTATTGCGATTTTAATAAGGTAATGTTGGAAGGACAACCAGTTGATGAGTATGTTCAAGCGTTACTAAAAGAAATAAAAATGACGCTAGAAAAATACCCAACGGATAATACCGAAACAATTTATATTGGTGGAGGGACACCTACTTCATTAACTGCAGAACAGCTAGATGTTCTGTTATCAGGTATTCGTGAGCTAATGCCGTTTCAAGATGGAAATGAATTTACAGTTGAAGCCAATCCTGGTGATTTGACACTTGAAAAATTAAATGTCATGTCTTCTTATGGTGTGAATCGTTTATCAATGGGCGTTCAATCGTTTGATGATAAATTGCTCAAAAAAATCGGGCGAAAACATAGCGCGCAAGATGTCTATGATACGATGAAAGTGATCGATAAAGCCGGATTCGGTAATAATGTTAGTATTGACTTAATCTATGCTTTGCCAGGACAAACAATGGCTAGTTTTGAAGACACATTGAAACAAGCCTTGGCGCTTGATTTACCACATTACTCCCTATATTCATTAATATTAGAAAATCAAACGATTTTTTATAACTGGGCACGTCAAGGTCGTCTTGAATTGCCACCAGAAGATGTTGAAGGTAATATGTTTGAACGAGCAGCAGAAGAAATGGAAAAACATGGGAAAAAACAATATGAAATCAGTAACTTCTCTGCACCAGGTAAACAAAGTCAACATAATTTAGTTTACTGGAACAATGAACATTATTACGGACTGGGGGCTGGAGCGAGTGGTTACTTGAATCAAACGCGTTATAAAAACCATGGCCCAATCCAACACTATTTGAAGCCATTAAGAGAGAATCAGCTACCTATCCGTGAAGTTGAAAAGTTATCAACCAAAAACGTTATGGAAGAGCAGATGTTCTTAGGATTAAGAAAATTAGCAGGCATATCTATTAATGAGTTTAATCAGAAATTTGACCGTGATTTTTATGATGTATACGGAAAAGTACTACCGGAATTAGAAAAGCAAGACTTAATTCAAATAAAAGATGATCGTATCGCGTTAACAAAACATGGGTTGATTTTAGGCAATGAAGTGTTTGAAAAATTCCTAATTGATTAATGCTGTGACCATCTGGTGTATTATGACATAGTTGTAAAGGTGTTTCGTGAAAGCGAAATGCCTTTTTTGATAGTCCAAACGAACAATGATAGCTAGGTAGAAACGTGTTTAGCACTCTTGATAAAAGAGTGCTAAAAAATGATGTTTTTCCGTTGACAACTAATAATCTAACTGATATACTTAGTATTGTGATTAGCACTTATATGTTTTGAGTGCTAAAAAGGGGTGGATAGAATGTTATCACAACGACAATTAGATATTTTGCGATTAGTGATTCAATTGAATACTGAAACAGGAGAGCCAATTGGGTCTAAGACGTTAATGAACGCTGGGATTAAGGCAAGTTCTGCAACAATTAGGAATGATTTGGTTGTTTTAGAAAATCAAGGGTTGATAGAGAAACCTCATACATCAGCTGGTCGTGTACCTTCATTGAAGGGGTATCGATTCTATGTGGATCATCTATTACAACCATCACAGATGAGGCAAGAAGACTTAACTAAGATACGCCAATCATTTGGTCAAGAATATACAGCGCTAAATGATATTATGGCACATTCTGCTGAGTTTTTATCTGAATTAACTAGCTACACTGCTATTTCGTTAGGACCGGAGATGAGTAATCGACGGTTGACTGGCTTTCGAGTGATTCCACTTAACAAGCAGCAATTAGTGGCCATTATTATAACAGATAAGGGTAACGTAGAAAGTCGAGTGTTCAAAATGCCAGAACATCTATCTTTTAGCGATATTGAAACCATTGTATCGATTGCTAACGATAAATTAGTTGGTGAACCTTTGTTAACGGTGTACAACAAGTTGAGAACGGAAATTCCTATGATCTTACAGAAATATTTTGTTACAACGCGAGGCGTAATGGATGTTTTTGATACTATTTTATCTGGAACGTTTAAAGACAAAGTGTACATTAGTGGACAAATGAATTTGCTAGGAAATCAATTGATTTCAGATGTTCATCAAATTAAATCTTTCTATTCATTAATGGATAATCAAGAATTATTGTCAACGATGATTTCAACGCCATCTAATGGTATTGAATTCCGAATTGGCTCAGAAAATGATAACGAATTGTTAGCCAATATGAGTATGATTACGGCTTCGTATGAAATAAGTGAATATGGCAATGGAACGATTGCGATTATCGGTCCAACCAATATGGCCTATTCAAAAGTGTTTACATTAATGGATACTTACAGAAAAGAATTAGCGGATTATTTAAGCGATTATTATCGCCTATTAGATTCATAAAAGAAAGGGTGAGCCAGTTGTCAGAAGAAATCAATGAAGAAATGATTCAAGAAGAACAAGCAACTGAAACAACTCAAGCATCTACTGAAGATATGGTAGAGGAAGTTGAAGAAGTCATTGAACTATCAAAAGAAGAAGAACTGGAAGTAAAGGTCAATGAATTAGAGGATCAATTATTAAGAGTTCAAGCAGAAATGATTAATATGCGAAATCGTAATCAAAAAGAGCGTGAACAAGCTGCACGTTACCGTTCACAAGATTTAGCAAAAGAATTATTACCTGCAATTGATAATTTAGAACGTGCATTAGAAACAGAAGTAACCGATGAAAATGGTGAAAGCCTTAAAAAAGGTGTTGAGATGGTAAGAGATAGTTTGTTGAATGCTCTTAAATCAGCAGGTGTTGAAACAATTCCTGCGCTAAATGAAGTGTTTGATCCAAATTTACATCAAGCAGTTCAAACAATGCCTGCTTCAGAAGAACAAGCAGTTGATCAAATTATTCATGAACTTCAAAAAGGTTACAAATTACATGATCGCGTGTTACGACCATCAATGGTTATCGTGGCACAATAATAATATAAAAAGAAAATTAAGGGAGACGATTTAATATGAGTAAAATTATCGGTATTGACTTAGGTACTACTAACTCTGCGGTAGCTGTATTAGAAGGCGGAGAAGCTAAAATTATTCCAAATCCAGAAGGAAATCGTACAACACCATCTGTTGTATCATTTAAAGATGGCGAAATTCAAGTAGGTGAAGTAGCGAAACGCCAAGCTGTAACTAACCCCAACACTATTGCGTCAATCAAACGTCATATGGGTGAAGCTGGTTACAAAGTAGACATCGAAGGTAAATCATACACACCTCAAGAAATTTCAGCCATGACATTACAATACTTAAAAGGTTTCGCTGAAGAATATTTAGGTGAAAAAGTAACAAAAGCAGTTATCACTGTTCCTGCTTACTTCAACGACTCACAACGTCAAGCAACTAAAGACGCTGGTAAAATCGCAGGTTTAGAAGTAGAACGTATCGTTAACGAACCAACTGCAGCAGCATTAGCTTACGGTTTAGATAAAACAGATAAAGAAGAAAAAGTTTTAGTATTTGACCTTGGTGGTGGTACATTTGACGTGTCTATCCTTGAGTTAGGAGACGGTGTTTTTGATGTATTATCAACAGCAGGTGATAACAATTTAGGTGGGGATGACTTTGATAACAAAATCATGAACTACTTAGTAGAAGAATTCAAAAAAGAAAACGGCATTGATTTATCTCAAGATAAAATGGCTGTTCAACGTTTGAAAGACGCTGCAGAAAAAGCTAAAAAAGATTTATCAGGTGTGACAAGCACTCAAATTAGCTTACCGTTTATTACTGCAGGAGCAGCAGGTCCATTACATATGGAAATGACATTAACTCGTGCTAAATTTGATGAATTAACAGCTGACTTAGTTGAACGTACTAAATTACCTGTACGTCAAGCATTAAAAGATGCTGGTTTATCAGCTTCTGAAATTGACGAAGTTATCTTAGTAGGTGGTTCAACACGTATTCCAGCGGTTGTGGACGCTGTACAAAAAGAAACAAACAAAACACCTAACAAATCAGTTAACCCTGATGAAGTAGTTGCAATGGGTGCTGCTATCCAAGGTGGAGTTATTGCCGGAGATGTTAAAGATGTTGTTTTATTAGACGTAACGCCTTTATCATTAGGTATTGAAACAATGGGTGCAGTCTTTACTAAATTAATTGACCGTAACACAACAATCCCAACAAGCAAATCACAAGTATTCTCTACAGCAGCAGATAACCAACCAGCCGTAGATATTCATGTGTTACAAGGTGAACGTCCAATGGCAGCGGATAACAAAACATTAGGACGCTTCCAACTAACAGATATTCCACCAGCTCCACGTGGTGTTCCTCAAATCGAAGTAACATTTGATATTGACAAAGACGGTATCGTAAATGTAAGTGCTAAAGATTTAGGTACTCAAAAAGAACAAAAAATCACAATCAAATCTTCTTCTGGCTTATCAGATGATGAAATTGAAAAAATGGTGAAAGATGCTGAAGCAAACGCTGAAGCAGATAAAGCACGTAAAGAAGAAGCAGACTTACGTAACGATGTAGATGCTTTATTATTCTCAGTTGATAAAACATTAGCTGATTTAGAAGGTAAAGTAGACGAAGCTGAAGTGAAACAAGCAGAAGCAGCTCGCGATGAATTAAAAGCAGCAGTTGAAGCAAATGATTTAGAAGCAATGAAAACTAAACGTGATGCATTGAATGAAATCGTGCAAAACTTAACAGTTAAATTATACGAACAAGCGGCAGCGGCTCAACAAGCAGCTGAAGGTGCTGGCGAAGCACAAGGATCAGCAGATGATATCGTTGATGGTGACTTCGAAGAAGTAAACAAAGACTAGTCAAATTGAAAGCCAGCCACCTCAGGGTAGTTGGCTTTCTCTATGATTACTACTGTTAATGAACGGTTTGCCATTCGTAAATAATATGATATGATAAGAAAGCATTGAAACTAGAGAAGTGTGGAGGTAAACCCATGGCAAAAAAAGATTATTATGAAGTGCTAGGGGTATCGAAAGATGCTTCAGACGATGAAATTAAAAAAGCTTATAGAAAGCTATCAAAAAAGTATCATCCTGATATAAATAAAGAAGCAGATGCTGATGAAAAATTCAAAGAAGTAGCGGAAGCTTATGAAGTGTTAAGTGATGCACAAAAAAGAGCTGCCTATGATCAATATGGTCATGCATCTACAGATCCTAACTTTGGAGCTGGCGGTGGCTTTGGAGGTTTTGGAGGTTTTGAAGACATTTTTGAATCGTTCTTTGGTGGCGGTGGTCGTTCAAGTAATCCAAATGCACCACGTCAAGGATCAGACCTACAATATAGTATTAATTTAACCTTTGAAGAGGCAATTTTTGGTGTTGAAAAAGACATTAGTTACAAACGTGAAGAATCATGTAAGACATGTTCAGGAAGTGGTGCAAAACCAGGGACTCATCCAGAAACATGTAGTCGTTGTCATGGTCAAGGAACTATCAATGTTGAACGTCAAACACCACTAGGCCGTGTGATGAGTCGTCAAGTTTGTCCAGATTGTCAAGGTAAAGGTCAAACAATTAAAGATAAATGTACAGACTGTCACGGTACTGGAAAAATTAACGAAACACATAAAGTGAAAGTTAATGTACCAGCTGGTGTAGAAGATGGTCAACAAATGCGTCTAAGCGGACAAGGTGAAGCTGGAATTAATGGTGGACCATATGGAGATTTATATGTGGTATTCCGTGTTGAAGAAAGTAAAACATTTGAGCGTGAAGGTGCAGATATATTTTATGAACTGCCGGTTAATTTTGTCCAAGTAGGTTTGGGAACTGAAGTTGAAGTGCCAACTGTACATGGAGAGGTTAAATTAAAAATTCCAGCAGGTACCCAAACAGGAACAACTTTCCGTCTAAGAGGCAAAGGGGCACCTAGATTACGTGGTACTGGTAATGGAGACCAACATGTTATTGTTAAACTTGTAACACCTAAAAACCTAAATGATGCTCAAAAACAAGCGTTAAAAGATTTTGCAGAAGCAAGTGGAGAGACGGTTGTTAGTCCGCAAGAAGAAGGTTTTTTCGATAAAGTAAAAGATGCCTTTAATGGGCGTAAAAAATAGTTCAATAAAAAAAGTGTCCGTATGGATGCTTTTTTTATTGCGTAATGAACAAATTCGTGTATAATTTAAATAGTAATCATTACGATTTAACAGGAGGGGAAATATGAAAAAGATAGTATTGGTATTAGCGGGATTGTTTACTGCATTATCAGTGACAGCGTGTGCTAAGAAAAATGATAGCAACAAAAATGATGAAGGATTAAAGGTAGTCACAACGTTTTATCCAGTTTATGATTTTACCAAAAGCATTGTAGGTGATAAAGGTGAGGTTAGCATGTTGTTGAGTGGGGAGATTGAACCTCATGACTACGAACCAAGTGCTAAAGATATTGCTAAAATCCAATCTGCTGATATTTTTGTATATAGTTCCGAAGAAATGGAGACATGGGTATCTTCAGTATTAGCGAATATTGATACAGATAAAACCAAAGTAGTTGAAGCTTCAAAAGGTATCGATTTTTTAGAAGAAGCTGAAGAACATGAGCATGCGCAAGAAGCTGATTCGCATGAACATGAAGACGAACATGATCACGAGGTAGAAGATCACGAAGGTCATCATCATGAAGTTGATCCACATGTTTGGTTAAGTCCTTTATTAGCGAAAAAGCAAGTAGCTACTATTACTAAAGGATTAATTGAAGTAGATGAAAAAAATAGTGATTTTTATCAAGCAAACGCTGATTCATTTAAAACAAGACTAGATGACTTAGATCATGATTTTCATGCGGCGTTCCAAGATGCAACAAACAAAACATTTGTGACCCAACATGCAGCGTTTGGTTATTTGGCAAATGAATATGGTTTAGACCAAGTATCAATCGCAGGTTTAACCCCTGATATTGAGCCAAGCCCTAAACAGTTAGCAGCACTTCAAGACTTTGTTAAGGAATCACATGTTCACTATATTTATGTGGAACAATCAGGCTCAAGTAAATATGCCGATACCATTTCAAAAGCGACCGGAGCGGATGTATTAACTTTATCAACGCTAGAAACCGTTTCGTCAAAAGATATTGAAGATGGAAAAGATTATTTTTCCATCATGAATGATAATTTAGACGCATTAAAACAATCGATTAACTAAAAAAGACCTGAAAAGGTTCTTTTTTTTTTCAAAACAGTTTACAAATCGTTTATTTATTCTTATAATGAAAAAAGTTGAAAATTTACAAAATCATAGAGGAACCTTTGTTTCATAAGAGTTAAAAAAGATGTGTAATGAAAACAAAATTATGTGAACTTCGTTAAAACGCTTGCATAAAGTGCTTACATTTGCTATTCTTATTATGATTAAACATAAGGAAATATTTTTGAATTCTAGATATAGATAGATGGAGGCAATCATGGAAAAACAAACAATTACAATTTATGACGTTGCTCGTGAAGCAAATGTTTCAATGGCAACGGTATCACGTGTCGTTAACGGTAATCCCAACGTTAAACCTGTCACACGTAAGAAAGTATTAGAAGTTATCGATCGCTTGGATTATCGTCCAAATGCAGTAGCACGAGGCTTAGCTAGCAAAAAAACAACCACAGTTGGAGTAATCATTCCAGATATTAGCAATGCTTATTTCTCAGCATTAGCACGTGGGATAGATGATGTAGCGACTATGTATAAATACAATATTATTTTAGCAAGTTCAGATGGACAGCCTGAAAAAGAAGTGAATGTATTAAATACGCTATTATCAAAACAGGTAGATGGTATTGTCTTTATGGGACACCATATTACCGATGAATTAAGAGCAGAATTTTCAAGAGCAAAAACACCTGTAGTGTTAGCTGGTGCAATTGATCCAGATAACCAAGTAGGTTCAGTAAATATTGATTATGCTAAAGCGTGTAAAGAGTCGGTTGAATTACTTGTGAAAAATGGTAACACAAATATTGCTTTAGTCACAGGTTCATTGTTGGACCCAATTAATGGTAAAGAACGTTTAAGCGGTTATAAAGCGGCATTAAAAGAAGCTAATTTACCTTATAAAGAAGGATTAGTGTTTGAAACAGTTTATGATTATAGAGTAGCAGAAGACTTAGCAGAGCGTTTAATTAATAGTGGTGCAACATCTGCTATTGTGACACAAGATGCATTAGCTTTAGGAATCTTAAATGCTATCCAAGATCAAGGGATTAAAGTACCTGATGACTTTGAAATTGTCACATCTAACAATACATTCTTAACAGATGTAGCACGACCAAAAATTACAACAACTAGCCAGCCTTTATATGATATTGGTGCAGTATCAATGCGTTTATTAACTAAATTAATGCATAAAGAAGAAGTTGAAGAAAAACAAATCGTTTTACCTCATGGCTTCAAAATCAAAGGATCAACAAAATAATAGATAAGTTAAAGGCTGAAACGTCACGATGTTTCAGCCTTTTTATGTATAAAAAAAACTCTAAGTAAGCGTGGGTACACCGACTTAGAGTTGTAAGTTTAAGGTTTGAATTCAAATGACAAGGTAATAGGTTGATGGTCAGAATAATTGAAGCTTAAATCTAATACAGTAACGTCTTTAACGTTAATATTATCAGACACAATAAACCCATCAACGATTGAAACAAAAGATTTATCTGCTTTATAAGGCTCTCCGTTAGAACGTACAGATGGGATATTATCCTTGTCTAATGAACCTTTAGGAATCGTGAAGTGTTCTGGTAACAACTCGACTGGGAATGGATGTGTCCATGTTCTAGGAATAGTATCAGTATTAAAAACTTCAGGACTGTTGCCTAACATGTCATGGTTAAAGTCTCCTGCTACAATCACACTTTGTCCTGCTTTATATGCACGCGTCATATATTGTCCTAATTTTTTTATTTGATTATCCAATATAGTAGTATCTTTGGTGAATGCTGATAAATGCACATTAATAAAGGTTAGTGGATGACCATCTAATGTTGTACGAGAAACAGTAAAGGCACGATCTAAATCGAAAAATTTATTAAAGTCTGTTTCAATTGGTAGTGAATAACGGGTACTTTGTTCAATTGGTGTACGACTTAATGAAAGTAGTCCTGATGTTGCAGCGCCTATTGGCTGTGTGATTGGATAAAATAGGTAACTTGAGTCGTAATTTTGTCCGAATACATAGTGATAGGGTGCAAGTTGATTGGTAATATAAGCCACTTCATCAACGTCCATTGAACGATCACCTTTAGTATCCACTTCTTGAAGCATGATAATATCAGAATTCAAGTGACTTAGATTATCGGTGATGCCTTTAAGGTTAGTCATGACGGTTTCTTTATTATAGGCACGAGAATATTTCCCGCCATCCATAAAGAAAGAATAGTCTGCTGGATATGCCGCGTAGCCAATATTAAAGCTAGTCACCTGGTACGCTGTACGTTGGTTTTTTTCTACTTCTGAGTTTTTGCGATTGACGGCTGTTAGTGCTTGGTTATCTGGTAAACGATGATAGTCAATCAATAAATAGCTGACATAGATAAGTACCAATAAACTTAATGCGCCAATAAAGATTAGTGGTAGTTTGATTATTTTTTTCATAAAATCCCTCCGATCAGATTATAACATAAAGGTTTGCAATGTTCGTTTAGAGAAAACTGGTTTTGTGCTATAATTGAGCAAAGAAATAAGAGGTGTTACGATGGATATTAAGAAGCAATTGATGAATTATTTACCTATTAATCAGCAAGAAGTAGAAGATAAAAAGTTAATGTTAGATTTATTAGACACACAAGAGCATCTGTTTACGAGAGTTAATCGTTGTGCGCATTTTACTGCTTCTGCGTGGGTTGTGAATCAAACCAAAGATAAAGTATTAATGGCTTATCATAATTTGTATGACTCGTGGGCTTGGCTCGGTGGACATGCAGATGGTAACAGAAACTTACTAGAGGTGGCAATGAAAGAAGTTAAAGAAGAAAGTAGCCTTCGTGAAGTTCGTCCATTATCAGAAGAGATATTTTCAATGGAAGTATTAACAGTAGATGGTCATGATAAAAGAGGACATTACATACCGTCTCATTTGCACTTGAATGTGACGTATTTATTAGAAGCAGATGAAAAGGAACCGTTAAAGATTAAACCTGATGAAAATAGTCAAGTAGGTTGGTTCAATCTAGATGAGGCGATAGAAGCATCGAACGAAGAGTGGTTTAAAGAGCGAATATATACTAAACTAAACGTGAAACTGCAACGAGAATTTGTAGAAAATAAAACAAATCAAATCAAATAAGCAAGAAGGCATCTGCCTTCTTGCTTATTTTTTGATTATGCCATGTAAAAATATTTTCACAAATTCTTCAATGGGTAATTCAGGTGTCAAGTTTTGTTCGTCTTTATCAACAATATAAGCAGATAAGCCTCTTAAAAAATGAGATGAAATTTGTTTAGGTGATAAGTATAAGTCGTCAATTTGAGCAAATCGTTCAAACAATTGTTCAAAATAAAGGAAATAATTATTATGCCAAATAATAAAGATTTCGCCTTTGGTTTGTTGGTCTAGCTCATGATTCATGTCGTGCATCATCATTGAAAAATTCATTGGATGGCTATCTTTCAAGTAGTGGCAAATTTTGATTAATGCTTCTTCGTTATTAGGTTCAGAATGGATGATTTGGTGGAGTTGAATACCAATTTTATTTGAAAAGTTTTTTAGCACTTCAATATATATTTGCTCTTTATTTTTATAATGATGATATAGGGCAGGTTGTGTGATGTTTAACTCTTTGGCAATTTGTCTAGTAGAAGTCGCTAAGTAGCCTTGTTTCATAAATAATTCGGTTGCTAAGTCAATGATTTTTTGTTTCATGTAGACACCTCTATTCAGTCTAGTTTCATTAGGGTTATTATAACAAAAAAATAGTATAAGCAAAATATTATCTAATCGTATCTTACTCTGTTATAATCTACTTATCAAGTGATAAGTTATGTAGAAGGGAGGACTCAATAGGGTTTGTATCTTATTGGGGACAAATATGTTTTTAGCACTCAAAGAAATAAAAAAAGAAAAAGGACGATTTTTCATGATCGTTATGGTGACCATCTTAATTGCGTATTTAGTTTATTTTTTATCTGGATTAGCATATGGTCTAGCTAAATCAAATACAACATCGATTGATCATTGGAAAAATGCGGAGGGCATTGTATTAACTAAGGCATCTAATCAGAATATTTATTCATCGGCTATTGATGAAGAAGTGGTGAAATCTTTAGGCTTAAAAAATGCAAAAGAGCTAAACGTTGGCTCAACTGTTGTTGAAGTAAAAAATGTATCATCAGATCCGTTAGACCTTGTATTAATGGGGGTTAAACAAAATGATAAAGATTTAATGGCACCTATTACAGAAGGTAAAAAGTTTGCAGCTCAAGATGAAATCGTCTTAAGTGAAAGTTTTAAAGAATTAGTTGATGTTAAGTTGGGTGATACCATTACACTACTTGATACAGATCGTGCCTATAAAGTAGTTGGTTTTACAGAATCATCAAAATATAATACACAACCTGTCGGATACGTTGATTTAGAGATGGCATCTCAAGCCATGATGATTTATTCGCCAACAGAGGAAAATCAAGCTGAAGGGGTAGAAGCGACAACAGGACCAACGCAAAATATGCCTAATCGTATTTCAGCGTTAATTGTTGATGAAAAAGTTGATAAGAAGAAATTAGCAGATAATGATTTGATCTATATGGACAAAAAAGAATTCATTAATTCTATTCCAGGTTATCAAGCACAGGTGTTAACCTTTGGCTTGATGATTGTATCATTAATTTTAATTGCATCAGTTATTATTGGGATTTTCATGTATATCTTAACTATGCAAAAGAAATCAATTTTTGCTATTTTGAAAATTCAAGGAATTAGTAATAAATTTATTAGCCAATCAGTGATTTATCAAACATTGTTAATCAGTATTTTTGGGGCATTAATTGGATTAGCGTTAACGGTTATTACGTTTAACTTCATGCCTGCTGCCGTACCGGTTGCTATTTATTGGCCACTATATTTAGCCATTACAGGATTATTCATTCTATGTGGTTTAATTGGTAGCATTTTCTCTGCAAAGAGTGTTTTAAATATTGATCCATTAGATGCGTTATAGGAGGTCATCAAAATGAATGTCATTGAATTAAATAAAGTAACCAAAAATTTTACTGTGGGTTCAAACGAAGTCACTATTTTAAAAGAAACAAGTTTGACGATTGATGAAGGGAATTTCGTGGCGATTGTTGGACCAAGTGGTAGTGGTAAATCAACATTATTAACTATTATGGGAGCCTTACAATCACCAACTTCAGGAAGCATTTCCATCAATGAAAAGAACGTGTCAAATTTATCAAAAAATGAACTATCTAGTGTGCGCTTCAATGATATTGGCTTTGTTCTGCAAGCCTCCAATTTAGTGCCATATTTGACGCTAAAGGAACAATTTGAATTGAAGTACAAATACAAAAAAGAAAAATATGATAAAGAACGTGTCCAAGAAGTAATGGATAAATTATCGATTACGCATTTAGCAGATAAGTATCCAGATGATATTTCAGGTGGCGAACGACAACGCGCGGCGATTGGTTTAGCTTTAGTATTAAGTCCTAAAATTATTTTAGCAGATGAGCCAACTGCCAGCTTAGATACTGAAAAAGCTTACGAAGTAGTAGAAGTTTTTCAAAAAATATCTCATGAGTCAAACACAACTATTATCATGGTAACGCATGATACAAGAATGTTATCATATTGTGATCGTATTTTAGAAATGAATGACGGTGTGTTAAGTGAAGTAGCTTTAAGTGATGTAAACGCGCATTAATAAAAATAACCTAGTGAAGCAACTGCTTCACTAGGTTATTTTTGACTAAAAGAAGCGATCATTTAAAAAGTTCAATTCAGCGCTAATTCTTTTCTGTTGATTTTTTTCAAAATCTTCTACAAATAGACAAGAATATAAGGTGTTAAGAACGTAATCAATCGCTAATTGAGAAGAAAAGGTTGATTGTTTGACTGATTGGCTTTCTTTATTAGCAATTTGAATAGACAAATCACTTAAAGTAGCAATATGTGAATCCGTATTTGACGTAATAGCGATGATTTTTGTGTGTCGCTGTTTTAATATTTGCGTAATTTCGTACATATTCTTACTTTGCCCGCTATAAGAAAGGACGATAGCGCAATCTTGTGGTGAAAATTGGAAAGCTAGTTGATGCGTTTCACCAGGAATAGGGGTTAGTTCAACTCGTTTACCAATTTTCATCATTTTGTTTTGGAAATTAAGAGCGGGAAGATAGGGGTCTCCGTAACCAAAAATGCCAATTCGTTCTGATTGACTAAGTAGTTCGACAGCCTTATGAATCAAGTCGTCAGTTAAGAGTTGCTCTGTGTATTCCAAAGAAGAAATAGATAGTTTCAAAATCTTTTTTGCGACAGATCTCGTACTATCATCTTTTGTAAATGGAAAATTTGGGTCGACCATGCTAGAAGTCGGAGCTGATTGTAGTTCAGCAGACAATTTTATCTTAAAGTCTTTGTAGCCTTTCAGTCCGATTTTTCGGCATAAACGGTAAATAGTTGAGGTGGCATGAAATGTTTTACCTGACAATTCTTGAATAGAGTCGTCTAAAACATCTTCAGCGTGTTCAAGTATATAATTAGCTAATTCAATTTCTGATGAATTAAAGTTTTTTTGTTCTTTTAAGGCTTCCAATATCAACATATAGCCAACACCTCCATCTTTATTGTCTAAGTAAAATCATTTTTCGTCAAGTGTATTAAATGAAAAGGAAAAATATTCCAGCTTAGTGGCTGTATTGTTATTGATTTTGGAATAATTTGTCAATTTTACTTAAATAGTTTACAGATTCAACGGTCAATGATTAAATGAAGATAAGAATGAACGGAGGAATGAATATGTTAACTATTGCCTATATAGGAAATGGAAAAAGTACGAATCGTTATCACTTACCTTTTGCAACAAAAGTTGAAGGAATTAATGTCAAAAAGATTTACGCACGTAGTCAACCTAAATGGGATGTATTAGAAGGAACTGAATATGTCAATGATCTATCATCAATATGGCAAGATGAGGCATTAGATTTAGTCGTTATTACGACACCACCTTCAAGTCACTATGAACTAGCAAAAGAAGCGTTGAATCATCATAAGAATGTCTTATTAGAAAAACCATTCTGCGAAACAACAGAACAAGCTAAGGAATTATTTAGTTTGGCTAAAGAAAAAGGTCTACACTTAGAGTGTTATCAAAATCGTCGTTATGATTCTGATTTTTTAACAGTTCAACAAGTGATTGAGAGCGGTAAACTAGGGGATATTTTGGAAGTTGAGATGCATTTTGATTACTTCAGACCAGAAGTACCAACTAATAATCATCAGTTAGATGTCATCAATGACTACTTATATAGTCATGCCTGTCACACAGTTGACCAAGTGATTTCATATTTTGGTGAGCCGTTAGATATCCATTACGATGTCCGACAATTATTGGGTCCTAATCGTATGAACGATTACTTTGATTTAGATTTATTTTATCAAAAAGGTTTAAAAGTTTCGGTTAAATCTAGTTTCTTTAGGATTAAAGAACGTCCAAGTTTTGCTGTATATGGAACGAAAGGTTGTTTTATTAAAGCAACTAAGGATCGTCAGGAAGAGCATCTGAAATTGTTTTACATGCCAACTAATACTGATTTTGGGGTGGACTTGCCTGAACATTATGGAGAGCTAACATACATGGACGAACAAGGTGTGTATCACCAAGAGAAAGTCGTCTCTGAAGTTGGTGATTATTCACGTGTGTATCAAGCGCTATACGATGTGTTAATAAACGGTAAAGAAGCAGTTGTTAAGCCGGAAGAAACATTGGCTCAATTAGCTATTTTAGAACAAGGAATCGTAGCTTTACATCAAAATATGCCGAAATATTACTAAAAAAGAAGCTAACACAGTAAAAAATACTGTGCTAGCTTCTTTTTATGTATGATTAAATTTTTCCTAATAATGTTTCTAATCCTTCGATTCTTCCAAGTAAGTGTTGAAGTTGTAATTCATTTTCAATATAGTTGATGGAATTGCCTAAATCTTCTTGGCGACGATTTTCTAAGCGCTCGACCTCTTTTTTATCCTCGTTGATAAGGTGCGTGATTGTTTCTCTATTAATTGTCATATTCAAAACCTACCTTTCTTATATTTATATTTTAACATCGTTTAATGAAAATAAAAAGCGATAAGGCCCGGACGTGACAGCATGATAAAAGGGAGGTAACCATTAAAGTGTTATCTCCCATAAATATTATTCTTAACTAATTAACATGTACAACCATTTTCTTTACTACCGCAATGGACTTGATCTCGACAGAAAGAGCAACGACAAGAACAATTCATAGTATTCTTTTTGACCAACTTAAACAGCTTTTTTCGATTCAATTTCATAATATCAACCTCCATTATCTTGATGGATTGATTATAGCAAATTTATCAAATTAGTAAACAATATTGCTCTTTCCTAGTTACCAACGAAGATAGTTGGATATAAAAAGGACAATGACACTAAATCGTCATTGTCCTTAGTTCAGTATGTTGCAAAAGCGGGTGACGAGAATCGAACTCGCGACAACAGCTTGGAAGGCTGTAGTTTTACCACTAAACTACACCCGCTAATATATAATAATTTTACGCCTAGATAAAAAAATTGTAAAGTAAAAATATATAAAAGAAGAAAAAGAATGAATGAAACAAATAATGTGCTCTTTTTCTTCTTTTGGATGTAGTTATTTTGTTTCAGTGAGTGTGTTACTTGTTTCGTAAGCTTTTAATCCTTGTTTTAGACTGATGACAAATGAACCCGTAACAATTAGTAACATCGGAATAGTTTTGATCAAGTCTCTAAATAACTGATGTTTATCTGAGTAGTAACCATCTGTATAATTCGCTGGGAATAGAATATAAGAGACTGACTCAAATAAAGAATAGAAGTTCATTAAGAACACGACAAAAGAGATAAGTGCAATTAACAACCAAAAAACGACGACAAAGTTAGTTTTTTTCATTATAAAACACCTCCTGATGAAATTATACCTTATAGATGACTATTAAAGAAATATTAGCGTATGTTTAATAAAAGTAATTGGTGCACAACTAGTATATAGGATAAATAAAGGCTCTTCGTCAAATAGTGTTGATGGGCTCAAATTTGCTAAAATAAGTGACTAGGTGAAGTGTAAAAGCTTCACCTTTTTTATATGATATTTTGGAAAATTAATCCTTGCGAAATATAAATTCTATCACGTAAGTTTCTAAAGTTACGATAGCCGTAGGAAACGCGTTTAATTAATTTGATTTTATTGTTGATACCTTCGGTAATACCATTAGAATAAGGCAGAATCAAGGCATTATAAATGCCTTGATTGTGTCGATTGAAGAAGGTTAATTTCTTTCTAAACCAGTTAGGAAGCTCTTTAGATAAGTCATTTATTATATGAAAGAAGTTCTCTACATCGGATTTCTTGCGATAGTGATGTAAGAGCTGGATGGTATCGTATGCTAGTCGTAGACGCTCATCATAAGTTAATAGTTCATCAATAATTTCCTGTTGGAAAAGTTCACGTTTAAACAAATAATGATAATGTGAATGCTTATTATCTAAAGTATCAGTATCTTTTAAAAGGAGTTTCCAGTAACGCTTCAATCTGCGATATTTCTTCATATCTTCTGAATGATGATTTCGGAAGGTATTCATGATATTGATACGTAACTGATTAAAGCTACGGTTAATGTGTTGTACAATATGAAAACGATCCGTGACAATTTCAGCACAAGGAAAAACTTTCTTGATTAGTTGCGCATAGCTACCATTCATATCCATGACTAAGTATTTAACGGATTTGCGTACTTTAAGAGAAAACTTCATGAAATAACTAGCCAACTTCTCCAATCGTCTGTCCTCTAAGAGGACAAACAGCTTATTCCTAACGCCGTCAACGCAAATAAAGCTCATAGAGCCTTCACATGATTTCATTGATTTAAATTCATCAATACATAGAATACTTGGTAGGTGATTGTAGTTAATTGTCCGTTGTTTAGCTAACTCTCTTTGTGTACGTAACACAGTTACATCAGAAACAAAGTACCGTTCCGCAATATCTTTACGAGATACAATACGCTTTAATTCCATCATGATTTGATAGTTTAATTCACGGGAAATATGATGATTGCGTTCAACGATAGGTGTTGAGGCGATAAAAGTAGCACCACAGGTGTAACAACGAAATCTTGAACGATGCAGCTTTAGATACGTCAGTCTATTTCTAAAGGGCGGTAATTGTGTTTTGGTCGTTCTATATCCGTTTTTAACGATTTTTGAGCTATCTAGTTCACCACATTTTTCGCAGCAAGTCGGGCGATAGGTTAATACACCTTCAATAATATAAGCCAGAACATCTTTTTTCTTTTCTTCTTTTAACCAATCTTCTGCAAAATATATATTTTTATCTTCCAATCCAAGTAATTTTCTAGTATGCTTATCCATAAGAGACCCCTCCGATATATTTGGTTTTAGTCGACTTTAATTTTATCAGGTTGAGGTCTCTTTTTTTGTCTAAAAATCAAAAAAAAGTGTTAACAGAAAATCCTAATTGGATTTTCCATCAACACCAAATATTATACAGCCTAAATAAAAAAGACGAACGTGGTTGAGTTCGCCTTTTTTTTGAGCTATACTTTAAAAAGATTATCATGAAGTAATTCATGAAAGACACGTTTGATGTCTAGGTATTTTAAACGATTTAGGAAATGATTAGGGAAAAACGTCCTGAAACGTTGATATATAAGAGAGTTTTACGCACCTTAAGGGAATCGAACCCCTGTTTCAAGAACCGGAATCTTGTGTGATATCCACTACACTAAAGGTGCAAGAACAAGAATAATTTTAGCTAATAAAATAATAAATAGCAAGCTATTAAAGTGAAGAAGGTGAATTATATGTTGAATTTCAGTCATCAATTAAATCAACAACAAAAGCAAACGCAAAAGTTAGCGATGACGCAAGCTTTACAACAATCTATTCAGATTTTGCAATATAATACAGATGATTTATTAGCATTTCTAGAAAATAAGACGCTAGAAAATCCGTTGATGGAACTTGAGGTGACAACGGGCGAGTATGATGAACCGTATGTCAATCGTCAAAGTTATCAAGGAGAGGACGAGCAAAATGTTTTTGCCAATATTGCGGATAACCGTATGTCACTCTTTGAATATTTAATTGACCAGATTCATTTGAATTATCGAGATACCTATTTAAGACAACTGATTATTTTTTTAGTGGAATTTATAGATGTAAATGGCTATTTATCAATTGATTTAAAGGATGCTGCTGAGAAGACAGGTTCAGAATATATTCAAATGCTCGATGCGTTAACGCTTCTTCAACAACTGGATCCGCCAGGTGTAGGAGCTAGAAACCTTCAAGAAGCATTAATGTTACAAATTGAACGAGATGAACATGCCCCAGATATGGCCTATATCGTCATTGAAGAACATTTTGAAACATTTGCTAATAAGAAATGGAAAGAAATCGCATCTGCTTATAAAATTTCGCTTGAAGATATTCAAGAAATATACGATTATATTCAAAACTTAACCCCAAATCCAGGAGCAGGTTTTGGCGAATCATTTGAGCATCAAATCTATCCGGATATTATTGTGAAGCGAGAAAATGACGGATTAAGTGTGCTTTCAACCAAGCGTGGACAGCCTCAAATTGTTTTCCAACAACAATATTTTGATCAAATGAGTCAGAGTGATGACAAAGAAGTCAAACATTACTTGAAAGAAAAACAAGCCGAATTTGAATGGTTACAAAAGAGCGTTGTGCAACGTGGTGAGACGATTTTGAGAGTTGGCGAAGAAATTGTTAAACGCCAGCATGCTTTCTTTACAGATACTAATCGTCCCCTTAAGCCATTGAAATTAAAAGAATTGGCAGAAACGTTATCGGTTCATGAATCAACCATTAGTCGTGCCGTAAATGGCAAATATTTACAAACGGACTTTGGCGTGTTTGAGATGCGCCACTTCTTTACAACAGCTATTTCTCAAACAGATAGTGACAGTGATACGTCAGCCAATGATGTTCAACAGCTACTTCAAAAAATTGTAGACGGCGAAGATAAACGTAAACCTTTATCTGATCAAAAGATTTTAACATTGTTGAAAGAAGAAGGTGTGGCTATTTCTAGAAGAACTGTAGCAAAATATCGTGATATTTTAGGCATTCCTTCTTCTACAAATCGTAAACGTTATGATAATTAGCAGTTAACGATAAAAATTTAATGATTAGGAGGTAGGCAGTAATTGTCTACCTTTTTTGATGAGGAGTATACAATGAATAAAAAAATTGACCTTAGAATCCCTATTTATAGTGCTTTAATTGGTTTAATCGTAGGGTTATTGGACTACGTATTTGGTTCAGTATTATTAAAAATAGGAGACATTAGGACAGATTATTTTTCAAACGTCATTCCGTGGCTACCGGTTGTGGGGCTTATGATTGTTTATTGTTACCAACGTTATGGTAACGAAGTCTCTAAAGGGATGGGCTTACTATTTGATGTCCATCAAGATAAAAAAGAGAACATTCCCCTTATCCTTATTCCATTAATCGTTGTTAGTACGTGGTTAACGCACTTGTTTGGCGGAAGTGCTGGTAGAGAAGGTGTGGCAGTTCAAATTGGAGGAACAGTTGGTAATAAACTTTTTCGTCGCTTTCCACAAGCTGAACAAACAGCAAACTATAAGCAATTATTTTTAATCATTGGAATGGCGGCAGGTTTTGGTGGCTTGTTTCAAACGCCATTAACGGCAACTATGTTTGCTTTTGAAGTATTTCGTACAAAAAAAATTAAACTGATTAATATAATCTATGTCCTTATTGCGGCTTTTATATCATTTTTTACCACTTCTTTTTTAGGTTTAGAAAAATTTGCTGTTCGTCTGTCAAATAGTCAAAACTGGTGGACAACGATGACGTTTGTATCAGTATTTAAATGGTTGTTGTTAATATTAAGTTTATTTGCAATTGGTAAATTATTTGCTTTGTTACTAACAGCGACTAAGCGTTTGTTAAATGATAGATTCCAAAATCCTTATTTGAAAATGACAGTGATGGGAACATTTTTAGCTTTATTACTATTTTTTGGCCATTATGGCCGATACTCAGGCTTAGGCACTAACCTGATTGACTCTTCATTCTTTGGTGTGGTCGCACCTTATGATTGGTTGTTAAAGCTATTGTTCACTATTTTGACACTTTCTATTGGATTTCAAGGGGGAGAAGTGACGCCATTATTTTCAATTGGCGCTAGTTTTGGTTATTTATTTGCAACAGTTTTTGATCTACCTCTTATGCCGGTCGTAGCGCTGGGTTATATTGGCGTGTTTAGTAGCGCCTCGCATACCTTTTTAACGGCGATTTTGTTAGCGTATGAGGTTTTTGGGTGGCAAATGGTACCGCTAGCTATGGTTCAAGCAGTGATTTTTTATTTGTTAAAACAAAACATTTCTATCTATCCAATAAACTCCAGAAGTGTAAAATAAAAATAACAAGAGTAAGAACTTGTAGGAAATCACTTCCACAAGTTCTTTTTAGGTATCTGATACTTGATTTTAAATTTTAGTGGTGCTATACTAATTTTGTGATTGGTAGTGATGACATAGTGTGTTGTTTGTTCTACCAATTTATTTTTAAGAAGCATGGGTCGTTAAGTGACTAGCTTGGGCGAATGTTGTCCCACTGTAAAGGAGAAGTGACAAAACAAATGGAAAATCAGATTAATTTGTTAGAAGCGATTATTCCTGAAGTTTTGGAAATTGTGGAAGAACGTTTTACTATTCTTCGTAATATCCAATGGATGTCTCCGGTTGGACGTAGAACATTGGCACAAAAGTTAAATACCACAGAACGTGCCTTACGTACTGAAACAGATATATTACGTCAGTTACAGCTGATTAATATTTCTAAAAGTGGTATGACGCTTACTGCTGAAGGTGAACGTGTATTACAGGAACTTGAAGAGTTAATGTCTCAAGTATCTGGAATGAAACAAAAAGAACAACAACTAGCACAATTATTCAATATAGGACGTTGTACAATTGTTTCAGGTGATTGTGATCAAGACAGTCAAGTGTTAGAAGAGTTTGGCAAATCTGTTACAGAAGCGTTGAATCAATTATTGCCAGCAAAAGAGAATATCATTGCGGTAATGGGGGGGACAACGATGGCTGGAGTAGCAAGCCAAATGAGCTTACTTGAACCAAAGTTAAGACACAATATATTTGTTCCCGCAAGAGGCGGTGTAGGAGAGTCTATTGACATCCAAGCCAATTCGGTCAGTGAATTAATGGCCAAAAAAACAGGTGGACGTTCTCGCTCACTATTTGTACCAGAACGGGTAAGTCAAGAAACGTATCAATCCTTATTGCAAGAACCAAGTGTTCAAGATGTTCTGCAATTAATCCATCGTTCTACATGTGTCATTCACAGTGTTGGTAATGCCATGCATATGGCCCAACGACGTGGCATGTCTGATGAGGAATTGAGAATTATCACAGAAGGACAAGCCGTTGGCGAATCTTTTGGGTATTTTTTCAATAAAGATGGCGATATCGTTTATAAAATCCCACGTATTGGCTTACAATTAAATGATTTAAAAGAAATACCGTTCATTATTGCAGTGACGGGTGGTAAGGCTAAGAGCCAAGCAATCACGTCCTACATGAATCACGCACCAAGTCAAACGTGGTTGATTACAGATGAAGGTGCAGCTAACGAGATTTTAAAAGGGGTAACCCTTTAAAATAAAAAAATTTTTTCGATTTTCTAAAGGAGGAAATCTCACATGACAGTAAAAGTAGGTATTAACGGTTTTGGACGTATCGGACGTTTAGCGTTCCGTCGTATCCAAGAAGTAGAAGGAATTGAAGTAGTAGCAATCAACGATTTAACAGATGCAGCTACACTTGCTCATTTATTAAAATATGATACAACTCAAGGACGTTTCAACGGTGAAGTTGAAGTAAACGAAGGATTCTTCAAAGTTAACGGTAAAGAAGTTAAAGTATTAGCTAACCGTAACCCAGAAGAATTACCATGGGGCGACTTAGGTGTTGAAATCGTATTAGAATGTACTGGTTTCTTCACATCTAAAGAAGGCGCTGAAAAACACTTAAAAGGTGGCGCTAAACGTGTTGTTATTTCTGCACCAGGTGGAAATGACGTACCAACAATCGTTTACAACACTAACCATGAAATCTTAACTGGTGAAGAAACAGTTATTTCAGGTGCTTCATGTACTACTAACTGTTTAGCTCCAATGGCTAAAACTTTACAAGACAAATTTGGTATTGTTGAAGGATTAATGACAACTATCCACGCTTACACAGGTGACCAAAACACATTAGATGCTCCACACGGTGACTTACGTCGCGGACGTGCTGCTGCAGCTAACATCGTTCCTAACACAACAGGTGCTGCTAAAGCTATCGGTTTAGTAATTCCTGAATTAAACGGTAAATTAGACGGAGCTGCTCAACGTGTTCCTGTTCCAACTGGATCATTAACTGAGTTAGTAACTGTTTTAGACAAACAAGTAACTGCTGAAGAAGTTAACGAAGCGATGAAAGCTGCTGCTAACGAATCTTACGGTTACAACGAAGACATGATCGTTTCTTCTGATATCATCGGAATTACTTACGGATCATTATTCGACGCAACACAAACTAAAGTAATGACAGTTGGCGACAAACAATTAGTTAAAACTGTTGCTTGGTATGATAACGAAATGTCATACACTGCTCAATTAGTTCGTACTTTAGAATACTTTGCAAAATTAGGTTAATATAACCGAAATATAAGCGGGGAAGCTACGCGCTTCCTCGCTTTTCTTTTAAAAAAACAATAGAGGATTTTCCAAGGAGGCGCAATAAATTTATGGCTAAGAAAACTGTTAAAGATTTAGAATTGAAAGATAAAAAGGTACTTGTACGTGTTGATTTTAACGTACCATTGAAAGATGGTGTCATCACTGATGATAACCGTATTGTTGCAGCATTACCAACAATCGAATATATTATCGAACAAGGTGGAAAAGCAATTCTGTTCTCACATTTAGGTCGTGTAAAAACTGAAGAAGATAAAGAAGGCAAATCTTTAGCTCCAGTTGCAGCTCGTTTAGGCGAATTATTAGGTAAAGAAGTAACATTCGTACCTGAAACTCGTGGAGAAGTTTTAGAAACTGCTATTGCTAACATGAAAGACGGCGACGTATTAGTATTTGAAAACACTCGTTTTGAAGATATTGATGGTAAAAAAGAAAGCGGAAATGATCCTGAATTAGGTAAATATTGGGCTTCTTTAGGTGATGTATTTGTAAACGATGCATTCGGAACAGCTCACCGTGCGCATGCTTCAAACGTTGGTATTGCGTCTAACTTAGAAACAGCTGCTGGCTTCTTAATGGAAAAAGAAATTGAATTTATTGGTGGGGCGGTTGATGCACCAAAACGTCCATTCGTAGCAATTTTAGGTGGAGCGAAAGTTTCAGATAAAATTGGTGTAATCGAAAACTTAATCGAAAAAGCTGACAAAATCTTAATCGGTGGTGGTATGTCATATACATTCATGACTGCACAAGGTAAAGAAGTTGGTTTATCTTTAGTTGAAAAAGATAAAGTCGAATTAGCTAAAGAATTATTAGAAAAAGCTGGCGACAAATTAGTATTACCTGTTGATTTTGGTGTAACTAAAGAGTTTGCTGATATTCCTCCAACATACGTTTCAGAAATTCCAGCTGATCAAGAATCATTAGATATCGGACCAAAAACAATCAAATTATATACTGAATTATTAGCTGGTGCTAAAACAGTTGTATGGAATGGACCTATGGGCGTATTTGAAATGTCTAACTACGCTAAAGGTACGGTTGGTGTTTGTGAAGCGATTGCTAATTTAGAAGACGCTACAACAATCATCGGTGGTGGAGATTCAGCTGCAGCTGCTATCCAATTAGGATACGCTGACAAATTCTCACACATTTCTACAGGTGGAGGAGCTTCATTAGAATACTTAGAAGGTAAAAAATTACCTGGTGTTGAAGCTATCTCAAATAAATAATTAAAAATTACTAGGAGGCATATGCAAATGCGTAAACCTATTATTGCAGGAAACTGGAAAATGAATAAAACTTTAGCAGAAGCTGTTAGCTTTGCTGAAGCAGTGAAAGGTAATGTACCATCAAACGATGTGGTAGACGCTGTTATCGGCTCACCAGCATTATTTTTAGCACCATTAGCATCAAGCTTAGAAGGAACTGATGTTAAATTAGCAGCACAAAACACTTACTTTGAAAATGCTGGAGCATTCACTGGTGAAAACTCACCAGCAGCAATCGCTGACTTAGGTGTTCAATATGTGATTATTGGACATTCAGAACGTCGTGAATACTTCCACGAAACAGACGAAGATATTAACAAAAAAGCGAAAGCTATTTTTGCTAATGGTATGACACCAATCTTCTGTTGTGGTGAATCTTTAGAAACTTACGAAGCTGGTCAAACAGCTGAATGGATCGAAGGACAAATCACAAATGGTTTAGTTGATTTAACTGCTGAGCAAGTAAGCTCTATGGTTATCGCTTATGAACCAATCTGGGCTATTGGAACTGGTAAATCAGCAGATGCTAACATTGCTGATGAAATCTGTGGCGTTGTACGCGCAACTGTTGAAAAATTATACGGTTCTGACGTAGCATCAAAAGTACGCATTCAATACGGTGGTTCAGTTAAACCTGAAAACATCGCTGAATACATGGCTAAAGAAAACGTAGACGGTGCCCTAGTAGGTGGCGCTAGTTTAGAAGCTGAGTCATTCTTAGCATTATTGGAGGCAGTAAAATAATGAGTAAAGCGCCAGTAGCAATCATTATCTTAGACGGTTACGGTGTACGTGACGAAGTCGTAGGTAATGCAGTAGCACAAGCGAACAAACCAAATTATGATCGCTACATGGCTGAATTCCCTCATAGCACAATGAAAGCTGCAGGATTAGACGTAGGTCTTCCTGAAGGTCAAATGGGGAACTCAGAAGTAGGTCATACCAACATTGGTGCAGGTCGTATTGTGTATCAAAGTTTAACAAGAATTGATAAAGCTATCCAAGATGGTGAATTTCAAACAAATCCAGTCTTACTTTCAGCAATGGATAATGCCATTGAAAAAGGAACAGACTTACATTTATTCGGCTTATTATCTGATGGTGGTGTACATAGTCATCAAAATCATTTATATGCCTTATTAGAAACAGCTAAAGATCGTGGAGTTAAAAATACTTACGTACATGCCTTCATGGATGGACGTGACGTATCACCAACTTCAGGTTTAGGCTTCATGGAACAATTAGTTGCTAAAATGGAAGAGTTAAACTACGGTAGCGTAGCGACTGTTTCAGGACGCTTCTATGCAATGGACCGTGACAAACGTTGGGAACGTGTTGAAAAAGCATACAAAGCAATCGTTGACGGAGAAGGCGTAAAAGCAACTAATCCAGTTCAAGCAGTTAAAGATTCTTACGAAAACAACGTAAATGATGAATTTATCGTACCTGTTGTCATCGAAAAAGATGGCCAACCAGTAGCGACAGTTAAAAATGATGATTCTATTATCTTCTTTAACTTCCGTCCGGACCGTGCGATTCAATTATCTAACGCCTTTACTGATGAAGAGTGGGAACATTTCGCTCGCGATAACCACCCAACAGTAAAATTCGTTACAATGACATTATATAATCCAAGTATTGTAGCTGAAGTTGCTTACCCACCAATTGAAATGAAAAATGTTCTTGGTGAAGTACTTTCAAATGCTGGTTTATCACAATTACGTATTGCGGAAACTGAAAAGTATCCTCACGTAACGTTCTTTATGAACGGTGGACGTAACGAAGAATTCCCAGGTGAAAGTCGTATTTTAATCAACTCACCTAAAGTTGAAACATACGATTTAAAACCTGAAATGAGTGCTTATGAAGTAACGGATGCATTAGTCGCTGATATTGAAGCTGACAAACATGATGCAATCATTTTAAACTTCGCTAACCCTGATATGGTTGGTCACTCAGGAATGTTAGAACCAACAATCAAAGCGATTGAAGCTGTAGACGAAAACTTAGGTCGTGTTGTAGATGCTATCCTTGAAAAAGGTGGTTATGCAGTGATTTTTGCCGATCATGGTAACTCAGAAACAATGTGTACACCAGAAGGTAAACCTCATACTGCTCACACAACCGTACCTGTACCAGTTATCGTAACGAAAAAAGGCGTTGAACTACGTAATGACGGTCGTTTAGCTGACGTTGCGCCAACAATGCTTGATTTATTAAATATTGAGAAACCAGCAGAAATGACTGGTGAATCATTAATTATTAAGAAATAATCACTGAAAACCAAGGTTATCATTGAAAGTTTCATAAAAAACAACTAAAATAGACTAGGGATTAATCCCTAGTCAACAACTCAAAGGAGAGAATAATATGCCAATTATTACAGACGTATACGCACGCGAAGTCTTAGACTCACGTGGTAACCCAACAATCGAAGTAGAAGTATTCACAGAAAGTGGTGCTTTCGGACGCGGAATGGTTCCTTCAGGAGCTTCAACTGGTGAATACGAAGCAGTTGAATTACGCGATGGCGACAAAGGTCGTTACTTAGGTAAAGGTGTACAAAAAGCTGTAGACAACGTTAACAACGTAATCGCTGAAGCTATCATCGGTTTTGACGTTCGTGACCAAATGGGAATCGACCGCGCTATGATCGAATTAGACGGTACTCCAAACAAAGGTAAATTAGGAGCTAACGCTATTTTAGGTGTTTCTATTGCTGCTGCACGTGCTGCTGCTGACTACTTAGAAGTTCCTTTATACCACTACTTAGGTGGATTCAACACTAAAGTATTACCAACTCCAATGATGAACATCGTTAACGGCGGATCTCACTCAGATGCTCCTATCGCATTCCAAGAGTTCATGATCTTACCAACTGGAGCACCAACATTCAAAGAAGCTTTACGTTGGGGTGCTGAAATCTTCCACGCGTTATCAAAAATCTTACACGAACGTGGATTAGTAACTGCTGTAGGTGACGAAGGTGGTTTCGCTCCTAAATTTGAAGGTACTGAAGACGGCGTTGAAACAATCTTAGAAGCTATCAAAGCTGTAGGTTTAGAGCCAGGTAAAGATGTATTCTTAGGATTTGACTGTGCATCATCAGAATTCTACGAAGACGGCGTTTACAACTACGCTAAATTCGAAGGTGAAGGCGCTGCTAAACGTACTTCAGCTGAACAAGTTGACTACTTAGAAGAATTAGTTAACAAATACCCAATCATCACTATCGAAGACGGTATGGATGAAAATGACTGGGATGGTTGGAAATTATTAACTGAACGTTTAGGCGACAAAGTTCAATTAGTAGGTGACGATTTATTCGTAACTAACACAACTAAATTATCAGAAGGTATCGAAAAAGGTATCGGTAACTCAATCTTAATCAAAGTTAACCAAATCGGTACTTTAACTGAAACTTTCGAAGCTATCGAAATGGCTAAAGAAGCTAACTACACTGCAGTTATCTCTCACCGTTCAGGAGAAACAGAAGATTCAACAATCGCTGACATCGCTGTTGCAACTAACGCTGGCCAAATCAAAACAGGTTCATTAAGCCGTACTGACCGTATCGCTAAATACAACCAATTATTACGCATCGAAGACCAATTAGGTGACGTTGCTGTATACAAAGGAATCAACTCTTTCTACAACTTAAAAAAATAAGCTTGTAAGAAGTTAAATTCTAACTATACCAATTACTAATATTACATACTTTCTGTAAAAAATTGCTGAAAAAGTGTTTCTATTTAGCAATACATGACCAGTAATTTTTTGCGGATATGTTATGTAATAATTGGAAAAGCTCTCTGTTTTTAATTGTTAAATACAATTAGAAAGGAGGGCTTTTTTGTGTTGTCTACAGAATTACTTGAAGAATTTATCCTAGATTGTCAAATTAGAAATTTATCCAAAAGAACAATTGAAACATATGAGATTAATATTAATATATTTTGGAGATGGGTGAATCAAAGCTGTGACTTTCAAGAAGTTAGTGAGATTAAGAAAATACATTTTAAGCGTTTTGTATTATCAATGCTAGATAAAGGATATAAAGAGACCTACATCAATACTATCCTTAAAGCGCTAAAAGCATTTTATTACTACTTATTTTCGGAAGAATATATTAAAGAAAATTGTATAACTAATATTAAGCTGTTGAAAGAGCCAACAATGGTAATTGAGACTTTTAATGATGATGAAATAAAAATATTACTCTCATACTTTAATAAAAAGGACTATTTGAGTATAAGAAACAGACTGATTGTCTATATGTTGCTAGATACTGGTTTAAGATGCTCGGAATTAAGGTCTATAAAAGTTAATCATGTATATGATAACTATCTTAAAGTTTGTGGAAAAGGAAATAAGTGGCGTGTAATACCAACTAGCAAGCAACTTCAAAAGGAAATTTTAAAGTATCGAAAAGCAAGGGATAGTTATATAAAAAAAATTAGAAGTAATGATATTGGAGACACCTTATTTTTAACAAAAAAAGGTAATAACATTTCTACAAACGCAACAATAGAGCTTATTTTTAAAGAGATAACCGTTAATACTAATATAAGGGATACTATACGATGCAGTCCACATACTTGCAGGCATTGGTTTGCTAAAACAAGCATCAAAAACGGACAAGATATTTATACTTTATCTAAAATTCTAGGACATTCTAATATTAAGATAACTCAACGTTACTTAGAATCGATGTCATCGGATGAAATAATTCAGAAAGGACTACTTACCACTCCGTTATCTGTTTTGTGATAATTATGGTTCAGTAAAATATTAATAATATTAGCTATTCTTATATTATCGTATTTATCAGATTAACTTTCTTTGCTGGTAGTGTGAGTAATAATCTAAATTAGTAGAAAGTAGTCGAAAATCAAAAGAAACTCATATGATTGATACAAAAACTAAATTAGTATCTCGTGATAAAAGGTGCATAAATGCACTAGAATTTCTACAGACTCAATGGAACTGCTAAACTATTCGAAAATTAAACTAGCTAATTAAGCACAATAGGATTCATCTCACTGTGGTTATAGAGTCACTAGTAGGGAGAATAACAGGTTCTAAGAAACATATAGTACTTCATTCTTGAAGATGAACATATTCGAAGTTGTTGAAATATTTACTTTGCTAGAGAATATAATAACGATTATCTGTTGAAACTTACTTAAAAAGAGAGGGGGTGTTTTCTACCAAATATGATGAATGAAAAAACAGAAAAAGCCATTACCACATTTACCGTTCTACTAAAATAAAATTAAGGAGATAGTAACGATGCAAAAAAATTACGGTTTAAATTCAATCAAATTTTATAAAATGGTGGGAATTATTACTCCTATACTAATTTTTATAGGATACTTCATCCTATATACATCATCTGTCGAAACAGAATATATATACTCAATAGAAATTGAAGAACGAAAGTCTATTTACTTGGTACAAGGAGCTATTTATGCAGGGCTGTTCTTTATTTTTTATCAAATGTTCTTGAGATTATTTCTTAATATTGCGATTCTTGCTAAGAATGTAGATAAATTAGGTATTGATAAAAAGATATCAGATATACCTATATTCGAGCCACAATTAACAAAAGAAGAAAATGAATAAAAATTGACTTACATATACAAAACTCAATCTAACTGTTAGAGATGTTGTAAAGAATAGTTACAAACTAATATAAGGGAGAAAGAAATAATGAAAAAAATAATAAGTGGGTTAATTATTATTGGGATATTGGCTTTTACGATGGTGGGATGCGGAGCTTCAGGTCAGAAAGAACCTGTTCCCTACAGTAAAATGACTGAATTTGATACTGATACCATCGGTTCTTCAAAGGATTTAATAAAAGAACTTGGTAATCCTAAAACAATAATAACTGAAACCAAAGATATGGAGGCGATTATTGAAGGTGTCATTCAAAATTTAGAACTACCAAGAAAAACAGGAGATATTTCTAGAGATGCTGTTAATGAGGTGGGGTACTCACAATTTATTGAAATTGCAGAGGACAGATTAGAAACAGTATCTTCACTTGAAGGAAATGAAAATTTTAAGGTTTTGGAGTACAGAACAATAAGTAGTAAAAATGAAGAGTATAGTAATTACTTCATTTTTGATAACGAGGAGTATATTACAACTTTTTGGGATATGAGTCCCTATATCTACTAAGATAAAAGGATAGTGAAAGCTTTGATTTTGGACTGGTTGCTCCCCACTATTTTAAAAAAGTGACCTACGTATATATACGCTATAAAAAGTATAATTACTTTTGAACCGTATTTATAGATAATAAAGTGCTAAAAATCTTAGATAATAATAGTAGGGTTCAAATTTAGAACACGTCAATGATTATATGACGTGTTTTTTTAGGTTATCGTTTTCATTTCAATGTAGGTCTTTGGTATAATAAAGATAGTTATGTATTTTGTGGAGGTGAGAAATGTTTAATACAAAGGTAAAAGTTTTAAAGAATATAGAATTTGATACGACTAATATTTTACAATTACATGATTCTGTTGTGATTGAGGTTATCAGAGGAAAAAACCAATTAAAATTTGAATCAGTCAATAATTATTTTAATAGCAGTAAAGAACACTCGGATTATTTTATTGATTTATTGCTTACATACAAAAATAGCTTACTTTATACTGCTACAGATGAAAATTATTGGTGTCCTACATGTGAAAGAATGATTAGAAAACATTTCAATTCTTCTAGTACCGTTGAAATAAAAAGTATTATGACGTCTTATAGAGAGGCAATGAATAATGAAAGTATAAGCCTTAATGAATTGGTAGAAGTTAATGTTCCTATTTTATCATTATTACCAAGTGCGAAGTACATTGTATCTTTAAGATATATTTTTCTAACATTTGGTGAAAATATGGTTTTTTCTGAATTTACTGATAAACCGTTAACTGCTTCTTCGGACAGTTACTATAGAGCTCTAGGAGGCTATGATGGAATAATCTCAGTAGATGCATCAACAAGTTACATGCTACCAACTCAAGCATCTGAACTGTATTCAAAGGATACTTTAGGTGACTATAGGCAACAAGCTTATCTTGGGCGTGGATTAGTTATTAATTTTTCAGGTTTTCTAGGATGTCTATTGGATGGGCATCACAAAGCTACTATAGCATATGAAAGAAAGCAACCACTAGAATGTTTTGTTATTGAACCATACAAAGAAAACAATGTGTACAAAGGGTTTAATAGTAATTTTAATAATTTAACTATAAATAAAATCCCTTCTATTGATGAGTTCTGTTACGTGCAAAGTTTTTTAGAAAAATATGATATTACTGATATAGAAATATTAACTAGATTAACAAGTGAAGTATTATTAGATAATAATTATTTTGAAGATATGGAGCAGTTTATCATAACTTTATGTATATATAAGGAAGAATTATTAATAGATTTATACTCCATATTGACAGAGAATTATTTATATAAAGAATTAAGATTAAGCTATTTTGAATATTTATCATACATGGAACGAAGTGACGAAATAGAAGAGTTAATGTTAGACTTTTTAATTAATGATAACTATGAAAATAAACAATTAACGAGGTTATGTGAAGACTATTTCAGATAATGTTAGTATGTGTTTATAAATACTTATTTATCAAAGGAAAAGACAAACCCAAAAGACTCCGTCTCTAAGCTCAACGCGAAGACCGCGCGTTAAGTTTAGAGCCGCGCGAAAACGATTACGCGCAAAAATCGCGCATAATCATTTTCCGCAATCAAAAACATCTTCAAATTAAATTAGGGAAATACTAACACTGTATATATATTTACAACATTAACATCCTAATAATATTATTTATTATATAGAGAAATTATGAGGATAGAGGAGGTCTTATTAAATGGACGAAAAAAAGAAGGTAGTAAAAGAATGTATAGGGTATTTAGAAGAGCTGAATATTAAGTTGAATTTAGATTCGTTTGAACAATGTGTAGAATCATATTACGATTTTATTAATATTAATAATAATAATAATAATAATATAGTTCTAGATGCAAAACCAGGTCATGGGAAAACAACCGCGTTATATTGCTTTGTAAACTATTTGATAAATAATACCAAAGAATCTTTACTACTAGTGTTTAAAGAAATTGAACAACAATATTTGATGGAAGAATTTTTATTAAATTTGAACTCAAAAAAAGTAGTAAAAAGAAAGCTATTGAACGTAAACCAAGAGAATCAAAATATGAACTCAACAAGTAAATATCAACAAATTATTACTATTACACATGCAAGATTAGAAAATTTGATTCTAAATAAACAGTTTGGATTAAAAAAGTCAGATTTAGAAATAAAAAAATTACTTGAATTAGATTCGATAGAAAAAAGAAAAATAATCATAGATGAAGAACCCAATTTATTTTACTATGAAGAATTTAAAGTTGATGATAATTCGTGGATTGATGAACAAAAAATTAAGAAAGCATATGATTACTCTAAGGAAACGTCCTATCAAATAAAAATGCCCTATAAGGAAGGCTATACGTCTAATATAATTCTTTATCAAACATTTATTAGATGTATGATACAGATGTTGATTATTCAAGAACAATTGGCGAATACCAGTTGCGAAACCAAAGCTTTAATTAACCATCAAACGAAAGAAGATAGGGAATCATTCAATACGTTCTTTGAAAAAATTGAAAAGAAAATAGAAAGTGGAGAGATTTTTGAAAGAGAGTTTATAAAAAGATTTATGTGTTTTAAGGCTTTATACTATCATGATAATGTAGGTTTTTTTACACCAGAACAAGATAGTAACCCCAAAACAATAATAGTAGCCAATAAAATAGATTTTAATATATTAGGTAGTGATATATTAATTATGGATGGAACGGCTAGTTACTTCACGGAAAAATACCGCCAGCTAGGCTTTGTTATAAAGCAAGTGGCAGACTCTATTAACTATAAGAGAGCTGATATAATAATACGAAATATTAATTCATCAGCTTCTCGTCGTGATACAAAGAAAATACTATATTCAAAACAAATTCTTCACGATATTTCTGAAGTGAAAAACGACTTTAAGTTAAGAGACGTACCATTAATTCCAAAAAAATCTGATGCTGAAGCATTTAAGATTAAGATTGACAGGAATCAAAACTACAATGATATTGAATATGTGTCTAAACATATATTTAATACTAGAGGAAGTAATGAATTGAACAGTTTAACATCCATATATATAACTTCACTACCGATAAAGCCCCCCAATTATTATCGGGCATTTGCAAGTGTGCTCTACAGTAAACGTTTAGACTATAGGCTTAGAGAGCTAATAAATCAAGAAAACTTAGAAAATTCAGGTTGGTTTGTAGATGAAAAGCTACAAAAAATATATATGAGGGAGATACTAAACGAATTAATACAAATTATTATGCGAACAGATTTGAGAAATTTACAATCTGAAGAAAAAATATATATATTTATTGCTACTATACTTGTAGATTTAATACAAAATGCGTTTGAAATAACAAAGTTTAAAGTTATACAACCCAAAGCCAATTCTACAACAATTAAAATGCAAATGAAAATAAAAGAAAAATGCAAAGAAATCAGAAAGTTTTTTGATAATGAGATAGTGGAAACTAAGTTATCAATTGGACGAATAGGGAAAGGTAAGTCTATTCAAAGTTTTATTAATAATCAATATGATAATAACAAAGAGTATTTTGATAAAAAACTAAATGAGTATGGTTTAGAGATGGTTATAGAATTGCATGGAACGCAAAAAAGAAAGTACATAAAAAAAGTAAGAGCTATTGATGAGTAACTGAAATAAATGTCTATTAAATTATTGGTTTATACACATATTATTAGGACGAAATAATAAAGAAATTACTAGTATTATGAATCAGGTACAAGATAAAGGTGCAACTCTTGAAATCCTTAATTTGCCATCTCTAAACGGAATACAGGACGATAACTTGAGAAGGTTACTAAATAACTTAATCATTGAATTGTTTAAGTATACAGCTGAGAATGAGCGTAAACAGATATGTGAAAGGCAAGGTATTGAGTTGGCGAAATAAAAAGGTAAATACAAAGGTCGTCCTTTGGCTTATAGTGCTGATTCAACAGATAAACAAAAACGTGTAACGTATGAAAAGATTGTTGAGATATTGGAGAAAGATGCTCCTATAACACAGATTTCTAAAGAGTTGGATGTGGCGAGAAATATGATTTATAGAATTAGAGATGAAAAAGGAGAGAGATTAAAGTGGCCAAAAAGAAAAAATTTTATATCTGTTTTTATGATGAAGCATTTCATGATAGAAAAATAACCGAATCTAAAGAAAAAGGACAAATGAATATTGAACAAAAAGAGAATGGAGATAATTTTTTCACTGCTAAAATTATTTTTTTAGAGCATCAACATGAAAAATATATTAGGCTTTTTAATGAATTTGAAAATCAAGCAAAAGAAATTCTAGGAATTGATAGTTCTGCTATGTTTAAAGGAACAACAATAAATAAACCTAATTTTAAAAACGGAGTATCATCATTTAATGAAAAAACGCTAGAAATATATAATAATTTTTTTGATTTGATTGATAATAATTGGATTTTTCAAATTTCAGTAATGAATAAATTAGAGCATGTAATCAATTCTATTTTTTCAAATAGTAGTATTTCTTTGATAGCTGATGAGCAAGCTTTTAGATATTCATTAAGTAAATTTTTAAATCATTATAGAAATGAAGAGTTAATATCAGTATTGTTCGATTCAGATTCGACAATATCTGATATTTATAATTGTATTATGAATCTATTAGATGATGTTGAGAATAATATTTCAGGAATAAAACGAAAAGAAAAAGAGGAGAGGGCCATTCGAGAAATAAGGACTATTTTGTCAAATAGTTTATTAAATTTAAAATCAAAAGAAAAATATGAGTGGGACTACAGTCACTCTTTAAATGGACTGGTCTTTTTACTTGAGGAGAAGAAAATAAAAATTAAATCCGTTAATTTAATTATAGATAGAGAAGAGAGAACTGAAGCAGTTGCAAAACGGTTTTTCAATTTTAAAAGTGTAAAAAGTGTAAAATCTAAAGATTGTTCAGGTGTAAGAATAGCGGATATTTTTAGCAATTTTGTAGGTAGATTCGTAAAAGCTATAGAAGATGAGTATCTTGAAGATTGGGATAATCCTGATACTAAAGCTAAACTAGCTGAGAGAAGAATTTTAAACACAGAATGGTTTAATTTAACTAATGAGCAATTTGATTTATACGTTAAAATAGCTAACGTATTTTATGATAGAAAAGATATTTTCTGGACTGTACAAACAGGTCTTTATTGGGGGCATTTTGGTGTGTTTATATCTTTACTATATTATTTTTTAACATATGACAATTTTGATGAATATCAAAGCTATAGTTATGAGGAACATAGAGAACAGTTTAATTTGTTTTGTTTACAAAGAGAGGAACAAATGCATCAAAGATAAGACTAAAACCAAATAAAATTCTTATTTTAAAGAAAGAACTGGAATCTAATGAAAAATAAATTAGCAATAATTGGAAATGGATTTGATATATCTCACGGGCTTAAAACAGGATATTTAGATTTTGCAAATACGTTACCGATAGATATTAAGAAAGAATGGGAAAAAATACTTATTGAAAGTGAAGTTCATCCAAAAACGTGGTATTCATTTGAAGATGCAATAGATAAAATTACAGCAAAATGGCAAGAACAATATTTTAATACTATTATAAAAAGGGACGATGAATTTACCGAAGAAGTTCTTCTAAAAAAAATAGAAGAAATAAACACGATATTTTTTAAAATGAATACCTTATTGATGGAATATCTTTTGGGAGAAGACTATAAAACTATAGAGTTAAAAAGTAGTGTAAAAAAAATCCTAGATTTTGATACAAATATAATAAATTTTAATTATACAGGTACAGTTGAAAAGTATGTAAAAAGCTGCATTTATTATGTTCATGGTTCATTAATGGAATCTGAAATAGTACTAGGATATAAGCAACGTGTCGAACAAACGGGTATCATGTCAGAAGCGACGGTTTTTGATAAAAAGAAATTAAGAGAACAACTAAATTTTAAACGATATCTTATTAGCCTTGGACTAAGTAAAAAAGCTTTAGAAAAAGAGATGAGTGAATTTAAATCTCATGTAAGACGAATGTTTAGTGGTAGAGGAGGATATGTATTTGATTATTCACCAGCACTTAATAAAGAATTTTTTGATTATATTAATGAATGGTATAAAGAAAAAGGATGGTCTACATTTAATAGATTTAGAAAAGTAGACCCCATTATTTATCCCCTCTTGTTGGATGAACAATTAAGGAATGAAAGACTTCAACAAATATCACCAATTATTAATGATTATGGTGAAATAAACAATTTCAGTCCAGCACCAATTAGTATGAATATTGACTTTACTAATGTTAAAGAGTTGATTATTTTAGGTCATAGTTTAGAGGCCGATGAAGAACTGATTGTAGATATTATCAACGAATTAGATAATTTAGAAAAGATTAAACTATTTGTTTACAGTGGGGAGGATTATTCAAATAAAATAAATTTTTTGAATAATGTATCAGAAATAAAGGCTCAAATAGTATATTATTAACTACAAAATGAATCCTAGTCAGTAATACATAATATTCTATTTTTAAGAATGTTGATAAAAAACTCCTGATATTTCAGGAGTTTTTTGTTTTATAATTATACGATTTTTTGTAGCTATTATGATACAATTATTACTATATTAGATGTGGGTGGTAATAATTATGTTGTATTTTTATGATAAAGTTTCTAGCTTAATAAATTTGTCTAAGGAAGAATTGGCTGAAAAGATGTTGATGAAATTTAAATCATTTGAAGAGACTATTATTGAATTTAATGATAATGAAATATTATCATGGAAAAATTCATTGCCTATTCTGATTAATCTAATTAATGAAGCAGGATTAACAAATTTGGATTTAATATTAGAATATGAAACACCTCTAAATTCAAGGATTGATGCGTTATTAGTTGGGTTACATAAAGAAACTAATCGACCAACTGCGATGATAATTGAACTAAAGCAGTGGCAATCAATCGATACAAATTATAAGGATTCTAGCACATCTGTGAAGCTTTCTAATGTTGATGAAGAAATAAGTGTTAGGAGTCATCCAATCGCTCAAACACATACCTATAGAAATCATTTGAAGTGTAATCATTCAAATTTAGGAAACAATCAGGTAGAAATTATGGAGGTACAGTATCTTCATAATTTCCAAAATAAAGAGGAGTTATTTGCTAATCAGTATAGTATCTATAACTCGAAAAAGAGCAATTGTTTTGTTAAGGGTGAAGACAACCAGTTAGTAAAATTGTTAGCTGATACGTTTGAAAATAGTGATTCTACGACTATTACAAACTTAATCATTAGTGGTCAGTATTCAATGGAAAAACAAGGGTATGAAAATTTGGTAAAAGCATTAAATTCAGATGAAATTAGCCCTCTCTTGGATGAGCAAAGAGACGTTTCTGTTAGAGTTTCTGACATTTTTAGAGAAAAAAATCAGAAACACTTGATAATAATAAGTGGTGATTGTGGAACTGGAAAAACCTACTTAGGTTTGTATTTGCTTAAGCGCTATATTGACTTAACTAAGTCAAAATCAGTTGCTTTTGCGGTAACCAGTCGTATATTAAATGCTATCATTAGTGGCCATACTGAAACATATATGCCTTATGTCAATAACTTAAGTGGTCAATTTGATTTAGTAATTATAGATGAAGCTCATAGATTACAAAATTTAAATCAAGTTTTAGATAATTTATATATTAAGAATAATGTGAAATTTGTTATTGTTCTTCAAGATGACAGACAACGAGTAAGAATTAATGAAGAAGGGCTGATAGACAATTTTTATGAGTATGTTCAGAGCAGTCAAATGGACATTAGATTGCACCAAGAATACCTGTCTATACAAAAGAGGTCTTTGTATCAAAGTAGTTATGTGGATAGGATAAATGATTTATTCAATTTGAATCCTGTAGCTAATGAATATGAAGACATTAGTGGTTATGACATAAGAGTTTTAAATAGTCTGAATGATATTGATATGATGTTAGAACATCATATAATTAATTATGAAAAAGCTCAGTGGTTTGCTCCATTTTGTTGGGAATGGACTAAGAATGTTAATAAAAATGATGTCATCATCTCTAAAGAAAACTTTTCTAAACCTTGGAATCCTATTAAAGAACAATTTGAATGGTATTCAGAAATTGAAATACATCATAAAGATAGAATCGGCTGTATTTATACAGCACAGGGACTTGATTTTGATTATGTGGGTTATATTTTTTGGAATGACTTAATTTGGTCACCCCAAAAAAATGATTGGATAGTTGATTTGAATAAAAGTCAGGATTTTCAATTCATTAGGGAAATAGTTCAACAATATGAAGGGATTTTAAAAAAATATGATAGGTTAAAGGGGCATTGGATAGTTCAAAAAGATGGTAAAGACTATAATATAAATGAGTTTATCCCTAAATTTGGGAATCCAGTGGAAGTTAAGGAACTAGTTTTAAATACTTATAGAGTATTGATGACTCGTGCAAGGAAAGGTATATACATCTGGTTTAAAGATAATACAACAAAAGAAAAAGTAATGGAATTTCTAAATTAATAGTTGGAGTGATGGAAATGGCAAATTATAGAGTTTTAAATTTAACCCTTAAAGATGGTGAAATAGTTAGTAAGCTAGATAAAATTCATGCTAATGTACTTGATAATAATCCTGTTACTTATATTTATTTTAATATTAAGAAGAAAAAGGTTTACGTTGGTGAAACAAACGGTTTCACTAGAAGACACAATGAGCATTTAGCTGAGTTGAATCCTAAAGTAGATTATAGAGACTATACAGATTGTTTGGTAATATATTCTAACCTATTTGATAAATCAGCTATTTTGGATTTGGAGTCATTAATTCTAAATTATATGATTGCAGAAGCTAATACTACTAAGTTTGTTTTTGCAAATGGTAATAACGGACAGAGTGAGTTGGTGTATAAAAATAAAGAAATGATTTTAACAGAAGTGTTCTTTAATTTATGGCATAATGAACTTTACAATTTAAAATTAGTTCATAATCCTAATATTGAAGAGTTAAGAGAAAGTCTATTATTTAAGTATTCACCATTTAAACAGCTATCACCAAAGCAGAAAGAAATTGTTAATGAAATTGAAACAGATATAACAAAGAAATATTTAGTTGAAGCACCAGCAGGTTCAGGTAAATCTGTCTTATTTACAAATCTAGCTTTTTCTTTAGCTGAAAAATACGCTGATTTAAGAATAGGCTTAATTACCACAGGAAATTTAACTAAGCAATTTAATTTGATATTTAAATCAATAGGATTAAGTGGTAGATTATCCGTTAAAACAGGTTCTCAGCTGATTATGGATGCAAAAAATAATGATGAGCAGTTTGATATCATCATAGTTGATGAAGCGCATAAATTGAAACAACACTATCGTAAAGGGCATCCCAATGCAAGAAGACATTTGGGTGAAGGTGATGAGGAAATAACACTTCTCGAAGAAATAACTGATGGGTTAGTTTTGTTATATGACCCTTATCAAGGTATAAAACCACAAAATATTAGACCATCAGAGATAAGAAATCTTACAAAGGATTATAAAAAACTTTTGTTAATGCAACAGTTTAGAATTGGTGGAAATGGAGATTTTTCAGGAGAAGATTTCTTGAAGGGGATTTTATATGCGCTTCAACTAAGTGAAGATAAAGAGTTTAATTCTAATGTTTTTAAAGATGACTATTTCAAAATTGTAGATACATTTAATGATGTTGTTGATTATGTAGATGAATACTCTCATGCATATCCCAAAACAACTAATAGAGTGATTGCAGGTTATTGCAGAGAATGGCTATCCAATATTGGGAAAAAAGATAACAAGGGTAAAAAAAGCGAAGAATTACCTTACGATTGGAATGTGGATGGTATTCAAAAGAGATGGAACTCAACTTATGAAGATTGGGTGAAAAAACCAAACTCAGAAAATGAAATTGGTTCTATTCATGCTATTCAAGGCTATGATTTAAATTATTCAGGAGTTATTATTGGAAATGATTTAACAGTAAAAGATGGTCAAATTATAGCTGTACCAGAAAATTATAAAGATGTTGGTGGAACACCTTTGAAAGAGACATTTAACTTGTATGAACTAACTGAGTATATATTGAATATCTATTATGTACTCCTTTCAAGAGGAATTGATGGCTGTGCGGTTTATTTCGAAGATAAGAGTGTTGAGAGATTATTTAGAGAAAGAGTTGGACTATAGGGGGATTTAATTATGGATGAGCTAATTAAAGAAATCAATCAATTTAGAGATGAGCGAGACTGGAGACAGTTTCATAATGCCAAAGATTTGGCATTATCAGTTTCATTAGAGGCTTCTGAGCTACTTGAAAACTTCCAATGGAAAACAAGTGAAGAAGCCATAGCAGACGATTTAGAAAATATCAAAGATGAAATAGCTGATGTGATGATTTATTCATTGATGTTAGCAGATGATTTAGGTTTGAGTGTTGAGGAGATTATTAGAAATAAGATTAAGAAGAATGGTAAAAAATATACAATAGAAGAAAGTAAAGGTAAATATGGGAAGGAGGGAAATTAATGAATCCTAAAGTTGAATTTTCAGATTCAGAAAAATTAAAGTATTTTGATGAAATATGTGAAAAATACTATCAAAAAAACTTTGGTTTAACCTCAAAAACTGAAATAGATTTACTAATGTTTAAGTTTTTTTATCAAAATAAAATCAAGAAAAAAGCAGAAGGTTTTTTTAACGCAGATTCAGATTACCTTCTTAGTAAAGAACTAGGAATAACTCAAACTAGAGTAAGGAATTTAAAAATAAAAAAAGAATTACTTTATCCTGAAGAAAACAAGGATTGGAAGAAAGATTTTTTAGATTTAATAGCTTTTGCTCAGTATGATGAACAAACAAAAAAAATGATATTAAATATTTCAGACCCTAATTTACAAATAGAAATAGAAAATCATATAGAACAACGAGGTTTATATATAGAGAAGCAACTTAATTCTAAACTATTAATAATTAGAGTAGAATACTTTATTGAGTTAGTTATTTCATTAGATTCAACTGTTAGTCAAGATGAATTAATAGAGACTATTACAACACAAATTGATGAATTAAAATCGTTAGATAAAAAAATGATGCAGCAGGGGTTTGGTAAAGTAGTAATAGAAAGAGGAGTCAATGTGATTAACTTGTTATCTGCTTTAGCAACAATTTCTCAAACAGTAGGGCCCATTTTAAGCAAATTAATTTAGGAGCAATAAGATGAAAGATAAAATTACATACCCAAATGTATTTTTTTGTCCCATGGGAGAAAAGAATACTGATACCATAGATATTAATTTCGAGAATGAAGAAGTAAATCAAAAAATTAATTTTTTTAAATCCCATCCAGAAATATTACAAGAAGTTTTTGGAAATGAAAAAAACTATCCAAAAGATTATTCAAAAATTTCTTTTTGGGGTACAACACCTAGTATGGAAAATATTTGGAAAGAAATGAACGAGAATGATTTAGTATTTTTTTCAAAAAATAATCAAGGTTTTGTATATATGGCAAAAATACATAAACGAATAGTTAATGAAGATATAAAAAAAGAGTTCTGGGAAATAGATGATGTGAAGTGGCATAATGTATTTTTTTTAAAAGATGTAAGGAAAATACAAATAAGTACTAAAGAAATGAATAAGTTTGCTAATTATAAAGAGGGATATATTTATAGAGGTTTAAGTAAACTGTCTAGATATTGGTCTGTGGAATTTTGGGAATCTTTTTCAATATATTACTATTTTAATCAATCTTTATTTAAAAAGCTGGAGGACGAATAATGACAGTAGTTGGTATTATTGAAGTGACAGGGTCAGATGTAAGAAGTTATTGTTTCGACTCACGTATTCAAATGGAAACGGAATTTAATGAAAATAAAGTTTTTGTGAGAATACAGAAAAGCGATAAGTTTATACAAAATTTTTATGGCGAAGTGGTGGACTGTTTGACCGTTAATGTTGGTGGAAATGGAAGTGGAAAGACAAGATTATTGAGAAAAATAATAAGTATTTTAGAGGGAGAAGAATTAAATAGAAATACTATCGTTATATTTAAAGAAAATGAAGAGTATTTATATAAAATTTCAAGAATATTCGATTTTGAACTATATATTGATGATGTAATAAAAAAAGAAAAAGGCCAATGGGGGAATATTATTAAACATACAAAATCTATGTTTATATCAAATAATTTAGAATCTACAAATTTGTTAAATTCTAAAAAAAAGAGTCGTGTCATAGATGCTTCTTTAACCAATTTGATAATAAATGGATTTTATGATTATAAATCACTTGAACAATCTAATACCGCTAATCAAATTAGATTTATTTTTAATGATATTTCTAGTAATGATGAGGAAGGAATGTTAGAACGCTTTGGTTTGAATAGTATTATTGAACTTGAATCAGAAAGAGTAGACAACGCTTATGATACTTACTTCAAAAAGCATAGTTTTGCCTATGCTTATCTAAACAAAGAGTCAGAAAAATTAGTTGATAATACTAAACATACTAATTTTCAATTAACGGCTAATAAAAGTTTTTTGTTCAATCAGATAAAGAGAGAAAATGATGCGTATACTGATTTTCGCTATTTTTTAGAAAATAAATTTGGAAAAGAAAGGATTAATGAAGCCCCAGACTATAATATTAATAGAATTATTACTAAAATTGACTTATTCTTAAGTGAAGAGGAAGAGTTTAGTGAAATATTTTTTGATAAATTATACAACGAAGAACGTTCAATTTATGATTCTTTTATAAAAGGGTTAGATGTAGATATTGTAGATGAATATAAGTACCTAATAGATATTTCTAACTTTATTGTAAAAGATAAAGTAGTATTAAATACTAATAAAAAAATGTTAAATAATGATATATTCAAGTATTTTAATAAATCTTGGAATAGTATTAGTTCAGGAACAAATTCCTTATTGTCTATATTTTCGAATTTAAGCTTATTGTCTGATAAAGAAGAAGATAATATTATCATATTATTAGATGAAGTAGATGTTACACTTCATCCTGAGTGGCAACGAAAATTTATCCATGAATTATTATTGTTTACTAACAAAAAGTTTAAAGGGAAAAATGTTCAAATAATATTAACAACTCATTCTCCACTGGTTTTATCGGATATTAGAAAAGATGATGTTAATTTTCTATGTAACAATCATAGTAAAATAGAGATAAATACGTTTGGAGCTAATTTAAATGAATTGATGGCGGAAAGTTTTTTCTTATCAGATGGCTTAATCGGAGACTTTAGCAAAGGTGTTATTAAAACGATAATAAATAAGATAAATGGTCAAGAAAGACTATCTCAAAGTGAAGTGAACAATATTTATTCAATTATTGAAGAAATTGGAGAGGTTTTCATTAAAAATTCATTAATTAAAAATATGGAATCATCAAGATACTATAAAGCAAATGAAAATGTAGAAGCTAGACGAGAATACTTAGAAAATGAGTTAAATAAAATTAAGATAGAGTTGAAAGAAATTAGTGAAAGTAATGGTGTAACAAAATGATTCCTTTAGAAATGAAACCTAAAATTAAAGAATTACACAATGCTTTTTTTAAAGAAGAATTTATAAAAGAATTTATTTACATGTTTCTAAAAGACAGTAGGGATTTTAATTTTGATGATGAAATTTCTAAAGATTTTAAAGAGTTATTAATTAAAGCGAAAAAAGAGTATGAAGATAAAAAAAAAGAAGATGAAAAAAAGAAAAAAAAGAAAATAAGTATTAGTAAAAATTTGGTTAGTAAAGAAAAAATGCTAACTATAAAAGAATTTAAGTGCCTATTTATGTATGCTAATTCGTTGTTAATAGAAGAAGAATATTCAGAATTGATAAAAAAAGAGAAGCAATTTGGCAATTATCTCATTAAATTAGACAAAAAGGTTTTTAATTCAAAAGTCAGAACAAGGTGTTATGATATTTACAAAAAAAATGGAAAAAAAGACATTGAATTAATTAATAACTTTGAAGAATTATTTAAAGAAAATTTTTATAAAAATAGAATGTGTAGGAATATTGGCGTAATTAAATTTAAAAATATTGAAAATATGAATGAAGTTCAAAGAGAAGGGATAGAATCGAAAGATTGGTGCGCATATTTATATACTTTTTTATTAGGAATCAGCGTATGTCCTTATTGTAATTCACAATATATCTATACATACCAGAATAAGAATAAAGGGAAAATACGTGCAGAATTAGACCATTGCTTTCCTAAGGTACACCATCCTTTTTTAGCAGTTTCATTGTTTAATCTTGTTCCCAGTTGTTCTCAATGTAACAGTTCTTTAAAAGGTAGCACGGACATTGGCATTGATAGTGTAATGAATGTGTTTACTGAATCCTTTTTAGATAAGTATAAATTTTATATTCATTCTGAAAAGAGTATTGAGAGCTTTATTGGTAATTCTTTAGACTATGATATTAAAATAGTATATGACAAGAATTATCCTCATTCAGTGAGACTAAAAAAGTTTATTGAGTCTTTCCATATTGAAAATAGATATAATTTTTTTAAGAAATATTTGAATGAACAAATCTATTATCAAGTGAATCATAGCAAAAGTTACAATAATTTTTTACAGGAGCTTTTAAAAGATATTCCTGATAAAGAGTCAATTCATATACATAGGAGAAAATATATAGAAGAAAGAAATGAAAATAGGCTACTAGGTAAGTTAGTCTCCGACATACTAGATGACAAAGAGTTAACTATTAATAATTTTGAAACAAATAATAATTTTGAAACAAAAAATTATAAGGAAACCTTTTTAGATGAAAAAACTTTAAAACAAGATATGAATACTTAATCGTTGGTGGATACATATATTATGTTTAATAAGTAAAGTATATATCACAATCTAATATATTAAGAATTTTCTTTTGGATTTTACCGTTATTTTATCATAATATTACTATGTCGAACATCTAGTATGTAGTTTACAAAAATGGCTATACTTGTTATAATTAATTCAACAATTAAATCACTGAGAAAACATTGGTATAGCAACAATCGCTGACATCGCTGTTGCAACTAACGCTGGCCAAATCAAAACAGGTTCATTAAGCCGTACTGACCGTATCGCTAAATACAACCAATTATTACGCATCGAAGACCAATTAGGTGACGTTGCTGTATACAAAGGAATCAACTCTTTCTACAACTTAAAAAAATAAGCTCTAAATTAAAAATAGTGTAATTAGGAAACCTCCCCATTCTAATGAGTGGGGAGGTTTTTTATGTTTTAAAATAAAAACACCAAGTTATTAAACATTCTAAAATTTAATGTTTAGTATTTCAAATAAACTATAACGCTTACAAATTCAGGTGGTATAATTATTAATAATAGAATATAAGGAGGTATATATGGGGATAATAATAGGTTTAGACATAGGTGTTTCATCAGTCGGTTATGGTGTAATAAATGCTCAATCAGGAGATATAATTGAGGCGGGTTCAAGACTATTTCCTATGGCTGATGCAGACAATAATAAAATCAGGAGAGAAAGTAGAGGGGCTAGAAGGTTAAAAAATCGCAGAACTTATCGATTAACTAGAGCTAAAAGATTGTTAGAAAAAAATGGATTTCCAATTGGAAAAGAAATAATTAATATATATTCTGTACGTACTAAAGCACTAACTGAACAAATTAGTAAAGATGAATTAAGTGCGTCACTGATTCACCTTTGTAAACGAAGAGGGGTATCTTATTTAGATGATTTAGCAGATGATAAAGAAGTTTCAAACGAAGCAATTAATGAGAATAAAAGATTACTAGAAGGATATTTTCCTTGTGAAATTCAATTGGCTCGTTTATCTAAATTTGGGGCGACGAGAGGAACTATTATTAAAGATAATCATGCGTATGAAAATATTTTCCCAACATCCGCTTATGTAAATGAAGCTAAAGAAATTTTAAAAACACAAAAAGCCTTTTATGATGAAATAAGTGATGAATTTATAAATGAATACATTTCAATATTAAGTAACAGAAGAGAATATTTTGATGGACCTGGATCCGAAACATCTAGGACTGATTATGGACGATATAAAGTTAATGGAGAAACTTTAAATAATTTATTTGAAGTATTAATCGGCAAATGTACTGTTTATCCCAATGAATTAAGGGGAGCAAGAATAAGTTATACCGCTCAAGAATTTGATTTGTTAAATGAACTTAACAATTTAAGTGTTAATGATGAGAAGTTAACAGAGACTCAAAAAAAACAAATTATAAAACAAATAAAAAATGAAAAAGCTCCTAAAGTAATGAATATTATATCTAAAATTACAGGTGAGTCTAAAGAATTAATTACGGGATTTATTGTAAAAGATGACAAACCAATGTTTCACAATTTTAAAACCTATCGTGACATGCAGAAATTCTTCGATGAAGAAATTATTGTTGATAACTTAAGTAGAGAAGAGTTAGATACATTAGGCTATATATTAACACTAAATACCGAAGCAAGTGGAATAAAAAGGGACATTGCTGATAAATTACCGATTTTTAACGATAAACAAATCGAACTCATTATTTCATTCAGAAAAAAATACTCTAAGGATATTAAAGGATGGCACAGCTTGTCGTTACTTGCCATGAATGAAATGATAGCAGATATGTATATTGAACCTAAAAATCAGATGCAAATTCTCGCGGAGCGAGGATTTTTCAAGAAAAATATAGAAAAATATAAATCGTATAAATATTTACCCACCAAAATGATTAGCGAAGAAATCTTGAATCCAGTTGTTAGAAGATCAGTAAATCAGTCACTAAAAATAATAAATCAACTGCTTAAAAATTATGGTGAAATTGAAAAAATTGTAATCGAAATGCCTCGTGAAACTAATCTTGCAGATCAAAAGAAGGCACAGGAACAAGCACAAAAAAATAATCGTGAAGAAAAAAGAAAAGCTATCGATCTAGCTAAAGCAGAATATGGTTGTGATGACAGTGTATTCCATGGTCATAAAGACTTAGATACTAAATTAAGGTTATGGTATCAACAGGGTGGAAAATGTCTATATTCAGGTAAAATAATAAAAATTTCTGAGTTGGTAAATAACCCTAATCAGTTTGAAATTGATCATGTTATTCCACTTTCGGTTTCGTTTGATGATGGTTTAAATAATAAAGTGTTATCCTATCGTTCTGAAAATAAAGTAAAAGGACAGCGAACACCTTGGCAATATCTAAGCGGAAGTAGCCGTAGAAATTTTGAAGATTTCAGGAATGATATAGAAAAATTGTACAATAAAAAGAAAATAACTTTATCGAAAAGAAAAAATTTACTCATGATGGAAGACATTAATAAATGGGAAGTGAGGCAAGGTTTTATTAATCGAAACTTAGTGGATACGCGTTATGCTTCCAAAACTGTGTTAAACGAATTACAAAAATTTTTTAAAGCACATGGAAATAATACACAAGTTTCAATCGTACGTGGAAAATATACAAGCACTCTTAGAAGAAAATGGCGAATAAACAAGGATAGGGATGAAAGCTATGCCCATCATGCGATTGATGCACTAATTGTCGCAAGTGTTCCTCAACAAAAGATTTGGCAAAATAAATTCAGCTCCCTACAAGAAAATAATACGAATTCAGATGCTACTGAGGAAAAACTATACCTTGAAAAAATGGATAAAAAAGTTTATGGAGAGCTAGCTTATGGAAACCCGTATCCCAATTTCTTTGATAATGTAAAAGCTTATGAGCCATACGTTAAGTACTCACACAGAGTGGATACAAAGTATAATCGCAAAATAAGCGATGCTACTATTTATTCAACAAGAGAAGTTGAAAATGCCAAGGGGAAAAAAGAAATTAAAACAATCGGAAAAATTAAAAATATTTATGATGTTAATATTTATAAGAAAGATTTTTTACCAAAATATAAAAAAGACAAAACCCAATTTTTGATGTATCACCATGATCCAAAAACCTTCGAGTTAATGGAAAAAATTATGGATCAATATTCGGATATGGACAATCCCTTTGCTGCATATCAGCAAGAATACGGTGAAATTAAGAAATACAGCAAAAAAGGTAATGGACCGGTGATTAAAGATATAAAATACTATAACAAAAAAGTAAATGAATGTGTTGATATTACACCAAGTAATTCTAGTAAAAAAGTGGTGTTGTTATCGACGAATCCTTATCGATCTGATGTATATTATAATCATCAAAAAGGTGTTTATGAGATATTAGGAATCAAGTATAAAGACATTCAGTTTCTTAAAGGTGGTAAATACGGGTTTAAAGACGGTGTTTATGAGGAATTAAGAATAAAAGAAGGAATAGGAGAAAATTCTGAATTTGTCTTTTCGTTATATAAAAATGATATTATCAGAATTACAGATACAGAAAATGGTGAAACCAACATTTTTAGATTTTTATCTAGAACGATGCCACAAAAAAGAGGATATGTTGAGTTAAAACCTTATCATAAAGCATTATTTGAAAAAGGTGATGATACGGGATTAGAAAAATTAGGAAAATCTGCAGGTCGACAATTATTAAAAGGAATTTCTAAGGAAAATTTAGTTATTGAAAAATTAAGAACGGACATATTAGGTAATATCTATCATGTAAAAAAAGAAGACTTAAGTTTAATTTTTTAGTTGCTCGTTCAATATACGGATGATATAATCTAATTGTGAGGACGCTCATATCACTAGTGATTAGGTTAAAAAATTTTTACGATTACTTGAATTTTTAGAACCTACTAAAATAAGGGGAAATCCCGAATTTACTTCTCTTGTTTAGGCAAGAGAAGTTTTTTTGTTTATTAATGAAAGGAGTGTGGTAATTTGACCTGGCGAGTAGTCTTAATAAAAGACTCAGAAGAATTAAAGTTAAAGCTCGATAATTTACACATTATTTGTTCAGAAAGTGATTTCGTAATTCCTCTTTCTGATATTTCTATGATTGTCATAGAAAGTGTTCGAACTAAAATCACTAGTAGGTTATTGGCTAAATGTGCTGATTATTCAATTTCAGTCATTTTTTGTGATAAAAATTATCTACCTGTAGGTGTTTATCACCCATTTTTATCTCATTCAAGGTCAAGTAAAATTGTTCAAAAACAGGCAAAATGGACAGAAGAAATGAAAGATAATATTTGGAAGGAAATAATTAGCTTGAAAATTGAAAACCAGAAGCAAGTGTTAGTGGGATACGGCTGTGATGAAGAAAGAATAGCGGTGCTTGATAAGTTAAAAAATGAAGTAAAGTTAGGTGATTCTAGCAATCGAGAAGGTCATGCGGCTAAAGTATATTTCAACACCCTTTTTGGATTAGAATTTAATCGTCGTTCAGATGACTTTATTGTAAACGGAGCGTTAAATTACGGCTATACTATATTACGTTCTTATATGGCAAGATTAGTTACAGGTTATGGATTAATCCCCGCTTTAGGAGTATTTCACAAAAGTGAATATAATCAATTTAATTTAGTGGATGATTTGATTGAGCCATTTCGTCCTATCGTGGATGCTTGGACAGTGAAGTATATGAATGGGAGGGAATATCTTACTGCGGATGATAGACGTGCTCTAATTGATTTACTTAATCAACGTTTAGTGTATAACGGTAATAATACATTATTGTCAACCATTATGGAAAAGTATGTTCAGAAATTTGTAAACATAATGATTGATAATAAAGAAATTAATCTAAAAAATTTTGATTTATTAAGTTTAGAAAGCGTATTTAAATGAGGTATACGGCTATGAGATTGATGTGTTTTTTCGATTTACCAACAGAAACAAAGGCTGATTTAAGATATTATCGGATTTTTCGTAAATCATTATTAGCCAATGGGTTCCAGATGATTCAATTTTCAGTTTATGTACGAACGTGTCCCAACAGGAGTTTTGCTATGAAGTATGAAGCACTACTAACTAAATATTTGCCTCCAAACGGTGAAGTAAGGTTGATGATGGTAACGGAAAAGCAGTATGAAGATATGACGTTTCTAGTTGGAAAGAAAAGTCAACAAGAGGAAGTTATTGGTGATAAGAGATTGGTTGTGATTGAGTGATTTGGAAGATAAAGTTAGATCATTCAGAGACCGTTGAAATCGAAGTTGGACAAAAAAATCAAATAATTGGGCAAAATGTTGATAAAATAAAAAAAATTCAAAAAGTATTAGGATTATTTTTTAATAAAAAGAAGTATGATGAATTGGTTTTGAGAGACTTTGGTATGGAAGAGCCTTGGATTCAAGAAAACAACGAGTTAATCTCTAAATCTCGATTCAATTTTTTTTCCTATGGCTCTATGGAAGAAATTTATAAGGAGCTTGAGTTAGGAAATAAAAAAATACTAGACGAAATTTTTGATAACTTCTTAAATAGTGACATAAATATCACAGAGATTTCAAATCAAATCGATACTGCTAGTAAAAGTATTCTATTCCTTTTTGAAAAATATCTTAAGGAAAATATTTTTAATTCTATTGAAATGGATCTTGAATTTTCTAAGAAGTTGATGATTGATTATTTGAAAAAGAATACTACGATTAATTATTATGATGAAATTGATCAGAGAAATATTTCCTATTTTGATAAAATAACGATAATAAAAGTATTTATCAATTTAATAAAATATTCATTATCTAATTCGGGAGACAGAATCTTATTAGTTGTTAAAGATAGTCCGAATTTCTTATCTAAAAAGCAATATTTAGAACTATACAGATTGATGAGTTCATTGTCAGATGAATTTCCTAATTTTTATTTTATGATGATACATTCTGATGTAGAATATTTATCTTTGGATGAAAATTCTAATATAACTATTTTAAATGACGTGAAGTTTGAAGTAAATGATTTAGAATTTTTGTATGAAAGATTGAAGTTCAATTATCCTTCTAAATATATTGAATATGAAGATTTTTTTGAGACAGGTAATAAATGGCTTGGTTATATTGGGAGTTTCGATATTCCGAATATTAATAGTCAATATTTAGTCAGTCTAATAGTGTTAAACAAGTTGTTAGGTATCGTAAATAATGATTATCTTTATACAACTAGCTTATCTGAACCAGAAATTAAATATTTAATTGATAATTTAAGGCGAACATTATAGAATTAAATTAATACTACAATCGCATTTCGACGGATTTGAGGTTTTAGTACTCTAAAGATTCAAGTAATCGTAAAACATTGCGCTCTGTACGGCGGTCTTGAAAGCTGTTTTAGTACTCTAAAGATTCAAGTAATCGTAAAACGAGCAACTGCTGCTAAACCAATCATGACTTGTTTTAGTACTCTAAAGATTCAAGTAATCGTAAAACTAATGACCGGCTGTTCAAAAAATAATTCTAGTTTTAGTACTCTAAAGATTCAAGTAATCGTAAAACAAGCAAACAAGTCACAAGCGTTTGACGAGTGTTTTAGTACTCTAAAGATTCAAGTAATCGTAAAACTTCTAAATATTGGGAAGAACATAGAAAAGCGTTTTAGTACTCTAAAGATTCAAGTAATCGTAAAACAGGAGTTATCCAAAAAGATACGAAACCGACGTTTTAGTACTCTAAAGATTCAAGTAATCGTAAAACCATTGAATTATTTCGGTTGGCGTGAAAGTAGTTTTAGTACTCTAAAGATTCAAGTAATCGTAAAACAAGAAACGATTGATCGTATCTTTGAAGATTGTTTTAGTACTCTAAAGATTCAAGTAATCGTAAAACCTAATATTGGTGGCGGTGCTTTCGAAACTGGTTTTAGTACTCTAAAGATTCAAGTAATCGTAAAACAATTTCTATGTGAGTTTGATAGCCACTTTCGTTTTAGTACTCTAAAGATTCAAGTAATCGTAAAACTCGGCGAGAAAATGATTGTAAAAGCAAATGGTTTTAGTACTCTAAAGATTCAAGTAATCGTAAAACTTTTAGTAAGGTTTAGCAAGGTTCAAATCAGTTTTAGTACTCTAAAGATTCAAGTAATCGTAAAACCAATTTATGCAGATAATCAACATTGACTTCGTTTTAGTACTCTAAAGATTCAAGTAATCGTAAAACATTTGTACGTTCGTGATGCTGCAACTGGTAGTTTTAGTACTCTAAAGATTCAAGTAATCGTAAAACATGTAGCGCCTAGCGTCCACATAGCGCTTTGTTTTAGTACTCTAAAGATTCAAGTAATCGTAAAACGTCATTTGTTATTAAGTAAATGCTCATATTGTTTTAGTACTCTAAAGATTCAAGTAATCGTAAAACAGTTGGTTATGAGTTCAAACGAACGCTTAAGTTTTAGTACTCTAAAGATTCAAGTAATCGTAAAACAAGAAAAGCACAAAATTATAGGTAAATATGGTTTTAGTACTCTAAAGATTCAAGTAATCGTAAAACACTTGTGCAATCGACATAATCTTAGTATTAGTTTTAGTACTCTAAAGATTCAAGTAATCGTAAAACAAAAGTTTACGTGTATGACACAACAGAAGAGTTTTAGTACTCTAAAGATTCAAGTAATCGTAAAACAATTCAGTTACAAAACAACCACTAAGAGAGAAGTAAGTGGCTTTTGGTAAATCAATTCTTAATTTATTTAAAACATCCTGTCATTATACATATCGTATGGTAATTGGATGTTTTTTCTATTGTATTTCATTTTAGTATAGATTATTCTGAATGTGTTGAGCCGGCATCAACCAAATAATAAGGGAGATGACAACATGAGCTATATAGAATTAGAAGATTTTGATAGTTACTATAAACGTCGAATAGGACACTATGGAACAGAAAATCATTACTTAATGGAAGACGTAAAACAGACGTTGATAAGGAAGCATTATCTTGATGAAACGTCTGTATTAATTGGCATAGCATTAGATGATCCCATCCAAATAGAACCAGCGTTGCTTAGGTATGATGTAGGAGTGAAACTTAGTCAAAAAGATGATCGTTTATTGGAGGAAGGTTTTGATAAACGACGTATTTCAGGTGGGAAATATCAAGTAATTGAATTAGCTCATACAGAGGAAGCTATTACTAGCTTTTGGTCTACAGTTTTTTCGGGAGGGGGAACGATAGAACGGGATGTTAGCCGCCCTATTCTTGAATGGTATAGTTATAAAGATATTCAGAATCATACGATGTGCATGTATATTCCTATAAAATAATTATGTAAACCTAATTTATAAAATATGAATATTTTGTGAATTTAATATAACATTTTTGTGAACGTGTTGATACGGTTACCCTCATATATTACAATCATTATAGACGAGTATGTAAATGATAAAATAATGGTTGGGTGAGTTGATAAATGAATAAGACAAAATACATGATGCTTTTTTTGGGGATAGTAGTAGGAATGGTTGCCTTTCTTAGATATTGGTGGTTGTTTATTGCAATATGTTTATTTTTTATGAGTTATTTGTACAAAGAGAAAAACTTAAAAAGACTTAATAATCATCAAAAAAGAAGAGCGCAGATATTCTTGTGGACAGGTACAATTGTCGCGGTTATTCTTTTGGGAGAACTGGGCGTCCATGCAACAGAGCGATTAGATGCTAAGGTTTCAGACTATATGACGGCATATAAAAATAAAGATAAGCCTGATCCCAAAGTGTTAGCACAGCAAAAGAAAGAAAAAGAACGACAAGACAAAGAACAAAAACAAAAAGATTTATCTAACCAGCTAATTAATCTATGGAAAGAATACGCAAAGGATAAATCACCGGTTATTGATATTGCTGTCTATGACATGCAATCCAATCAGGAATTTCAATATACGAATCAACACGAACAGCCTTTAATTCCTACCGCAAGTGTTATCAAAGTTTCTGTATTAACGGCACTATTACATAAACATCAGGAAGAACAAACTGAATTATCAGAACTTGAAATAAAAAGTGCAGAAAACATGATCAAAAGCAGTGATAATAACGCGACAACCTATTTAATCGATAATTATTTAGATAAAGCAACATCAATCCAAGCTTTATTTGATACATTAGAAATGAACGATTCTACGTATAATTATCATTGGGGGCAAACAACAACTACAGCAAAAGATCAAATCAAATTATTAAAAAATGTATTTATGCCATCAGATTACTTAATTGATTCAGAAAGAGAATACATTCAAAAATTAATGTCTGAAGTAGATATCGATCAAGCTTGGGGTGTTGGGGCAGGATCTAGTCACGTTGCTTTAAAAAATGGGTGGTTAACTGATACTAATGATTGTGTCATTAACAGTATCGGACAGGTCATGAATGGTGATAAAAAGTATTTAATTGCGGTGTTTACGAATCATGATCAAACCATGGCTGAAGGTAAACAAATTATTGAACAATTGACTAAAATTACAAGCGATATATTATTTCAACAGTAATAATAAAACCGTCATGTTTAGGCATGACGGTTTTATTTTAACTAGTTGACAATTAATTAAAATAAGATTAGAATAATTAATGTTAGATTATAAAAATATTGATTAAATATGTAAAGCAATGAACGGGTGAGTACATGATAGTAACTTTAACAGAGAGCTTCGGTAGCTGTAAAGAAGCAAAGTAAACATCATGGAAAATGGCCAATGAGCTTTCTAGTCTTAGTTTTCAACTACAAAGGACTAGCGGTAGCAACCGTTATGAATGCAAGAGTATAATGATACTTGAAGAGGAGCGTGTTCGTGAGAGCCGTTCAAATTAGAGGTGGTAACACGCAAAAGCGTCCTCGAGCAAATGATTAGTTATTTGCTCGAGGACGCTTTTTTTATTGGTCTGAATATAATAAAGAGTTTTATCCCAATAAATAAACAAAAGGAGAGAAAAATAATGATGAATTATCATGACAGAATAAAGAACGCGATCCAAATACGACTGAAAGAATATCAAGAGGTTGCTCTTGATATCCATGATCATCCCGAAGTAAGTAATGATGAGTTTTATTCATCTGATCGTTTAATGAAAGTCTTGATGAAGGAGGACTTTTCTGTAGAAGCTGAAGTAGCGGGACATCGTACCGGTTTTATTGGTCGCTATGTATCAAAGAAATCCGGCCCTATTTTAGTGTTTTTAGCAGAGTATGATGCTTTACCAGGGATTGGACATGCATGTGGTCATAATTTATTTGGTGTTTATTCTATTTTAGCCGCCACAGCCCTAAAAGAAGTAATTGATGAGGTGGGGGGCGAAATTCGTGTTTATGGAACCCCAGGTGAAGAGGGTGGTGAAAATGGTTCTGCTAAAGGAAGTTTTGTAAGAGAGGGGTTATTCAATGATGTCGATGTTGCATTATGTGCTCATCCAGCTCATAAGTATGGTCGTACAACGACTAGTTTGGCCAATGATCCGGTTGACATTAAGTTTTATGGAAAGGCCTCACACGCCGCAGGGGCACCGGAACAAGGAATTAATGCACTAGAAGCGTTAATACAAGTCTTTAATAGTATTAATGCTTTACGACTTCACTTGCCAAAAGATGTTAATATTCATGGTATTATAACAGCTGGTGGTGTGGCTGCTAATGTCGTCCCTGATTTTGCTGCCGGTCGTTTTTATTTGAGAGCTACCAATCGACAAATGCTCAATGAGGTGTATCAAAAAGTTGAAAATATTGTAAAAGGGGCGGCACTGGCTACAGGCGCTAGTTATGAATTTGGCTTATTCCAAAATTCAGTAGATGATACTATTGTCACACCAGTGTTTGACGATGTTTTTTTAAGACATATGAAAGATCTTAATATCGCTACATCAGAAATTGATTTAGAAGCAACAACTAGTTTAGGTTCATCAGATGTAGGAAATGTTAGTCAAGTGATTCCTACCATTCAACCAACTATCTCTATTTCAGATGAGTATATTGCGGGGCATTCTGAAGAATTCAAAATCGCAGCTAAAAGTGAAAAAGGACTAGCTTCTATTAGTATTGCAGCGGAATTGCTAGCACGGACAGCTTTAGATCTACTATTAAATGAGGCATTACTTGAATCAATTAAACATGCGCATCATGTGAGTTTAACGACAGGCAATTAATCAGTTATTTATTTGGTATTTAAACAAATAGTTCTGATAGAATAGATTAGAGTATTCAGAAAGTGAGGGGGCTATTTATGACTGTGCAACAAAGGATGGACTATTTAATCAGACAGGTAACTCATCTTCCCTATGCCAAAGTCTATTTACGTGAGGATTGGAACGTTTATTATTTCGATATTTTTGGTAAGATGTTTGGCTTAATGTCCCCAGAAGCAACCACAACTAGTTCTATATCGTTAAAAAATATACCAGAGCAAAACGAAGAATGGCGAGAACTATATCCAACTATTGTTACACCAGGCTTCCATCTGAATAAAAAACATTGGAATACCATCCTATTAGATCAAGATGAAATTGCTGATGAGGTGTTAGGGCAATTATTAACGAAGTCCTTTGAGTTAGTCTGCGCTAACTTAAAAAAAGAGCAAAAAGAATGGATTAGTAAGAGAAAGCATGAGTGCACCATTAGCATCAATAATGAAATATCATGACGTGTAGTATTATCTAACGTCTATTAATGATGTGATTATGAATTTTTTTATATTTTGATTTATTTGTGACGTATAATTTGGGGATATATGCTGATTTGTAGTATGATAAAGGCAGTTAGAGGAACTTGTGTTATTTTAAAAGGTTTCAATTTGATAGCAGATGAGGTGCTAGAAAGTTAATGAATCGTTTTATGGCCAAGCAAGTAATCTCTCAAAGTTAAAAATCAAGAAATCAATTACCCCCAATTTTTGTTTCTTGAGCGTCAAATAGATTATGGGCCATCCTCCCATGTCTATATATTTTGACAACTCCCTTTTAATACTGTACTGGCTGAAAATTAGTTGAATCAACTAAAAGAGTAAGCACAAAAAAAGACTGCTTTAGCAGTCTTTTTTTGTGTATCGTGTTTTTATAACGTGTATTAAATAACGGGTGGTTAATGGGATTCTCTTGTTTAAATAATGAATATTTAATTATATATAACATAACTTTCCTATTTGATAGGAAAGAGTTGAGTTGTACATATGAAGTAGAACTTATAAACTATAAGTATTAATTGTTGATGATTATTTACATAGTTTTATTGAATAGTTTGTAACAAGTAGTTAAAAAGAGGGCATCGTTTAACAAGTAAAAAAGATTTATATTGGTTGATTTAGGGAGAAGATCATTGATTTCAGGGGAGGAAATAGTATGAAATTAGCAGTTAATGAATATATAGAAGATTATACCGTTCGTTTAGTTCTAATGATTGGTGATATTAGGGAGAAAATTAATCAATCGTTAGACAGTGCGTTAGATAAAGATTTTGATGACGCTTATCGTTATTTGAATGAAGCAGAACATGATTTATATCAAGCAATATTAGTTTCTAGCAAAAAAATAACGATGTTAAATGAGTTGTCCTCAGAAGAAAAAAACTATAGCGCAATTGTATTGAATATGTTATCGGCAATTGAGCAAGATTTTAAAAGTATGCAACAGCTTATTCCTTTATTAGAAGATTAATGAAGCATTATAGTTATCTAATTGTATCATTTTACATAAGGTAACATAATGAGTAAAATCAAGGTATCACTAATAATGGTTTAGGAGGGTATATTCGATGAAGGAGTTTCAATTAGTAGAAGAATTAAGGAAGAGTTCTATACCTATTTCTTCATCCGTGCTCTCAAAAAAAATGGCTGTTTCAACTCGTACTATTCGTAACTATGTCAGTAGAATCAATCAACATTTTGAAACGCCAGTTATCATATCGAGTTCTAAAGGCTACTTATTAAAAAAAAGTTATTATGAAGCTGTGATGTTTCACTATTTGGATTCACCCGCGAATAACTTTGTGGAGCGTAGAAAATTATTGATTAGACAGATTTTATTGACTCCTGAAGGGATTAATTGGGATATTGTATTAGAAGAGATGAACGTCTCAGAAGCTACTTTAAAGAACGATTTAAAAAGCGTGGTACACTATTTTTATAAAAATGAGTTGCAGATCAAAAAAAATAACAATATCATAAAATTATCAGGCGAAGAAATACAAATCAGGAAATTAATGAAAGAAATATTTGAAGAAGAAGGCTGCGATGTTATCTCATCCTTTTTCAAAAATCAAGATTTATTAACGGATGATGAAGTAGACATACTTCGCCAAATTGTTCAAACAACGTTTAATCGCCGTCATCTAGTAACGGTTGATTTTGTTATGGGGCAATTAATTCGTTATTTAGTGATAACGATCAGTCGATTGCAAAGAAACTGTTCGTTACTAACAACCAATAAACCAGTTAATAGAGAATCTACTGGTTATCAATTATCTGTCGAAATTATGGAAGAACTTTCACTCGCTTTTTCCTTTAAGTATTCGCAAGCCGAGATTGATAACTTGAGTCTATTAATTGTTGGCAATACTATTAATCCGCATGAATTGAGAATTTTAGATGAAGTTATTGAGCCATCATTTCTTCAGCGAATGGATGGTATTTTAAAAGATATTCATTTAGTTTATGGGATTAATTTTATGATGGATGGTTTTCGATCTCGTTTTATTTTACATGTATATGGTCTAATTGAACGGATAAATAAAGGCGAATTAATCGACAATCCAATGCTAAATTTAATGAATACTAAAGATCTACTTGTCTACGATTTAGCGTTGTATGTAGGAAATAAGCTCAAAAATGAAATTGGCCTTGATATACCGGAAGAGGAATTATTATTTTTATCTATTTTATTCGGTGTTTTTTTAGAAGAAGAAGTCGAATTTGAGCCTGTTACAATAGGTATTGTATCACCATCAATTTCTTATCAGCATTTAGAAAATAAATTAATTAGAAAATTAGAGTATTATTATGGTGATAAAATAGCCGTTAATCAATTAGTAGATGCCTACTCAGAAATAAACGACCTATTAGATACCGATATTATTGTTTCTACAATTCCGTATAAAGGAACTGATCATCAAGAAGTTGTAAATGTTTCCCTTTTTATTACGGAATTAGATATCCAAAAAATTGAAAAGAAAATTGTGGCTTTAAGAATTAAGCGTAAAATTGATTATTATCAAGAGCTGACGTATCAATTTTTTGATGAGACATTTTTTTATCAAGGTTTATCGATTAATCATAAGGATAGGTTAATTGACAAAATGGGGAAAGATTTTTTAAGAGAAGGTATTGTTTGCCCTTCATTTATTCAATCGCTTAATGATAAAGAAGCCATCTCACCGTCGATTATCCAAAATGTGGCCATGCCACATTCATTAAATCGAGATGCTAAGGAGACTAAAATCTCGGTTTGGTATGATTGTTCGTCTCGAGGCATTAAATGGGAAGAAGACTGTGTAGTACTTGTTCTATTATTGGCCATCAATCAAGAGCAACAATACGAACTAAATGATTATTTCCATTTATTGTTCGGTATTTTATCAGAAAAACAAGCAGTTCAACAATTAATTAATCAAAAAAGTTTTCCGTTATTTATAAAGAAATTAAATGAGCTGATAAAAAATGAAGTTGAAAAAATCTATATGATTAACAAATAACCTGCTTTTTGGGTTATTTGTTTTTTTATTTGTTTTGAATTATTATAAGAAAGCACGAATAAAAAGATATGAGGATGACACAATCATGCGTAACAAACAAGAAATAATCACTTTAATCATGGATATAGTAAAAGAATACTGGGTGTTGGTGGTCTTTACATTGGTTCTTACGATCGTATTACCTGTTATTTACAAAAAAACTAAAAAAATTTTAAGAAAAATCAAACACCAAATTATTTATCATTATACAGGTATCATCGTTTTAGCTATTATGCCAATGGTACAAGAATTTTTATATAAGCAAGCTATTATAAAAAAAATACCGACAATAGGTTCTATAAATCTCGTAACATTAATCATGGCAGCGTTATCGATTAATCTAACAAGAATTGTTGCTAAGCAATTAAATAGAAGGTTTTAAAAAAGCCTCATCAATTTTTCTTGTGAAGAATTGATGAGGCTTTTTATTATGGGAAAAGTGTTTGGATAATTAATTGGATGTTTAGTACACATAGGGAGACAGTGGCTACCCAACCTAATATAGCTACCCATTTTTTATTTTTGAATTGTGCCCCCATTATTTTTTCAGAGCTAGTAAAGTATACTAGCGGAACCATAGCAATAGGTAAGGCGATACTTAAGAGTACTTGAGAGTATATTAATAGGTTATCTAAAGCCGCTTCATTATCTCCAAAAATATAAGCACAAATGATGACAGGGATAACAGATATTAATCGTGTCACTAAGCGTCTCACCCATGAAGGTATTTTTAAATGAATGAAACCTTCCATTACAATTTGTCCAGTTAGTGTTCCAGTTATAGTAGAGTTTTGTCCTGAAGCAAGTAATGCCACAGCGAACAAGGTGCTTAATAAGGGACTAGCCACACTACCGGCATAATTAGGATCTTGTAACGCATTGTATAAACTTGAGAATGTTCCTAAGCCTTCTCCATTCCCGAAGAACAATGCCCCACCAAGAATTAATAACAAACAATTAACAAAGAAAGCAGCTGACAATTGGATATTTGAATCCCAAGTTGCAAACTTAACGGCTTTAGCGACTTCTTGTTTATTAGACGCATCAATTTTTCGTGATTGAGAAATGGAAGAATGTAGATATAAATTATGTGGCATAACCGTTGCACCAATAATCCCTAGTGACATGGTTAACTCGCCTGGATGTAAAACTTGCTTTTGTGGCATGAATCCTTTGAAGATATCAGGAACATTTGGTTGTGCGATAATAACTTCGTAAAGAAAGACAAATAAAATGACGCCAATTAATAAAACAACGATTGCTTCAATCTTTCTGAACCCTAACTTCATTAAAAACAAAAGAATAAATACATCAAAAACAGTTAAAAGAACGCCGTATAACAAAGGTATTCCGAACAACAAATTAAGTGCGATAGCACCACCTATAACTTCAGCGATATCAGTTGCCATAATCGCTAACTCTGCAATTATCCATAAGAAGAATGACATTTTCTTACCGGTAAGATGTTGAGTAGCTTGAGCTAAGTCCATTTGTGTCACAATGCCTAATTTTGCAGACATATATTGTAATAACATGGCAATTAAACTAGATAATAAAATAATTGAAAGTAGTAAGTAACCGTATTTTGCGCCTCCTCCAATAGACGTAATCCAGTTTCCAGGATCCATGTAGCCAACTGCCACTAAGGCACCAGGACCTGAAAAAGCTAATAGATTTTTGAAAAAACTTTTGTCTGTTGGAACGTCAATAGATTGATTAATCTCACTTAAGCTTTTATGTGGTGGATTATTTTTGGTTGATTGAGTAGCGGACATAAAAACCCTCCTTTTTTTTAGGTTTGCCTAAATCTGTTAATATCGTACACCCTAATATAAAATAAATCAATCAAAAAACGCTCAATAATTGTTTTTTGTATGAATGGACGATTTGTTAGAGATGAGGAAGATTTTAGAGAAGAATAGATTAGAAATATAATGTTTTGCACGCTAACTACCTATCCGTTTAATAATTAAACGTCTAAACACGAACATTAATCATAATGTATATAGATAAAGTTCACAAAAGTGTTGCATTTTGTTTATTTTATTCATATAATTAATTTATTCATTAAATATGAACAATATTAAATCAGAAGGGTTAATTGTTCGTAAAAAACATAAAAGGGGAATCATAATGGATAAGTTTTTTAAACTGAAAGAAAATGGTACAACAGTCTCAAGAGAGGTAATAGCTGGATTTACTACGTTTTTTGCTATGAGCTACATTTTATTTGTAAATCCTAATATTTTATCGCAGTCTGGCATGCCATTTCAGGCAGTATTTTTAGCAACAATTATTTCTTCAATTATCGGAACATTAGTAATGGGATTATTTGCAAACGTTCCTTACGCGCAAGCACCAGGTATGGGGCTTAATGCATTCTTTACATTTACTGTCGTATTTGGTTTAGGCTATTCTTGGCAACAAGCATTAGGAATGGTATTTTTATGTGGAATTATTAATATTTTAATTACAGTAACAAAAATAAGAAAAATGATTATCAAAGCAATTCCTGAAAGTTTACAACATGCCATCGGTGGAGGTATCGGTATCTTTGTTGCCTATGCAGGGTTGAAAAGTGCTAATTTATTAACGTTCTCAGGTGATGCTGGCTCTATTACAAGTTCAATTGTAGATGGCGATCAAGCTGTTAACGTTACAGTTAATGGTGGGATTGTTCCCGGCTTAGCGATGTTTAATAGCCCAGGAATGATTTTAGCAGTGATTGGTTTAGTGTTAACGATTATCTTAGTGGCTCTTGATGTTAAAGGTGGTATTTTAATTTCAATCATTGGGACAACGATTATCGGTATTTTTATGGGTGTGGTTGATTTATCAGCTATTGATTTCAAAAACAATTCGTTAGGTAGCTCAATTAAAGAGTTAGGCACAACGTTTGGTGCGGCGTTTGGTTCAGAAGGATTACCAAGTCTATTTGAGAATGCACAACGTATTCCGTTAGTGTTAATGACCATTTTAGCGTTTAGTTTATCAGATACCTTTGATACAATCGGCACATTTATTGGGACTGGACGAAAAACAGGTATTTTCAGTGCTGAAGATGAAGCAGCACTTGAAAACAGTACTGGAATGAAATCTAAGATGGATCGTGCGTTATTTGCAGATGCCATTGCAACATCAATTGGTGCTGTGTTTGGTACGTCTAATACAACGACGTTTGTAGAAAGTGCTGCCGGTATTGGGGCGGGTGGACGTACAGGATTAACGTCTGTGGTAGTTGCTGTCTTATTCGCTTTGAGTAGTTTATTTGCTCCATTAATTTCAATTGTTCCTGCTCAAGCAACGGCACCAGTTTTAATCGTTGTAGGTATTATGATGTTAAGCTCATTTAAAGAAATTAATTGGGATAACTTAGACGAAGCAATTCCAGCATTTTTCGCTTCAATCTTTATGGGATTATCATTTAGTATTTCTTATGGAATTGCGGTTGGTTTCATTTTCTACGTGATTCTAAAAGTAATCAAAGGAAGAATGAAAGAAGTGGCACCTATTGTTTGGGTAATCACAGCTTTATTTATCTTAAATTTCATTATTATGAGTGTTTTATAATAAATGTCTTAAAACTTTTGGAGTTTGTGCTAAATTTTAGTGCAAACTCTTTTTATTTTTTGCTAATTTGTGTTTCGGTACAGGGATTATGATATAATAAAGCGTAAATAAACATAATAGAATCGAGTGAAATGTATGAAAGACTTATTAGGGACTGTATGGACAGGCTTGATTATCGATGAAAACGATATATCATATTTTGTCCAGAAAAATGGTTACACGTTTAAATTAGCCAAATCAGAAGGCGAACACGCATTAGGTGAAGCAGTTGAAGGATTTGCTTATTTAAATCAAAAAAGTGAAGGCGCATTAACAACGCAAATTCCTGAAATCGTTAAAGGAAAATATGGCTTTGTAGATGTTGTTGGCACACGCCGTGACTTGGGTGCGTTTGTAGACATTGGTCTTAAAGATAAAGATATTGCGTTATCTTCAGATGAATTGCCAGCAATGAAAGAATTATGGCCGAAAAAAGATGATCGTTTATATGTCACGTTGCGTACAGATGATAAAGATCGCTTATGGGCGGAACTAGCCGATGAAGAGTTGGTTGCAGCGATGAGTCGTCCAGCAACTGAAGAGATGCATAATAAGGATGTTATAGGGACGGTTTACCGTGTGAAAGTTGTTGGGACGTTTGTTTTAACCGAAGACTATCACTTAGCCTTTATCCATCCGTCTGAACGTTTTAATGAACCAAGACTTGGAGAAAAAGTAACGGGTCGTGTTATTGGTATCAGACCAGATGGCATGCTTAATATCTCACTTAAACCACGTGCGCATGAAGTAATTTCTGACGATGCGAATATGATTTTGACTTTCCTACGTCAATCTCGTGATGGTAAAATCCCTTATACGGACAAATCAACACCAGAGGAAATTAAAGAAATGTTTGCGATAAGCAAAGCACAATTTAAACGTGCATTAGGTAGTTTATTGAAAGCTAGAAAAATTAAACAAGAAAATGGTTTTACTATTTTACTTGAAGAAGCAACAGAAACAACTAGCGATAAATAATAAACTTTGAGATAAAGGGTGTGAAGCTATGTTTCACATCCTCTTTTTTTGGGAGGGGAACGTTTTGTTAGGTAAAAATAAATCAGTTTTTGGTATCATGAGTGTTATTCAAGGATTGTACTGGATAATTTTTTGTAGTGTTAGTGGATTTGCTACGGTTTATATGTTAGATAGGGGCATTAACGATGGAGAAGTAGGGACAATTATTGCTGTAGCTTGTTTTATTTCGGTTTTTGTTCAATTTGGGTCCGGATTTATAATAGAAAAAATCCCTAAATTGACATTGAAAAGGATGATTGTTGGTAGTACGTGTTTAATGGCGCTTATTAATATATTGCTTATGTTATTCCATGAATCTAATCTGGTGATTGGGACGTTATATTGCATAGCGGTGATATTACTCTACAATATTCAACCGTTAATGACTAGTTTAGTTTATGAATATGATAATGCTGGATATCATGTATCGTTTTCGGTGACTAGAGGGATTGGGTCCGGAGCGTATGCTCTTACATCATTTCTTTTAGGTGGGTGGTTGGCTAAGCACTCAAGTCTGACAATTCCAATAGTGACCATATTGGCATCTCTTTTATTATTGAGTTTATTGTTCGCGCTTCCAAAGATTGAGGAAGTGCCTAAAGAAATGGTAGTTAATAAGTTAGATGATAGTAAGAGTAGTAATCGTCTATTAAAACGTTATCCTAGCTTATTGCCATTAATTATTGCGATTGCCTTAGTGTTTACCTTTCATAATTTAGTCAATGTCTTTTTACCACAAATTATTAGTAGTGTTAACGGGGGACAAAGTCAAATTGGTTATGCAATCGCCATCGCAAGTGCCGTAGAAATTCCAGTGATGTTTGGCTTTCAGTGGCTAGAAAAGAAATTTAATGTTAGAAATTTATTGCTAATTTCAGTGGTCTTTTTCCTAATTAGAAGTGTGTTGTATTTAATAGCTGGAAGTTTTACGCAAATTATTCCTGTCCAATTACTGCAAATGTTCTCATTTGCTTTAATTACGCCGGCTTATGCTCACTATATTAATCTGATAATGGATGAAAAAGATAATGTTAAAGGGCAATCGTTTGTAATGGCGGCTCTTACATTTGGTAATGTCGTGGGAAGTTTCGTAGGTGGACAAATTATCACTCATTATGGCGTTAAAACAATGTTAGCGTTTGGGGTTGTTGTTATGGTTTTAGGTGTTTTATCAATGTTTTATAGTATGAAAGTCGATAAAAACTGTCGAACCCAATAGAATTCTTGCTTAATCAGACAAACTATTTTATAATCATTATAAATAGTTTGTCTGATTTTTTGTGATAAATAATAATTATTATAAATAAGAGGTGTTAGAATGACAGAAACACAACTAGAATCTATTCGTAAACAATTACATGAAGGTGGCTATAAACTAACACCTCAACGAGAAGCCACTGTTCAAGTGCTAATTGAGAATGAAAAAGACCATTTAACAGCAGAAGAAATTTATTTATTAGTTAAATTAAAAAGTCCAGATATAGGTTTAGCAACTGTTTACCGTACGTTAGAGATGCTAACGGAACTGAAAATTATTGATAAAATTAGTTTTACTGACGGTGTTGCACGCTACGATTTGAGAAAAGAAGGGGCGAAGCACTTTCATCATCATTTACTTTGTTTAGAATGTGGTGATATTCAAGAAATAGAAGATGATTTGTTATTAGAAGTAGAAAAAACTGTTGAACGAGATTTTCGTTTTCGCGTAACGGATCATCGATTGACGTTTCATGGTATTTGCCATAAGTGTCAATCATAATAGAAAGTAACTAAAAAGGAGATGAAACGTGTTTCATCTCCTTTTTAGTTTTGGTATAATAGTTTACATAATATATATACGGTTAAAACAAGGAGGTTAGTATGAAACAAGTAATCGAAGAGTATCTACATCATTTAAAAGTTGAGAGAGGATTATCCAAAAATAGTATTGAGAGCTATACTAGAGATTTAATGCAATACGCAACTTTTTTAGAAGAAGAAGCTATTGAGGAGTGGCAATCAGTTGATCGTTATCATGTTCTTGCCTTTTTAAAAAAGTTAAATGATGAAGGAAAGTCTGCTGCCACAAGTATCAGAATGGTTTCTACTTTGAGAAAGTTCCATCAGTTTTTAAGAATTGAGAGGCTAACAGATCATGATCCTATGCAATATGTCGAAACACCTAAAAAGGGTCGCACGTTGCCAAAAACATTGTCTTTGGAAGAAGTGGAAAAAATTATCAATGCTCCTGATACACAATCTATTTTAGGTATACGTGACCGTGCTATTTTTGAAGTGATGTATGCAACTGGCTTACGTGTGACAGAGTTAATCACCTTGAAATTGGATGATTTACATTTATCGTTAGGCTTAATTCAAACGATTGGTAAAGGCGATAAGGAGCGGATTATTCCGTTAGGTGATCACGCTATTAAATGGATCACGACCTATCTAGATGAAGCACGTCCTTTACTTGCAGATGCCAGAAAGCCAACAGATATTTTGTTTTTAAATCACCGAGGTGGAGGATTCACACGACAAGGGATATGGAAGAATTTAAAACAGTATGTGGTTCAAACGGGTATAAAAAGTGAGGTAACACCTCATACACTACGCCATAGTTTTGCTACACATCTATTAGAAAATGGAGCAGATTTAAGAGTGGTTCAAGAGCTATTAGGTCATTCAGATATTTCAACGACACAAATTTACACGCACATTACGAAGAAACGAATGGCAGAAGTCTATAAGCAATATTTTCCTCGTGCATAAATCATTACACGTTCAGCTAGTTAGTATGCTATAATACATAAGTTAATCATGCATGAAAGGTGTCGGAAATGACGGAATTAAATTTAAAATTAGAGGTATTTGAAGGACCTCTAGATCTACTATTGCATTTGATAAAAACCTTAGAAGTGGATGTTTATGATATTCCAATTGCGGAGATTACTTCACAATACATGAAGTTTATTCATTCGATGAAAGAGCTTCAGCTGGAAGTAGCTGGGGAATACATGGTGATGGCAGCAACACTTATGTCTATTAAAAGTAAAATGCTATTGCCAAAGCAAGAACTAATGATGGATGATGAATTATTAATGGATGAAGAAGAAGATCCACGTGAAGCATTGGTCGCACAATTATTGGAATATAGGAAATTTAAATATGCAGCAGGGGTATTGAAAGAAAAAGAACATCAAAGAGGCGACTATTATTCTAAAGAGCCCATGGATTTGGATCACTATCAAGAAGAAATCCCTGAATTAGAACCAGATCAAGTAACTACGATTGATTTATTTTTTGCTTTTCATGATATTTTAGAAAGACGTAAACATAAAATGACACAAGAAACAACGATTAGACCGGATAAAAATTCTATAGAAGAACAGATGAACTGGATTGAATCAAAATTAAATGAAGTCTCTACATCTCATAAAGGTTTATCGTTTGAGTCTCTATTCATTACATTTAGCAAAAGTGAAATTGTGACAACTTTTATGGCAATGCTAGAATTGATAAAGAAAAAAACAATCATTGCTAAACAAGTAGAACCCTATGCTCCAATAGTATTATTTCAAACAAGTATAGAAGAGGTGGAGTAACAAAAATGATGTCTTTACAAAGCAAAATAGAAGCGTTATTATTTGTCGTTGGGCAAGAGGGCATTTCCATCGATGAATTGGCCTACTATACCCACCAACCAACTAATGTTATTTATGAAGAAATAGAACAATTATCTCAAAAGTATTTAGCAGATGCTCAATGTGCGCTTAATATATTAGAAGTAGGTACCCATTATGTGTTAACAACAAAAAAAGAAATGGCTGATTTGCTTAAAACCTATGCCCAGTCTTCGCTGTCACATAATCTATCACAAGCAGCGCTTGAATCTTTATCAATTATCGCCTATAAACAACCCATTACGCGTGTAGAAATTGATGATATCCGTGGCGTTCAATCGTCAGGGTCTTTACAAAAGTTGTTGGCGCGTAATTTAATTGAAGAACGTGGGCGTATGGATGGACCGGGTCGTCCAATTTTATACGGCACAACGAACTATTTTATGAATTATTTTGGGTTAGAGTCACTTGATCAATTACCATCCATCGATGAAATGGAAAAAGAATTTGCAGATGATATGCCGACTGATTTGTTTTTTGATAAATTAAAAGAAGAACTCAATGATCAAGATGCGTTTGACTCACATGATTTAACCGACTATTTAAATGAACAACAAGACGAAATTAGCGAGTAGATCTCGCGAAAGGATGATAAAACAAATATGGAAGAAGTTAGATTACAGAAATTTCTAGCTCAAAGCGGTGTTGCTTCGAGAAGAAAATCAGAGGAATTAATTGCACAAGGTAAAGTAACCGTTAATGGTAAAAAAGTAACGGAAATGGGAGTTAAAGTTACCAAGAAAGATGTTATCGAGGTTAATGGAATCCCATTAACACGTGAAGAAAATGTTTATTTCATGCTATACAAACCAAGAGGGGTTGTTTCAACCGTATCAGATGATAAAGATCGTACGGTAGTGACGGACTTTTTACCAGGTGTACATGAACGTATTTTCCCAGTTGGACGCTTAGATTACGATACATCAGGTCTGTTATTATTAACCAATGATGGAGAATTCACCAATAAATTAACGCATCCAAGCTATGAGGTAGATAAAATATATGTAGCTAAATTAAAAGGAATTCCTACGCAAAAAGATTTACAAAAAATCGAAAAAGGAATTCGTATTGAAGGACGCAAAACAGCGCCTGCCAAAATCATGGTTTTATCACGTGATAAAGCGAATCAAACAGCAATTGTTGAGCTAACTATTCACGAAGGTCGTAATCACCAAGTTAAAAAAATGATGGAAGCGATTGGTTATCCGGTTGTAAAATTAAAACGTGAACGTTATGGTAATTTAGATCTTAAAGGATTAGCGCCAGGACAATATCGTCGCTTAACACCAAGAGAAGTCAAAGATTTAATGAATTTAGATAAAAACGATTAGTCTTTTATATGATGTTTTTTTAACGTGAACATATTGTATTGTCGTTGTTTTCATGTTAGAATTAAGTCGTAAAAATTAAATAAAGGTTCGTCTTCAGGGGCAGGGTGTAATTCCCGACCGGTGGTTATAGTCCACGACCTGTTCTAGCTTGCTAGAATGGCTGATTTGGTGAAATTCCAAAACCGACAGTATAGTCTGGTATAAAGAGGATTGAGCTTATTTGACTAGCTTTCAAATAAGATAATTCGCTATTTTTCTGCCCTTATGTAGAAAAATAGTTTTTTTGTTTGAAAATAGTCTTTGCAGTTCAGTGAAGATGGATCCTTCTAGGAGGGTTTCAGTTTGAAAAAGAGTAAAGTACAAGGTATGGTGATTATCGCCATGCTGGCCGCAGTTTCATTTGTGTTAATGTTTTTTGCATTTCCCGTTTTACCAGCTGTTTCATTTATGAGAGTGGATTTTAGTGAGATTCCTATTTTATTAGGGACATTCATTTTAGGGCCGCTTGCAGGTATTGGTGTTGCTGTGTTACGATCAATATTGCATTTGTTATCAACAGGTTTTAGCATTCCTAATATGATCGGTGATCTGGCTAGTTTTTTAGCTTCGATTGCATTAAGTATTCCTGTGTATCTTATTTATAAGAAAAAACATACATCGGTTGGTTTGATGACGGGGTTAATTGTGGGTGTGTTAATTTCAACGGTTGTTATGGCAATTGCTAACTATAGTTTCATACTTCCTGTGTATGCTAAATTTGCTGGCTTTGTTCTTCCGGGGACAATGGCAGACTATATATTCTTTGGGGTATTGCCCTTTAATTTAATTAAAGGGGTTATCGTCAACAGTTTATTCTTTGTTGTCTATAAGAGTCTTGCACCATGGCTAAATAAAAAAGAAAAGACTTCTAATTCGTATATAATAAAAGAAGAACGCTAATGAGCGTTCTTCTTTTATTTTTGCAATTTTTCAATAATAATGGCACGAGTGGGACACTTTTTGTAAGCAGCAAGACATTGTGCTTCTAACTCACTTGGGATGGTTTTTTCTAATAATTGATCATCTTCTTGGAAAATGACGATACCATCAGCTGTGTAGTCAAAAATATCTGGTGCTTTTAACTGGCATAGTCCACATGCAATGCATTTTTCTGGTATAATTTTGGTTAACATCTTATCACCCTTATAAAGAGGTATTTCAATGACATATAGTATTGATGATTTTATTTTATCCCTATTTGCTCACGGGAACAAGGTTAGAGCCTCAACACTCTATCAATTATTAAAAGGTAAACGAACAATTTCAATAATATCGTATGGTTATCTATACGATTCGTTACCTTATTTTGCGATTTTTCCTGAATTTCAAGAATATCAATTTAATCAAATAATTAAACGATTATTGCGTAACCAATTACTATTAGAAAGTAATGACAAAGTGGTGATCACCCGTTCAGGTAAGTCCTATTTGGAGCAACATCAAATGAACGTTCCGACATCTACTATTAATGGGTTTAAATATAGCCGTAATGATGAGTTGTTCAAATCAGTTTTACTACTTGTGATACAAGTAAGCTCAGAGTTATCTTTTCATAATAAGCACTACTTGCCGATTGAATTGAATGGTTTTCGCCAAATGCTAGTAAAAAAATGGTTGGCAATGCAACTAGAAAAGCAATCAAAAACAGCGTTGGTGCAATCTTTATCGATTGAATTGACAACAGTTTTAGATTGGCTAGTAGAGGATTCTCTTGAGTCTTCGTTGTTTTTTTCCCAAATTAGTGGGCATGGATTGACGGGGAAAACATTGGCCCAATTAAGTGATGAACTAAACATGAGTCCACTAGAAGCCCTATTAATCGATCGTAATAGTTATCATTTTATTATGGGGAAATTAAATATGAAAGAAACACCGCTTCTAGCAAGTGTTTATCAATTAATTTATCACTATCCGTATAATCAAAGTGCGGCGCAAAGTTATGCGTTATATAAAGAAATACGAGATGTTAATGAAGTAATGCACAGAAGAAGGATTAAGCAGAGCACATTGGATGAGCATTTGTTAGAATTTGCTATTATCGATGAGGCGTTCCCGTTTGAAGACTTCTTATATGAAGAACTTTATGACGAGTTATTGCATCTCAATGAACTATTTCCAAATGAAAAAGAGTGGGTATTTCAAGTGATTGAAAAAAATGCACAAGTGCCGCTGACTTATTTTGAAATGAGGCTTTATCAACTATACAGAAAGAAGATGACGTTAAATGGATCCAGTTATTAAAACGTTAAGACATCGCTTTGGTTTTGAAACCTTTAGAGAAGGTCAAGAAGAAACTATCCGAACGATTATTTCTACACGTCATGTATTAAGTATCCTTCCAACTGGGAGCGGTAAGTCACTCTGTTATCAACTGACAAGCTATTTACTTACTGGTCAGACGATTATTGTTTCTCCGCTTATTTCTTTGATGGAGGATCAAGTTAGACGGTTGATAAAACAGGGTGAAAAAAGTGTCGTTTCAATCAATGGTCAATTATCTGCCGAGGAACGTCAGTGGATTTTTGAACGTTTAGCAACATACAAATTTATTTTTGTTACGCCAGAATCGTTGATGAATAAAGAATTAATCTATCGTTTAAAACGTTTGTCGATTTCTTTATTTGTTGTTGACGAAGCTCATTGTATCTCAACATGGGGGATTGATTTTAGACCGGATTATGAGCGATTACATACCGTTATTCATCAGTTATCCAGCCCTAGAGTATTGGCATTAACTGCTACAGCGACGTCTCACGTGATAAAAGATATTGAGCAGAAATTATATTTAAATAAACCAGTGCATGTAATAAAAACAACTGTTAATCGTCCCAATATTTATTATCATGTAGAAGAAACGAATGGAACGACCAATAAAAATGACTGGTTAGAATCGTTTGTTAAACAATACGCTGGCCCTGGAATGATTTATTGCACAACAAGAAAAGATGCTGAAGGGGTTTATCGTTTTTTGAAGGATAATACGTCAGTTAAGATAGCTTATTATCATGGTGGGATGAACGGCGTGGAACGAGCTAATGTGCAAGAACAGTTTATTAAAGGACAATTGGATTGTTTGGTTGCGACAAGTGCTTTTGGAATGGGGGTTGACAAAGCGGATATACGTTATGTAATTCATTATCAGTTACCTAATAGTCTGGAAGCATTCGTGCAAGAATCCGGTAGGGCTGGTAGAGATGGTAAACAATCGGTTTCTGTCGTTCTTTTTGATGAAAAAGATCAACGGATTCATCACTATTTTAGAAAAGAATTAGAAAATGAATGGCAAACATTTACGCAATTAACGTCATTAAAAGATGTTTCGAAAGAAAATTATTCAGATATTCAAGTTAAATGGTTAGAATATCAATCTAACGAACAATCCAGCAAGGAAGAATTAGAACAACGTATTCAACAACGATTACTTGAGAAACAATTGCAAGTGTCGGAAATGATGACTTTTTTAACAACCGCTACATGTCGTCGTCAAATAATCTCAGATTATTTTGAAGAACCAGCGTTTCCTCATCAAGATATTTGTTGTGATAATTGTAACGAATTAAACAACGAATCATTTCCAATCGATTATTTTCAGACAAAAAATGAAAATAACACAATTATTGGCTTAAAACCCCAAGAAATTATAAAGAAACTGTTTAATTCATAGATTTTTTTTTGAAAATGTTGTACTATTTATTAGGATAGGATAACGATATAGTTAACTACGTATTTAAGGAGGAGTTTTTCTTGGATAAAAACGATAACAAACGCGAGCCGTGGGAAGAACCTATTTATGATACAGAGTCAGAGGATGAATATTCTCGTTCTGGTAAAAAAAATAATTCTAAAGGGAACGCGGGATTCATTACAGTCTTGTTGGCATTATTAATAGCCATTGTGTTACTGATTGTTTTTATTTTTGTGCAAGCAACACGTACACCTGAGTCATCATTAAAAAATGAACCAGGTATTGCTATTCAAACAACAGAGTCAAGTACGAAAGCGAGTGCTTCTTCTACATCAGAAGAAGCCAGCAAAACGAAAGAAACAAAAACAGTTGACTCTGAGAGTGTAGCAAAAGAAAAAGAAGACAAAGAAAAGTCTGAAGAAGAAGCAGCTAAAGCTAAAGAGGCACAAGAACAAGCTGAAGCTGAAAGATTAGCAGCTGAAAAACAAGCACAAGAAGAAGCGGCTAGAGTACAGGCTGAGCAAGAACAACAAGCGGCAGCAGAGCAACAGGCTGCTCAACAAGTTGAACAGAACCAAGCAGAACAACAAGTAGAAACACCAGCAACACCTGAAACTGCAGGAGCAGCGGGTACGTACACTGTTCAACCAGGTGAAGGAATTTACAGAGCAGCTATTAATGCAGGAGTTTCAATGGAAACATTAATGCAATTAAATGGTTTAACACAAGATTCACCATTATCAGCTGGTCAAGTGCTAAGAACTAAATAATTAGTTGATTTGATATTAACTTTGATTTATATGAGAAATATGGGGCTGTGACATTAAGTTGTCACAGCCTCATTTATGGTAAAATATAGGAGTGTGTTTAATATGACCAAAAAAATTAGTATTGCAATTGATGGTCCAGCTTCAGCTGGAAAAAGTACAGTAGCAAAATTATTAGCAAAAAAATTAAATTATGTTTATGTTGATACAGGAGCAATGTACCGCGTGATAACATACGCAACGTTGAAAAATAATATTAATCCTTCTGATGAGAAGGCAATTGTTAAGTTATTAGAGACGATTGAAATAGGTTTTCAATCTAATGACGATGCCCCTCAAACAGTTCTGATGAACGGTGAAGATGTAACAGAAGTGATTCGTGAAGACTTAGTTACAAATAATGTATCGCAAGTTTCTGCCCATGAACAGGTGAGAAAGATTTTAGTGGCCCGTCAACAAGAAATAGGACGTAATGGTGGTGTCGTAATGGATGGCCGTGATATAGGGACAGCTGTTATGCCAAATGCAGAATTAAAAATCTTCTTAGTAGCGAGTGTTGAAGAACGTGCAGAAAGACGTTATAAAGAAAACCTTGCCAAAGGGATGGATGTTGACTTTGAAAAACTTAAACAAGAAATTGCAGATCGTGATCATAAAGATATGACACGTGATGTGTCACCGTTAATTCAAGCAGAGGATGCCAAACTAATCGATACAACTGGCATGTCAATTGAAAAGGTTGTCAATACCATTGAATCGTATCTTGTGATATAATAGTTATATCAAAAATAAGTTATTCTACTAGAATTACTTGATCCAATACGTTAAAATTGTTTTGTAAGAGTAGTTTTAGACTATGGATTAGCAAGGAGGTCAAAAGTTATGTCAGAATTTGGTTTTGAAAACGTAGAAAATACTTCAATGTTAGATGCGCTAGATAGTGTACAAGAGGTACAAATTGGAGATGTTGTCCAAGGAGAAGTTTTACAGATTGAAGACAAACAAGCTTTAGTTGGTATTATTGGAGCAGGCGTTGAGGGGGTAGTTCCACTTAAGGAATTATCAACATTACCTGTAGAAGATATCAACGAGATCATATCAGTAGGAGATGTTTTAGATTTAGTTGTTATTACAACAATCGGTAAAGATAAAGAAAATGGTAACTATCTATTATCTAAACGTCGTCTAGATGCTAAAAAAATCTGGGCTGATATCGAAGAAGATTTCAAAGCAGACCGTATTATCGAAGCGCCAATTACAGATGTTGTAAAAGGTGGTTTAGTAGTTGACGCGGGTGTTAGAGGATTCGTGCCTGCTTCTATGGTTGAAGACCACTATGTTTCGGATTTTTCAGATTATAAAGGCAAAACAATGACATTTAAAATTATTGAAATTGAGCCATCAGAAAATCGTTTGATTTTATCTCACAAAGCGATTGTTGAAGCTGAAAAAGCTGAACTTAAAGATAAATTACTAGCAGATATTACTGAAGGTGCTGTGTTGAACGGGAAAGTTGCTCGTTTAACTGATTTTGGTGCTTTTGTTGATTTAGGTGGCATTGACGGATTAGTTCACGTATCTGAAATTTCACATGCTCATGTAGCAAAACCTGAAGATGCGCTATCTGTTGGCGATGAAGTTGACGTGAAAGTATTATCAGTAGATGCCGATAATGAAAGAATTTCATTATCTATTAAAGAAACACAACCTGGACCTTGGGAAAATGTTGCAGAAAAATTTGTTGTAGGATCAGTTATTTCAGGTGTTGTTAAACGTCTAACAAGCTTTGGTGCTTTTGTTGAGATTGCTCCTGGTGTTGAAGGTCTTGTACATATTTCACAAATTTCACATAAACATATTGCGACACCGCATGAAGTTTTAACAGAAGGTCAAGAAATAGAAGTAAAAGTGTTAGAAGTGAAACCAGAAGAACATCGTATTGCTTTAAGCATTAAAGCTTTAGAAGAAAAAGAAGAACCAATTGTAGAAGAAGAAATCGTTGAAGTATACGAACCTGAGGAAGATTCAGGCTTTACTTTAGGTGATTTACTTGGAAAAGATTTAGAACTTTCTGAAGAAGAATAGTCGTTTTTAAGCAAAAGGATGTGACGTTGTCACATCCTTTTATTATGGACGTATGAGGTGTTATTTAGGCTAAACACAAAATAATAACATAATTTACTTGAATTGCGTGATTCAATTAGGTAAACTATGAAAGTATGACGAAATGGAAGGAGATAAGCTAATGGCAAACCCAACAATTGCAATTGTAGGTAGACCTAACGTAGGGAAATCTACATTGTTTAACCGTATCGCTGGAGAAAGAATTTCCATCGTAGAAGACACACCGGGGGTAACTCGAGATAGAATTTATGCTGTCGGTGAATGGTTAGGAAGAGAATTCAGTATTATTGATACGGGTGGTATCGATCTTGGTGATGAGCCTTTCATGGAACAAATCAAGTATCAAGCTGAAATTGCGATGGAAGAAGCAGATGTAATTATCATGGTATCAAGTGGACGTGAAGGCGTGACTGACGCTGACGAACTTGTTGCACGTATGTTACAACGCTCAACAAAACCCGTTATTTTGGCAGTAAATAAAGTAGATAATCCTGAAATGAGAGCAGATATTTATGATTTTTATTCACTAGGATTAGGTGATCCATATCCAGTATCAGGAAGTCATGGTATTGGACTTGGAGATGTATTAGATGAAGCTGTTAAACACTTTAATACTGAGCAAGAGGAAGAAGATGAAGGGGTAATTAAATTTAGTTTAATTGGTCGTCCTAATGTAGGGAAATCATCTCTTATTAATGCCATTTTAGGTGAAGAACGTGTGATTGTTTCTGATGTTGCGGGTACTACACGTGATGCGATTGATACATCATTTGTATCGGATACTGGTCAAGAATTTTTAATGATTGATACAGCAGGTATGAGGAAACGTGGGAAAGTATACGAATCAACTGAAAAATATAGTGTCATGCGTGCAATGCGTGCGATTGATCGCTCAGACGTTGTTTTAATGGTGCTTAATGCAGAAGAAGGTATTCGTGAATATGATAAACGAATTGCTGGATTCGCTCATGAAGCCGGTAAAGGTATTTTGATTGTTGTTAACAAGTGGGATACGATTGAAAAAGATACGCACACAATGAAAGAATTTGAGGACGAAATTCGTCAAGAATTTAAATACTTAGATTATGCCCCGTTAATTTTTGTTTCAGCTAAAACAAAGCAACGATTAAATAAGTTGCCTGAAATGATTGAACAAATCAGCATGAATCAAAATCTACGTGTCTCTTCATCAGTATTAAATGATATTATCATGGATGCGATTGCGATTAACCCAACGCCTACAGATAAAGGGAAACGTTTGAAGATTTTCTATGCAACACAAGTAGCAGTAAAACCTCCTACTTTCGTTGTTTTTGTGAACGAAGAAGAATTAATGCATTTTTCTTACAATAGATTCTTAGAAAACCAAATTAGACGTGCGTTTCCATTTGAAGGAACACCAATTCACATCATTCCAAGACGTAGAAAATAACTTAATTTGATTCACTTTAATCTACCTTAATAAAAAGTTTAATTAAATAGTCCAAACCCTTGATAATAAAGGGTTTCTATGTTATCTTTGATATGGGTAACAATTTGTTATCTTATGTGTTTATTATCTTTTTATCGATAAGTGTCCAACACTTTAAAATTTACGGAGGTGAATAATAGACATGGCAAACAAAGCAGAATTAATCGAAAAAGTTGTTGAGAAAACAAACTTAACTAAGAAAGACGCTACAGTAGCTGTAGATGCAGTATTTTCATCAGTTCAAGATTTTCTAGCTGAAGGTGAAAAAGTACAAGTTATCGGTTTTGGTAACTTTGAAGTACGTGACCGCGCAGAACGCAAAGGTCGTAACCCTCAAACAGGTGAAGAAATCAGCATTCCAGCAAGCAAAGTTCCTGCATTTAAACCAGGTAAAGCTTTAAAAGACGCTGTTAAATAATTACCTAAACCCCCACTAAAAACGCTCATGGTCGTTTTTAGTGGGGGTTTTTGTTTTTTACAATAAGCTTGTATTAATTTATAGTCTATTTAAATGAATATTCCTTATAAATGAGGTATAATATAGCCAATAAGAGGTGAGGAAATGACAACATATAGTGAACAAATGTTAGCCGCTATTCAAGAAAACGACTACGTTGAAGCGGAATTATTATTAGAAAAAGCCTTAAAATTTGATGATCATGAATTATTAGGCGTATTAGGTGATGAACTTTTTAGAATGGGTTTTATTGATGAAGCCAAAAAAATATTTATTTTCCTATTAGATACCAATAAAGTTGAAACAAGTACGTATATTTCCTTAGCAGAAATTGCAATTGAAGAGGATAAAATTGATGATGCGTTGGAGTATTTAAGCAAAGTATCAAAGGAAGATGAATTATATCCGGCAAGTTTGCTCGTGGCAGCAGATTTGTATTTTACTATTCAAATCCCTGAAACAGCAGAGGCTAAGTTAAAAGAAGCTTTACAATTAATGCCAAATGAGCCAACTATTCTGTTTGCTTTAGCTGAATTATCGCTAGAAACTGATCAATTTGCTAAAGCAGTTAACTACTACAAACAATTATCAAACTTGGGAATTGAAGACTTCGCTCAAACAAGAATTCCTAAACAATTAGCGACTGCGTTAAGTCATATGGGTGAGTTTGATGAGGCTGTTGAACTTTTTGAAAAAGAACTTAAAGAAAATCGTTCGGATGATGTGCTTCATTCATTGGCATTGTTATATATTCAAACTGGTGAAAATGAAAAGGCTATTGCCTTACTAGAAGAGATTCGTTTGTTAGGTTCTACGTATCTTAATGTCTATGTACCACTGGTGAGTGCGTTGATTGACGAAAATCGTCTCGAAGAAGCAGACGCAATGATTAAAGCAGGGTTGAAAGAAAATCCTTATGATGTGTCACTTTATCATTTAGGATCAGATTTTGCTTATAAGTACCATCGATTAGATGAAGCAGAAGAATATTTGATTAATGCCTTAAAAATTGAAGAAGATAAAGAACTAACGTTGATCAAATTAAGTAACTTATATATTGCGCAAGAAGAATTTGAAGAAGTGGTTGCATTATTAGAAGATCAACAAGACTTAATGAACGTACAAGGGCACTGGAGCCTTGCTCAGGCGTATTACGGGTTAGAACAATATGAAGATGCGAATATCCAGTATCACCGTGCTTACGAAGGCTTAGACGATGAACCAGACTTTTTGAGAGAATATGGATTATTCTTAAGAGAAGAAGGCAATTTAGCCGAAGCACAAGTTGTCTTAGAGCAATATCTAGAGTACTTCCCTGATGATATGGAGATACAACATTTATTGGTAGAATAAGGAGTGAGTAAAATGATTCCTACTGATGATAAAAAGTTATTTTTAACGTGGGTGCTTCAAAATATTCGATTTAAGGATAGAGAAGCTTATTGGTTATTGAATTATATTGTGACACATGACAATGTATTAAAGAAAGTAAGAATCGTTGAACACGTCGAAAAGACACCTAGAGGAATTAAATTTTCAGATTTGAAGCAAAAAGAACCGGCATTTCAAATGTTTAAACATCAGCTTGTATTTGAACATGGAGAACAAATTTTTCATGAAATTCGTTCTAACTTATTGTTTGATTTATTTTTAGAATTTAATTTTGAAGAGGGTTGGAAAAACGAAGCGTTACTAAGCGTTTTAGAAGATAATCCGTATGCGCCTTGGAATGAGCAAGTAGCAAAAGGCGAACGACATACGGTATTAAATGAACTTGAAGCTACTTTTAATGAACAAGTACTTCGTGAGGCAATTGATCTTGCACTTGAACAAGGTGACATTGCAAGGTTCGAGTCACTATCGGAATGTTTGAATACTAAAACAAAAGCTAAGACAAAATAAGGTCTTAGCTTTTTATTCGCTTTATTATGTGTTTTTTTTTTGTTAAACTAGGGAGGTAGTTTCAAGGAGGAAATGATGAAAGAACCGACACTTAAAGAAATTCAAGCAACATTAGATGAGTATATTTCACAGTTTAAAGAAGGCTATTTTCCTCCACTTGTTTTATTAGGTAGAATGACGGAGGAACTTGGAGAGGTTGCGAAATCATTGATGTATCATGAAGGTCATGTTACTAAGAAAAAGAATGAAGAAATCAGTGAAATAAGCGAAGAATTGATGGATTTATTGGTTTCGGTAGTAATTATGGCGAATGCCTTAGAAATAGATTTATCTTCAACCTTTGATCAAAATATGAAGAAGTATCGTAAAAGAGATCGCCATCGTTTTGAAAGAAATGAACAAGATGTTAGAAAGTTGGACGAAGCAAATGAAAATCACTAAAGAAAAGATGCCTATAGAATTTATCGAGGCAATTCCTATTATGGAACAAATTGAAGCAGCTGGATATGAAGCGTATTTTGTGGGAGGAAGCGTTCGAGATGTCTTGTTAAATAAACCGATTCATGATATTGATATTGCAACGAGTGCTTTTCCTGAAGAGGTTAAAACGCTATTCCCTCATACGGTTGATATTGGGATTGAACACGGTACCGTTCTGGTGTTATCTGAAGGCAATGAATATGAAATCACCACCTTTAGAACAGAATCTGACTATCAAGATTATCGTAGACCTGATGAAGTAGTCTTTGTACGAAGTTTAGAAGAAGATTTAAAACGTCGTGACTTTACTATAAATGCGCTAGCCATGAATACCAAAGGTGATATTATTGATCTCTTTGATGGAGAAGCTGATCTTAAAGCAGGAATCATTAGAGCGGTTGGACTAGCACATGAGCGCTTTAATGAAGATGCGTTACGAATGATGCGTGCCGTTCGTTTTGCAAGCCAGTTAGATTTCAGTATAGAAGAGCAAACGTTTGAAGCCATTAAAGAGCTAAGTCCGTTACTACAACATATTTCGGTAGAACGTATACATATAGAATGGATCAAGTTACTACTTGGTAAAAATCGTAATAAAGGAATTGAAGCATTTGTTTTAACTGAGTTGTATCAATATTGTCCAGGCTTAAATGAACAAGCTGGTATGTTAAAAAGTCTCATAGAATTAGCACCATATGAAATTGAATCAGAAGAAGATAGTTGGGTTATTCTTTGCCATAAGTTATCTTTAAAAGGACAAGAATTGACCAGCTTTTTAAAAAAATGGAAGCTTTCCAATAAGATTATCGATAATTGTAAAAAAGTAGTTCCTTCTGTTTCCTTTAGGTTAGAACATGAATGGGATACGGCTCATTTATATCCATTAAACGAAGAACAAGTCCTTATGACAGAACGTGTATTAAAGATACTAAACGTTTCATATGACGTGTCTTTAGCGAAAAAGAAATACAACGAATTGCCTATTCACGGGCTAAAAGATTTGGCAGTGACAGGTAGTGATTTGATTGCTCATTTGAATCAACAACCAGGCCCTTGGTTAGGACGCCTGTTGAAAACGCTAGAACAAGCTGTATTAATTGGACAGGTTGAGAATAATAAATTATCTTTATTAAACTTTTTGGAGGAGAGGAATGTAAATGGAAATCAGTAAAGTGTTTATTGTCAAGCCGGAAGAAACGGCTGAATTTGTCGGATCAGGCGGCTTACAAGTCTTGGCAACCCCAATGTTGATTGCTTATATAGAGAATGTTTGTTTTGAATGGCTAGAAAACGAGCTTCAAGACAATGAGACATCTGTAGGTGTTCATATTGAAGTTTCTCATTTGAAACCAACTAAAGTTAGTGAAAAGGTTAATATAGTGGTAGATATTATAGAGAAAACAGATAGAAAAGCGACGTTTGAATGTGCTGCTTTTCAAGGGGAAGAATTGATAGGAACCGCTAATCATAAACGAGTTATTGTTGATCAATCATCTTTTTTGAAAAAATTATAATCTTTGTGTTATTTTTCACAAAAAGCTTGCTTTTCGTTTTGTTTGTGATATTATATACATATAAACAAGCGAAGGAGTCGATCAATATGACAAAACAAATGAACGCTTTAAAATTTTATTTCAGAAATGGTGAAACTTGGACAATCGAACGTGAAAATATCGGAGACTTATGGATTCGTCAGATTACAACAAGTTTTGGTAGAATCAACGGTGGTGATTTCCAAAAAATTAATCCATGTGAAGGAATCAAGATTGAAATTTTTGAAGAAGCTGATCATGTGTTAACAGATGATATTAATCAAGGTGGACTTGAATCAGGAATGTTCGGACGTGCTTTACAATATCAAGACATTGAAAAAATGGGTATTGTGTTTGATAATGAAGATGAAGATTTAGTTTATTTCCCATATAAAGATAAAGCGACTCCTGGACAAGAAGGTTTAGATAATGTTTACCAAAGTACTAAAGCAGGGAAAAATAATCATCTATACATCGTCATTGATCCTAACGAAACAGTCGATTCAATTTACGGAAAAGATATCTAATAATCGCTTAGTAAAGCTTAACAATCAACAAATGATTGTTAAGCTTTTTTTGATTGTTTGTTGAAAATAAAAAGTTAGATTCAATAAATTGTCTAGACCTATTTGTTTTTAATGGTTATTTTTGGTAAAATAAGGTGAATTTTTAAGAAATGATGGTGGTGTTATGAAGGAACTTAGAGTCGATAACTTAACAAAAACGTATGGGGACAAAGTATTATTTGATGATATTTCGTTTTTAGTTCATACGAATGATCGTATTGGATTAATCGGAGTAAACGGTACAGGAAAGACAAGCCTATTAAATATCATCGCAGAACTTGATACAGGCGACCAAGGGGAATTAAAACACCCACATGATTATCAAATTAGTTATTTATCACAAACCAGTCATTTTAATGTAAATGATACGGTAGCAGAAGCCATTTTTTCTGGTGAATCGCCTTTACTAAACGTAATTAGGGAATATGAATTAGCACTGGCCGCTTTATCTGAAGATGGTTTATCTGAAGCAAACCAACGTCGATACGCGAAAGCTGAAGAGAAGATGAACGCTACTGACGCTTGGACAGCAGATACCGAAGCGAAAACAATTTTGAATAAACTGGGTATTATCGATATTACAAAAAAGATTGGAGAACTTTCTGGTGGTCAAGAAAAGCGTGTAGCTTTAGCACAAGCGTTGATTCAAGAGGCAGATTTATTAATTCTAGATGAACCTACCAATCATCTAGATTATCAAACGATTGAATGGTTAGAATCTTATTTGAGTCAATATAAAGGCGCAATCATTATTGTGACACATGATCGTTATTTCTTAGACAAAGTAACCAATCGGATTTTTGAATTAAGCTTCGGCAAACTTCATGAATATCGTGGTAATTATCAAACCTATTTAGAACAAAAAGCGCTTAGAGATGAGCAAGAACGAGGCGCTGAATATAAACGTAAGCAATTATTTAAGCAAGAACTAGCTTGGATAAGAGCAGGGGTTCAAGCTAGAGGGACTAAACAAAAAGCGCGTAAAGAGCGTTTTGAAGATTTAAAAGAAAATTTACATCAAGTAAAAGAACAAGGATCGATTGATTTAGGTATCGCGACAAAACGATTAGGTAAGAAAGTAATTGAAGCTAAACATGTTAGTTATTCTTTAGGGAATCAACCGTTAATTCGTGATTTTTCATTATTAATTACGACTAATGAACGTTTAGGTATTACGGGGATGAATGGAGCGGGTAAGTCGACGTTGCTTAACTTATTAGTCGGAAGACTAGAACCTGATCAAGGCGTCATTGAGATTGGTGAGACGGTAAGAATTGCATATTACACGCAACAAAATGAAGCTATTCCTGATGATATGCGTATGATTCAATATATGCACGAAGTAGCTTCTCAAGTTAAGACAGCAGATGGGTCAGAGATTAGTGTGACAGATATGTTGGAACGCTTCTTGTTTCCAAGAAGCCAACATGGTACACTTATTAGAAAATTATCAGGTGGCGAAAAAAGACGCTTATACTTATTAAAATTATTAATTAGTCAACCCAATGTTTTAATACTTGATGAGCCAACCAATGATTTAGATATTGACACGCTAACTATTTTAGAAGATTATTTAAATGAATTTAGTGGTGCTGTTATTGCGGTCAGTCACGATCGTTACTTCTTAGATAAAACAATGGAAAAACTTTTAGTTTTTGAAGGAAAAACAGTGATCAAATCACATTATGGCTCAATGAGCGAATACTTGATGAAAGCACAAGAAACGCTTTCAGAAGAAAAAGTAACCGTTCAAAATAAACCATTAGAAAATTCAACTTCAGCTGAAGTAATCAATAAACCTAAGAAAAAATTAACCTATATGGAACAAAAAGAGTGGGACACGATTGAAGAAGATATCGCTATTTTAGAAGGGAAAGTGGAAGAACTTCAAGAAGAAATGAACCATCAAAACAGCGACTTTACGTCGTTACAAAAACTTCAAAAAGAATTACAAGAAACAGAAGCAGCACTTGAAGAAAAATTAGAACGATGGGAATACCTGAGTGAATATATCTAATAAGAAGGAGTAGTAATCATGGAGCAAGCATACTTAGACTTATGTCAAAAAGTGATGGAAAGTGGCACAGAAAAAACAGACCGCACGGGAACTGGAACAAAAAGCATTTTTGGACATCAAATGCGCTTTGATTTGCAAAAGGGTTTCCCTTTGTTAACAACTAAACGCGTGCCATTTGGTTTGATTAAAAGTGAGTTGCTATGGTTTTTAAGAGGGGATACGAATATTCGCTTTTTATTAGAGCATAACAATCATATTTGGGATGAATGGGCATTTGAGCGTTATGTTAAGAGCGAGGATTATCAAGGACCAGACATGACAGATTTTGGCTTGCGTGCTGTTTCAGATGAGGCATTTAATCAAGCTTATTTAGTAGAAAAAGACGCATTTTGCCAACGTATATTATCTGATGACACCTTTGCACAAACGTATGGTGATTTAGGAAATGTCTATGGTTCACAATGGCGCCATTGGCAAACAAAGACAGGAGAAACGATTGATCAAATTAAAGAAGTTATTGATATGATCAAACACACACCAGATTCTCGACGTTTAATTGTCTCTGCGTGGAACCCAGAAGATGTTCCTACAATGGCCTTACCTCCATGTCATAGCCTCTTCCAATTTTATGTGTCAGATGGTAAACTAAGTTGCCAGCTTTATCAAAGAAGTGGCGATATTTTCTTAGGTGTGCCGTTTAATATTGCTAGCTATGCATTATTAACGCATTTAATAGCGCATGAAACAGGCTTAGAAGTAGGAGAATTTGTTCATACATTAGGTGATGCGCATATTTATAATAATCACGTTGATCAAGTAAATGAACAATTAACACGAGAAATTCGACCATTTCCAACATTGAAATTAAACACAGATAAACAATCTGTTTTTGATTTTGAGATGGAGGATATTACCATTGAAAATTATGAACCACATCCAGCCATAAAAGCCCCAATCGCGGTTTAGGAAGGCTTCAGGGAGGAAAAAACTATGTTTGCTGCTATATGGGCACAAGATGAGAACAGATTAATAGGGAATAATGATCAGATGCCATGGTATCTGCCAAATGACTTACAATTTTTTAAAACGACAACAGAAAATAATACTATTGTGATGGGTAGAACTACTTTTGAAGGGATGAATAAGCAACCTTTACCAAATCGTCAGACAATCGTTCTTACTTCAGATGAAAATTACGAAGCTGAAGGGGTTATTGTCATGCATTCAGTTGATGAAGTTGTGGCCTATGAAAAAAATTACGAAGGCATTGTTTTTATTACTGGTGGAGCGAAAGTTTATCAGGCATTTTTACCACTATGTGATATTGTCTATCGAACAGTCATTCATGAATCATTTGAAGGAAATGTGTTTATCCCAGATATTGATTTCGATAGATGGTCGATGATTGACGTTAGTGATGGTGTTGTGGATGAAAAAAACAAATACCCACACTCATTTGAAACATTTAAGCGAAAAAAATAGTTTTTTACCGCATAAATTTTATAAAAGGGATAAGACATCATGTCTTATCCCTTTTATTGACGATTTTTCAAGCAAAGCATTTGGAAAAAATTAAAGATGTGATAAACTAGGAAAGAAACAGTCATTGAAGAGGAGAAAAGGATATGAATATTGCTTTAATTGCGCATGATAAGAAAAAAGAATTAATGATTGAATTCACCAAAAAGCATCGTGATTTTTTTTGTAAACATCAATTATTTGCCACTGGGACGACAGGACAATTAATTATTGATCATACACAATTACAAGTACACCGTGTTAAGTCTGGTCCGTTGGGAGGAGATCAACAGATTGGGGCGCTTATTTCGGATGAAAAAATGGATTTAGTTATCTTTTTTAGAGATCCACTTACTGCTCAGCCTCATGAGCCAGATGTTTCAGCTCTTATTCGTTTGTGTGACGTTTATAATATCCCACTAGCTACTAATATTGGAACAGCTAATTATCTATTAGGATATGCTAGTTCAAGGGAGTAAAAAGTTTATAAAGTTCATATCTGTCATGCAGATATGAAAGGGGGATCCTTATGTTAAGCATGCAACAAATTATTGGTCTATTAAAAAAAGAAGCACTATTAAAAGAAATTATTATTGATAAGCGGTGGCACTATAATGTTCCAACTGACTATCAACTTGATATTGAACATATTACTTATGATTCCCGAGAAGTGAGCCAGTCGACCTTGTTTTTCTGTAAAGGTTTAATGTTTAAGGAAGAATATTTAGTGGATGCCTGTCAAAACGGTTTACAAGTTTATGTTTCAGAATTAGTCTATGAACAAGTACCCTCTAATACAATGGGTATCATTGTGACAGATATTCGTAAAGCAATGGCTATCATCGCAATGAATTTTTATGGTATGCCACAAAATGAACTTAAGATTATTGCCTATACTGGAACCAAAGGGAAAACAAGCTCTGCTTATTTTTGTTACAGCATTTTAAAACATGTAACCAACAATAAAACAGCCTTGTTTAGTACATTAGAAACTTTTTTAGGTGATGGAGAGCACTTTAAATCAAATCTAACAACGGAAGAAGCATTACCTTTATATAAAATGATGCGACAAGCAGTTGATAATGGCATGACACATTTAGTGATGGAAGTTTCTTCACAGGCGTATAAATTAAATCGTGTCTACGGGTTGGTTTATGATGTAGGTGTATTTTTAAATATTTCACCGGATCATATAAGTCCAATTGAACATCCAACGTTTGATGATTATTTTTATTGTAAACGTCAGCTAATGTCTCATTCAAAACAATTTATTTTGAATTTAGATAGTGATTATAGTGACTTTTTATTACAAGAATGTCAGTCGAATAATAAAGAAGTCCTAACATTTGGAGAGAATAATAAACAAGCCGATGTTTCGTTTATCAGTCGCGATCTTCATTCGTTCGCGATTCAACCAAATGAATGGGTGCTTGAAGGTGATTATTCACTTAGAGTGGAAGGTGTCTTTAATCAAAGCAATGCAACCAGTGCCCTGCTAGCATGCTCACTAGTAACGGATAATCAAGGGGAAAATGCCCGTATTGGATTAGAAGAAACCGTGATTCCAGGGCGCATGGAAAAATTGATGACTAAACAAACACCGGTTTATGTCGATTTTGCTCATAATTACTTGAGCTTAGATAACTTACTATCACATGTACATACTAGTTATCCTAATCATATGATTAAGTTAGTAATCGGTAGTACAGGTGATAAAGGTGTCGAGCGTCGCATGGATTTTGGTAAAGTAATTAATCAATATGTTCAGCAAGTTATCTTAACCAGTGATGACCCAGGAACAGAAAATCCTGTAAATATCGCTGAAACCATTAAAGAACATATTGATGGAAAAGTGATAACTAATGTTATTATAGATCGAAAAGAAGCAATTCTTTACGCATTAACTCATTCATCAGAACAAGATGTCGTAGTAATTGCGGGTAAAGGGACAGATAAATACCAAATTATTGGTAAAGAAAAAGTCGCTTATCAAGGGGATAAACAGATAGTAGAGGAATTTATATCGAAGGAAGATGTTATTAATGGATAAATCAGCAATTGTAGAAAAATTTACAGTTATTTTATTAGGCAGTGATATTAATGTTTATGGGATGGCCCGTGCCTTTCATGAAGAATACGGGATTGTATCTGAAGCCCACAGTTTGATGCATTTATCACCAACTAAATACAGTCATATTGTCAATGTTCATGCCCATGATAAATTCGATGAACCTGAAGGATTTATTAAAGCCATGAGAGAAGTAAAAAAAACATTACGCCAATAATGGTAAAGTTAATCTCTTGATTCCATGTGGAGATGGCTATACAGAGTTAATTGCGATGAATAAAGCAGAACTGGAAGAAACGTTTATTTGTCCAACGATTGATACCGACTTGCAAAAACAACTAGAGGATAAAGTAACCTTCTATGAAACATGCGAAGAGTACGGTTTACCTTATCCTGCAACGTATATTATTAATAAAGATATCGTCGCAAACAAAGCAGTCAATGTTCCTTTTTCTTTCCCTGTGGCATTAAAACCAGCCGATAGTGTGGCGTGGTTAGATGCTAAATTTGAAGGTAAGAAAAAAGCCTTTATTTTTAAAGATGAACAAGAGTTTATGACAATCGTTGAGCGTATATTTGCTTCAAATTATCAAGGAGAAATGATTTGCCAAGATTTCATTCCTGGTGATGATAGTCATATGCGTGTATTAAATGCTTATGTCGATCAACATCATAAAGTACGTATGATGTGTTTAGGTAATCCTTTATTAGAAGACCCTACACCTGAAGCAGTAGGTAATTATGTCGCTATTATGCCCGATTATAATGAAAAAATTTACCAAAACATTCAATCGTTCTTAGAAAAAATTGAGTATACAGGATTTGCTAATTTTGATATGAAATATGATGAACGAGATGGTGAGTATAAGTTATTTGAAATTAATTTACGCCAAGGTAGAAGTAGCTACTATGTAACATTAATGGGGTATAATTTAGCTAAATATATCGTAGAAGATTATGTGCTTAAAAAAGAATTAACAGAGGTTGAATACGCTAAAGGAAACAAATTATGGTTAGGTGTTCCTGAAAAAATCGTAAAAAAATACGTGAAAGATTCTGATCAAAAAACAAAAGCGCTAGAAATGATGAAGAATAAACAATGCGGTACTACGTTGTTCTATAAAGAAGATATGAATTTCAAACGTTACTTGCTCGTTAATCGTATTTATAGATTATATAATAAACGATATAAAGAACATTTTACTGAAAAATAGTCCTAAAAGAGGTAGTCATAATGAAAAACTTTTTTGTTATCTTAGGGGGAATGGGCACAAAGGCTACCGAAAGCTTTGTCCACTTATTGAATGAAAAAACGCCCGCAAAAAAAGACCAAGATTATCTAGATTATTTATTGGTTAATCATGCAACTGTTCCAGATAGAACTGCTTATTTATTAGGGGAATCAGAAGAAAATCCTGCGATTACTTTAATTGAAGATATTAAACAATTTAGTTTAATGTCACCTGATTTCTTTGTTTTAACTTGTAATACAGCCCATCGTTTTTTTGATGAATTACAAGAGGCTACAACGGTTCCTATTCTACATATGCCAAGAATTGCAGTAGATCAGGTCATTGAAAAGAAAGCCGTTAATGTCGGTGTGTTAGCAACTAGTGGCACTATCAAAACGGGTGTTTATAAAGATGCTCTAGCTAGATATCCTCAATTGTCAGTTATTACGCCAGATGAACATTTACAAAAAGAGGTCATGAATTTAATTTATCGTGATATTAAAGAAAAAAACTTTATGAATAAAGCGTTGTTTTATCAGATTTTGGATAAAATGAAGAATGATTATCAATGTGATACGATTATCCTTGGATGTACAGAACTTTCTTTAATTGCCGAATATACAGATTTATCTAATTATGAAGTCGTTGATGCGCAATTAGAATTAGTGAATCAAACAATTAAACAAGCTATGAAGCATAAATAAAAGCACGCCCCGTATCAGTTGAGATACAGGGCGTGTCTTTGTGTCTAAGTATAAAGATAAATAGAAAAATAGATAAAGGCAGCACCTGCTAATACGAAGAGATGCCACACAACATGCATGAATTTTTTATTTTGTAGTGCATAGAAAATGGTTCCTAGTGAATAGCTAAGACCGCCAAGAACTAATAATAGAATGCCATTCCAACCTAATCCGTCATATAAATCTCGACAAGCGACTAAACATAGCCACCCCATGAATAAGTAAATAACAAAATCAAATTTCCACTTCTTGTTAATGAAAAATGATTTATAGATGACACCACCAATCGCCAGTAGCCAAATGATGCTAAAAAGTATCCACCCCTTTTTGCCTTGAATAGTTAATAAACAATAAGGCGTATAGGAGCCTGCAATCAATAAATAAATGGAACAGTGATCCATAATTTGAAAAAAATTTCGTGCTTTTGTAAAAATCAAACTATGAAATAAAGTTGACGATAAAAAGAGTAACGTTAAACATAGACCGAATACTAAATAGGCAAACATGTAAATTTTACCTAAAGAAACAGCCTTAATTAAGAGAAAAATTAAGCCACTAATTGCTGCCAAACACCCTAATCCATGTGTAATAGCGTTAAATACTTCATTGACAATATCGTATTTTCTTTGACTCATATGTATTCCTCCGTTCTTACTTCATTAAACCTTTATAAAAATAACACAGTTAATGGGTTATTAAAAAAATAGTATACCTTTACCACTAAAAAAGTCAATCTGTATGATATAATATTAGCATCAAATACTAAAAAAAGTAATTTATTTAAATAATTAAGGGTGGTTTGGTCTCAATGAAAAAAGTTAAAGTAGTAACCGATTCAAGTGCAAAATTTCAACCTGGAGAAGCAGAACGTTTGGGTATCGAGGTGATTTCTTTATCTGTCATGATTGATGATGTCATATATAAAGACACAGATTTAGATGGTAAAGCGTTTATGGATATGATGGGTTCAGCTAGAGCATTGCCTAAAACATCACAACCACCAATTGGAGAATTTGTAGAGCTATATGATAAATTAGCTAATGAAGGCTATGACATCATTTCATTACATATGACAGGCTTATTAAGCGGTACAGTGGACGCTGCAAGACAAGCTGCTCAACTATCACAAGCCAATGTGACAGTTCTTGATACTAAATTTATTGATCAAGCACTTGCTTTTGTTTGTGAGCGTGCTGCTGAAGTTGCAAATACAGGTGCAACATTAGAGGAAGTGCTAGATGCGACAGAATCAGCTTTGGGTAACAGTTTATTATATATTGGTATTGCCACACTAGATAATATGGTTAAAGGTGGTCGATTAAGTCGAGCGACAGGAATTTTATCAAATATGTTAAATATTAAGGCTGTGATGCAATTGTTGCCAACGGGACTAGAAACAATGATGAAAGGCCGTGGCACCAAAACATTTAAAAAATGGTTTGATGACTTAACTGAAACACAACTAAAACATTTAACACACGTCAAAAAAATTGGCATCTCTCATGCTGATGGTTTAGCAACAGCTGAAAAATTCAAGAATGCGCTGACTAATTTGTTCCCTACTGCAGAAATTAGCGTATTAGATACGTCACCTTTAGTGGCAACACATACCGGTGCAGGTGCTTTTGCTATTATGATTTATAGTGAAAATGATACCGCAGCGTAAGTTGTATTATTTTTTACAATCTATTGCAGGGTGTGACGGTTTACTGTCACGCCCTGTTTATATAAGGAAGTGAGTGAATGTTTTTTTCAAAACATACTAAAGAATTAGTAGTCTGTACAATTTTCTTTGTGTTACCGCTGATTTTTGGAAGTTTATTGTTAAGAAAACCAGCAGATCGAATGGAGCAAAATAATATCCCTAAACAAGAAGATGTTAAGGAAGTCTTTGTTGTTGCAATTGGTGATTCTTTAACAGAAGGGGTAGGAGATAGTACTAATGAAGGGGGCTATGTGCCGCTTCTACAATCCAATTTAATGGAAAAATATCCAGACAAAATCATTAGTACTGTTAATTATGGTAAAGCGGGTAATACGACCCGTCAGATTATTAAGCGAATCAATAGCTCAACTGATATTCAAAATGATTTAAAAGAGGCTACAATTATCACCTTGACTACTGGAGGGAATGATTTAATGAAGGTTATTAAATCGAATTTATTCAATAATTTAGCAGTAGAAACATTTGATAAACCTAGCCAAGAATATCAGGAAGATCTAGATGAGTTGTATCAATTAATTCGACAATATAATGATCAAGCACCTATTTATCAACTAGGAATCTATAATCCTTTTTATGTGAGTTTTAATGAGATAGATGCGATGCAAGAAATTGTTGATAATTGGAATGGTTCTGCTAAATCCACCTTAAATACGCGTAAAAAAGCTTATTTTGTCCCTATTAACGACAATATTTATGATGGATTAGCTTCAGAGTCATCCAATACAGATGATGGTATCAATAATTTATTATCAGATGCTGATAATTTTCACCCCAATAACCTTGGCTATCAAATCATTGCAAATGAGTTTGCGATGATTATTGAAACTTCAGGAGAGCTGAAGTAATAAGGAGATAAGACACATGAAGGAACAAATGAATGAGCAAGAACAAACAGTGAAATCAACAAATTATTGGAAAATGGCTTTCCTTGCCTTATTAGCAACTATTATTGGCTTGGCAGTGTTCGTAGGTGTTCGTCTTAGTGAAAACCGAGAAGAAGTCTATAAGGATAAAGTTGACCAAGTAATCTTTGATGATAAACCAAGTTTTCAATTAGTTTCTAATAAAGAAGACATTAATCGGATTATCAATCATTACTTAGATAAATATTTAAGTACTAAAACGGTAAAATATGATTTTTATTTAGAAAATCAAGCGATGTTAAATGGGACGTTTAAATTACTAGGATTTCCAGTTGAGTTTTATTTATATTTTGAACCATTTGTCATGAGTGATGGCAATGTGCTACTAGAAGCTAAAAATGTTTCTGTAGGAAGCTTGAGTATTCCAATGAATCAAGTATTAAAACAAGTCGCCAAATTGGACTTACCAGAGTGGGTTGAAGTAAAATCAAAAGACGGACAAGTCATTCTTCATTTGAATCAATTAGTAATCGAAGATGATATCCGTATTAAAGCTGACAAAATAAACTTAGTTGATGACGAAATTCGCTTAAGTGTTTATTTCGATGTGAACGAATCAGCAAGTAAGGAGGAATAATCATGACACAAGCAAAAGCAATATTTGCTGGGGGATGCTTTTGGTGTATGGTGCATCCGTTTGACCAACAACCAGGTATTCATTCAGTTATCTCAGGTTATACAGATGGACATGTTGAGAACCCAACCTACGAAGAGGTATGCTCAGGAGAAACTGGACATACAGAAGCTGTAGAGATCACTTATGACCCTGCTATTATTAGTTATGCAGAATTGGTTGAAATTTACTGGCTACAAACTGATCCGACAGATGCATTCGGTCAATTTCAAGATAGAGGATCAAGTTATCGTCCAGTAATCTTTTATCAAAACGAGGAAGAGCGACTAATCGCTCAAACAAGTAAGGATAAGCTACAAGCAAGTGGCCGATTTGATCGTCCTATTGTGACAGAGATCAAACCTATCGCACCTTTTTATGAAGCAGAAGAGTATCATCAAGATTTTTATAAGAAGGATCCGAGTCGTTATAAAGCCTCAAGTCAACCTAGAGAAACGTTTGTAAAGGATGCGTGGCATGAGAAGTAAAAGTTTTTATCAATTTGTTCAAACTGTTAAAAATCCTTATGATCTTACGCCATCAGTGGTACTAGCAGGATCTATCCATGATGATATTAATTTTTCAAAGACTTCTGAAGATTATCACCAAATTAGCTCTTATTTGGAAGATTATACCAATTACGTAAAAAGTATGGATGATTTTGATGCTTTGTGGCAACAATATCTTGAACAAACATAATAAAATGAGTAAAAGACCCTTTATTAAGGGTCTTTTTTTAATGTTTCAATAAATAATATTTGTCATTTGTTTGTAAAAATAAAGATAATATATTGCAGTAATGTTACGGTTGTATTACAATGATAAAGGATCGTTTTAGAAAATGACCTGAAAGGGAAATGAATCATGAAGAAAAAAAAATCATATATAAAAAGTTTAGATGGGCTGCGCGCCTTAGCTATCCTACTAGTGATAGGGTATCATTTTAGAATGCCATTGTTTAAAGGGGGCTTCATAGGAGTCGATATGTTTTTTGTCCTCTCAGGTTATTTAATTACCGGACAATTATTATATAAATTATCACATAAAGAAATTTTGTCTCTAAAAGAATTTTGGATAAAACGAGTCAAGCGATTGTATCCAGCAGTAGTAGCATTAATGTTATTGGTGACACTATTTGTATTCGTGAAATCACCCACAAATATTCAATCGGTATTAACCGATGATTTAGCGGGTATCTTTGGGGTGAGTAACTGGTGGTACATAGTCAAAAAAGTACCGTATGCAGATACTTTTGCTAATCCAGCGCCACTAAAGCATCTCTGGTCTTTAGCTGTGGAAGCCCAATTTTATTTATTATTACCTCTATTATTTATAGGGGATAATAATTCTCCAACAAAGAAAAAAAGTCGTGCTTTTATTTTGTTACTAGCGGTCATTTTGTCCGTTATAAGCATGATGTGTTGGTATAGTCCTGGTGATATTAACAGAGCTTATTACGGAACAGATTCAAGAATTTTTACGTTATTAATGGGAAGTTTATTAGCCTTTATTTATCCGTATAATCGTTTGAAAGTGACAATGCCAAAGAAGATGACACGATCTTTTGATGGTGTAGGTACATTGATGTTAGTCATCATAGGAATTTTTGTTTTAATGGGAAATGAATATCAGCCGTTTCTATATCAAGGTGGCTTTTTACTAATAACACTTGCAAGTACGTTAATACTAGCAGTTGTTATTCATCCAGCGACAACATTAAATCGCCTCTTTTCTCATTCATTATTAAGATGGATTGGTATGAGATCGTATAGTCTATATTTATGGCACTATCCGATTATTGTCTTAACAACGCCAATGAAAATTGCAGGTGTTTATCACTGGACGTTGATGTTTTTCCAAACAATCCTTATGTTCGTTTTGGCAGAGATGTCTTATAAATACATTGAAACGCCTATTAGAAAATATAGCGGAAATTGGTTTAAATCCGTTAATCATGCCATTAAAGAAAGTAAAACAAAAATTATTGAACTAATTCTGATTGGTATAACTATACTAGGGATGGTCTTTACGGTAACATTCTTTAATCAAATGGTGGATAGATCATCAACACTGTCTACAGAAAACGTCTCGAAAAAAACTGATAAAAAACCATCAGAAAAGGAAACAACAATAAAAAAAGTTCCGATTAAACATATCTATATGATTGGTGATTCTGTCCTATTGGGATCAAAAAGCAATATTGAAGCCATTCTACCCCAAGCTAGTGTCGATGGGGAAGTTGGTCGTCAATTTATCGATTTACCTGATCTTTTAAAGAAACAATATGCTAATAAATTTAATCAGGAGACGCTAGTTCTTGTGTCATTAGGAACTAATGGTCCTTTTGAAGAGAAAGACTTGGCTAATTTATATCAACAAATCACCACAACAGGCGCTCATTTAGCCCTAATGAATACTTATGTGCCACTTAATTGGCAAGATCAAGTCAACCGTGTGATCGATTCGTTTGCAAATAAACATCAAGAGGTTCATGTAATTGATTGGCATAGCTATATTGCAGATAAGTTAGCTTATCTGGAAAATGATGGTGTTCATCCAACAGTTGAGGGCCGAGACTTACTGGCAAATTTAATCAAAGAAGATTTAGAAAAACAATTTATTTTTGATGATAAGAAGTAAACTTTTTAAAAATAATCATAATAATAGATATACTTCCACGAGTTCAACGATTGCGAATGAATTTGTGGGAGTTTTTTTATTAAAAAACCGACATAATATTAACGATGGATTAAATTGCAAGAGATATGCTCAAAGAAGTGAACTTTAGGTTGTAATTTGTGAAATATTGATTTAAAATGATTAGTGAGAGTGAAAATCATTCTCAATTAGAAATAGGAGGTAGGTCTTTGAAAAGATATTTATTACCTTTGTTCTTTCTATTATTAGTCATCACTTCATTGTTCATAGGTGTACAAAGTATTCCTCTTACAGATATATTTAATCTGTCTGAAACACAGAAATTAGTATTATGGAGTACTCGAATCCCTAGAACAGTGAGTTTAGTTATAGCTGGGGCAACGGCTAGTGTGTGTGGGTTGATCATGCAACATCTAACACAAAATAAATTTGTTTCACCGACAACTGCAGGCACAGCAGATAGTGCTCGCTTAGGTATCCTAATCGCGATGATTTTTTTTCCTAATAGTTCTAGTATTATGCGATCTTTTGTTGCTTTTATCTTCGCCTTCATCGGTACGATGGTATTTGTTCAATTGATCAATCGTTTACCACAAAAAAGTAATGTCATGGTTCCTTTGATAGGGATGATGTTTGGTAATATCATTGGTTCTATTGTGACCTTTTTTGCCTATCAACTAGAAATTATCCAAAATATGTCTTCGTGGTTGCAAGGTAATTTCTCAACAATTACTCGAAATGGTTACGAATTGATTTATTTATCTGTGCCATTACTAATTATAGCAAGTCTTTATGCGTATCAATTTACGCTTGCTGGAATGGGGAAAGATATTGCGACGAGTGTTGGGATGAATTATACAATGATTCAAATGGGTGGTTTAATCATTGTGTCCTTGGCTAGCTCGGTGTTACTAGTAACAGTAGGAAATTTACCTTTTTTAGGAATTGTTATTCCTAATCTGGTGTCGTTATATGCGGGGGATCAAATGAAAAAAACACTTTGGCCCACTGCGTTATGTGGTAGTTTATTCTTGATTGGTTGTGATATTCTTTCGAGAACAATTATCCCACCCTACGAAGTACCGGTGAGTTTAATTGTCGGTATCATTGGTAGTTTAGCCTTTATTGGACTACTTGTTAGGGGGACGAAATCACATGCCTAAAACCAAAGAAAGAATCATTTGGCTAAGTCTAATAAGTGCAGTGGTCTTAATGAGCCTGTTATTCTTAACCTATAACACATATGGTAACTGGAGTTTTGCACTTAATTTCAGAGGAAAAAAATTACTGGCGTTTATTTTTGTAGGTATTGCGACCAGTTTTGCTACTATTAGTTTTCAAACGTTAGCCAACAATCATTTTCTTACGCCTAGCATTTTAGGATTTGACTCGTTATACACGTTAATTCATACAGGTTTATTTTTCTTTATGGGAGAACAAGCAAAGCTATCGCTTTTAGAAAATCAATTAGTGATGTTTGTTGTTAATGTTTCGCTAATGATTGTTTTGAGCACGTCGATGTTTTATTTCTTATTAAAAAAACAAGGCAATAACTTGTATCTATTATTAATGGTAGGTATGATTCTAGGAACGCTTTTTGGAAGCGTCAGCACGTTTCTACAAGTCTTACTAGATCCTAATGAGTTTGATAAGTTACAAGGGAAGCTGTTTGCAAGTTTTGCAAACGTCAATACAACGTTACTTACTCTAGCGTTTGTTTTCTTAATGATAGGTGCTGGGTATTTGTGGTTATCGGCAAAGAAAATGGATGTTTTACATTTAGGAAAAGATGTGGCGACTAACTTAGGCATTAATGTGGGACGTTTTCAATGGCAATTATTGTTTGTGATTAGTTTATTAGTGGCCGTTTCAACCGCTCTAGTAGGGCCTATCACCTTCTTAGGGTTTATTGTGGCCAATATTTCTTATCAGTTATTTAACACCTATAAACATCGTATATTGTTTATAGGTAGTAGTTTATTAGCTATTTTACTATTAATTGGTGGTCAGTTCTTAGTAGAACAAGTGTTTAAATGGAACACCACACTTAGCGTTGTTATTGAATTTACTGGCGGTGTGTATTTTGTTGGGAAATTATTAAGAGAAAGAAAGTAGGTGTCTAGAGATGCTTGTTCGTCAATTATCTAAAATGTTTGGAACTAAGCAAGTTGTTAAAGCGGTTGATGTTGAAATTTCTAAAGGGAAATTCACCGCCTTTATCGGTCCTAATGGTGCAGGTAAGAGTACGGTTTTGTCTATGATGAGTCGTTTGATTGAAAAAGATACTGGGGAAGTATTAATCGATCAACAAGAAATTAATGATTGGAACCAAACGGCCCTTGCTAAGAAAATTGCTATTTTAAGACAATCAAATATGATTAATTTGAAGTTGACGGTTAAGGAGTTAGTAGCGTTTGGTCGTTTCCCTTATTCTAAAGGTCGCCTAACAGAGGAAGATCAAGTCTTCATAGATAAAGCTATTGTCCAATTAGGTTTAGAAGATTTAGCTGATCGCTATATCGACACGCTTTCTGGCGGACAATTACAACGAGCGTTTATCGCAATGGTATTTGCACAAGACACAGAATATATTTTGCTAGATGAGCCACTTAATAATTTAGATATGAATTATGCCGTACAGATGATGAAAGTGTTACGTGATTTGGTTGATCATCATGGTAAAACAGTGATTATGGTATTACATGATATCAATTTTGCAGCAAGTTACGCTGATGAGATTATCGCAATGAAGGATGGCCGTATCTATTTGCACGATACAACAGAAAAAGTCATCCAAAAAGAAGTGTTAGATGATCTATACAATATGAATATTAGAGTTTGTGAACTAGAGGGTAAGCGTTTCTGTTTATATTTTAACGAATAATCACTTATTTTAAGGGGAGAATATAGAAAATGAAAAATACAGGAAAAATTTTATTTAGTTTATTAGTATTGGGGTTATTTTTAATTACCGGTTGTGGCAAAACGTCTACGCCAACAGAATCATCAAATAAAGAAGTTTCAACAGTTGTGGTAAAAACTGAGTTTGGTGATGTTGAAATCAATAAAAATCCAGAGAAAGTGGTTGTATTTGATATGGGATCATTAGATACGATCAACGCATTAGGGAAAAGCGATAAAGTAGTAGCTGTTCCAAACCAAAGCTTACCTGAATATTTAAAAGATGATTTTTCAAACGTAGACTCTGCAGGTGGTATTAAAGAGCCAGATATGGAAAAAATCAACGCTATCCAACCTGATTTAATCATCATCTCAGGACGCCAAGAAGATTTTCGTGAAGAATTAGAGAAAATTGCGCCAACGATTTATTTAGGAGTAGATGCTTCTAATATTTGGGAATCAACTAAGAATAATATTAATGCTCTAGCAAATATTTTTGGTGAAGAAGAAAAAGCAGACAAAGAGATAACTGCTTTAGAAACACGTATTAACGAAACAAAAGAAAAAGCCTCTGCATTAAATCAAAAAGCATTGGTAACATTAGTAAACGAAGGCGCTATTTCTGCTTACGGTAAAGGTTCTCGTTTTGGTATTGTACATGATGTGTTTGGCTTTAAAGCAGCTGATGAAAATATTGAAGCATCTACGCATGGACAACAAGTATCCTATGAATATATTTTAGAAACAAACCCGGATATTTTATTCGTTATTGACCGTACTAAAGTCGTGGGTGGAGATGAAACAAATAACAATATCTCTAAAAATGAGTTAGTAGCACAAACGAATGCTGCTAAAAATGACAAAATCATTTCACTAGCTTCTGACGTCTGGTATTTAGCAGGTGGTGGCATTGAATCAACTGGTTTAATGTTAGACGATGTTCAAGCAGCATTTAAATAATCTCACTACATAAATAAAAAACATTCTGTTATCATTAAGAGACAGAATGTTTTTTTATATAAAAGAAACGTAATGAACTAATTGTTAAATGATCGCTAAAGAAAATAGAGGGATGACAATGGAAACAGAATTATTATCAATAATAGAAAGACAACGCTTATACTATCAAGACGGGCGTATACGTTCCTATGAGGCTCGTATAGACGCTTTAAAGAGATTAAAAAAGATGATAAAGGATTTGGAACCGGAAATAATGAATGCCTTAAAACGTGATTTAGGTAAGCATCCAAGCGAGTCGTACTTAACGGAAATTGGGATTACCTATGAGAGTATTCATTACATGTTTAAACACTTACGTAAACTAATGAAACCTAAACGAGTAAAAACGCCTTTAACCCTTTTTCCTGCAACAAGTCACATTATAACCGAACCATTAGGAAATAGTTTGATTATGTCTGCCTTTAACTATCCTATTTTGCTATCGTTTGATCCTATTATTGGTGCTTTAGCAGGTGGAAATACTGCATTAGTAGCATTATCCGAATATACGCCCACGATTAACCAAGTCTTAATAGAAGGTGTCCGTCGTTATTTTGATCCGGGGTTGTTATCTTTTTTTGAAAGTAGTATTGAAGCGAATACGTTTGTTTTAACTCATCATTTTGACAAAATATTTTTTACCGGTAGCCCGAAAGTTGGAAGAATTGTTTATGAAGCTGCTAGTAAGCAATTAACACCTGTTACCTTAGAGTTAGGGGGAAAGAGTCCTGCAATCGTTACTCAGAATGCTAAGTTGTCACATGCAGCACGACGCATTGTCTGGGGGAAATTTATTAATACGGGACAAACCTGTGTCGCACCGGATTATTGTCTAGTCGATCGTCAATGTTTACCTGAGTTTATGGAACATGTAAAGGAAGCAATTCATGTTTTTTATGGAGATACTCCGATGACAAATCCTGATTACGGCAAAATCGTTAATCATTCAGCTTGGCAACGACTAAACAGTCTATTAAAAAATGATCAAGAGGCTATTGTTTATGGCGGACAGGTAGATGAGAATACTTTATCTATTGAACCAACGATTCTTTGTGTAGAGATGATGACATCTTCTAAGAGTATGGAAGAGGAGATTTTCGGCCCGATTTTACCGATTGTGCCGTATGATTCTTTAGATCAAGCTATCAAATTTGTTCAATCCTTTGAACAACCACTGGCTTTTTACCCGTTTACTGAAGACAAAAAAGAACAGCAATTGCTACTTAATACCTTATCTTATGGTGGTGCAACGGTTAATGACACAATTTTACATTTAGCCAATATTCATCTACCTTTTGGCGGAGTGGGAAATTCAGGTATCGGTCATTACCATGGACGTTATTCTTACGAAGCGTTTACGCATCAAAAAGCGGTCCTAAACCGACAAACTTGGCTAACCTTATCCGTAATGAATGCACCTTATTCAGAGATGAAAGATAGAATTATCAGAAAGTTATTAAAATAAACAAAAGCATGATAAGTTTTTCAAGAAAAACGTTTAAAAGCATTAAATCACTATTTAAGACTATAAAATGACGTAGATAACCAACATCTGTTGGTTATCTTTTGTTACTTGGAGCTAAAAAATTAAAATGAACAATAAAATAGATAAACGAATCATTAAAACAAAAGAAAAAATTAGATCCACCTGTTTCATCTTATTAAAAAAATACGACTGGCAGCAACTATCAATTGCTTATATTGCAAAAGAAGCAGGCGTTAATCGTTCAACGTTTTATGCGAATTTTGAAGATAAGCAGACACTTTTAGAGCAAACGTTATCATATGTTTATTTAAATACGCTTGAAAAAAGTGGCGTAGTTCTACCAAAGAGGATGTTGCCTTTTACCAGGAACTAATTGATGATATCGTGAAACTTCATCAGATTATCAAAGAAGAGTTCACCCTATCATATAATCAAATAAACAGTAGTTTGTCGCATTTGCTAATCCAAATAATTGAAACAGCTATTAAATCTAGGTCAAAGAACGGCAATATAACTACTAGTTTCATCAGTTGGGGAATATATGGTCTAGCCATTCAGCTACTACAGACGCCTGCACATTACGAAGACTCAGCGGTTATTAATGGTTTACTAGAACGCCTTTTGCTTATAAACAAAAATAGCAATGTCTAATTTAACTAGACATTGCTATTTTTTATAATGAATTTAATGCGTCCATTGTCGTATCGTTATCGATATGAATGTAAAGTGCGGTTGTTTGTCCGGCTGAAGAGTGACCGAGTTGCTGTGAGGTTAATAATAAATCTTTGGATGATTTAAATAAATTCGTGGCAAGTGTATGGCGTAACTTATGCGGAGAAACTTCCACTCTAAAAGCTTTAGAATACTTGGCTACCATCTTTTCAATAGCGTTACCACTCATTCTTGTGGACTGTCCTTTGTATGTAGTAATAAACAGAGCAGAGGTTTCATTAGTATTTGGATATCGTAAGGTTCTAACGCTAATATAGTTTGCTAAATAATCCATGCCAAAAGAAGCGATTCTTACAGAGTCTTTTTTATTACCTTTTCTTGTGACATAGCAGCGATTTTTTTCAAAGGAAACATCTTCTAAATTCAAATTAACAACTTCAGAAAGTCTCAAACCACTAGCAAGAATTAGTGCATTAATCGCAACATCGCGTTCTTTATCACGCTTAAAAAATTTTAGGGCTTGAGGAGATAGCGTATGCTGATAATCTTCTTCAATAAACGCTAAATAATCATGTGTTTCTTTACCTAAAAACAATTTTTCTTCGATAGCATCTGCACGTGCTTGTAATGTTTGCTGTTCTTTTACATTTTCAACGCCATTCATTGGATTGTGTGACAAATAGGGGCGTTCCTGTGCGTTATCATAACTAGTAGCTAAATAGTGGAACAATACTTTTAAAGCCGTTAAATGTCGCTTAATTGTCGGTTTAGACAACGTTCCTTTATAAGTGTCAGAAGGAGTGCCATATTTTTCTCGAGAAAGTAGGTGAGATTTATACAGATTCATTTTATAAGCGGTTAAACTTTCTAAAGAATCAGGGGATAAATCACTCAATATGTGCTCCGAAAGAGCCCAGTTGAAAAAAAGCCGATAATTTTTTAAGTATTCATTTATCGTGTGAGGAGAGAATTCTTGTGTTAGTTTGTGATGAACGAAATCTTTAAGGTAATCAGGTGCTTGATCAAGTTCGTTTTGCAGCATATTCATAACGTGTTCACGATTCAATTTTATCATTCCTTTCATGTATAGAGTAGGAGATAGTATCATTATATATGGTCTATACCAATTAATCAACCATAATATTCATATTATTTAATTTTTATTCATCTTTATTGAATATTATCATTTTCTGTAAAGATGAAAAGAGCTTTCAAACAGTCCTGTTTAATCATATAGATCATATGTAGTCGGCTGATATTTATGTAATCATATAAAATGATCGATGATTTTAACTTATGGATAATTAGTTATTATTATTCTATAAATAAAAACGATTTGATAAGAAATGCTAATAACTATTAGTTAAATATCACTTAGTTATGCAATTTCATATTAAGTTTTTATGAGGTTAATACGTTAATACTAATGTAATATCAATTGATTGATTTTTGAAAAATAGTTAATTGGTTAGTTACAAAATGGTATTAGATCAGTTAATACTAGCATTTAATTAACAGGATACATTTTTGATTAATTATTCAAAGTTAGTTGATTGAATGATACTGGCAAATAAATCGTTAAATAACTTAAGCCTTCAAACAGCTGCAAAAGTTTAATTTATTTAACGATTATATCAATAGTTAGTATTAACTTAATGATTATAGCTAGCATCTGTCTGTAGGATAACTCATTTTAACTACTTCTTATAATATATATTATGTAAACCTAGATAAAATAATTATTAACTCATCTTTAAAAAGTCTATCCATATACGTCCCCCACTCGTTTAGTCCTATCTATTAAGTATTCATGTAGATAAATGATTTTATATGAATTGTTTATAAAAATTTAAGTTAGCATTTGTTGATACAACGAATACTTATTGATAGTCAAATGAAATGTGATAAGTATGACTCAAAAAAATCATGACACTGATTGATTTTTTGGTTAGTTTTATACTAGTTTACATAATTTATTTATATACTATCTATTTCGTTCCAAAAAACCGCATGTTAGCTATTAACTTACATACGGTTTGATAATTGTTTTCATAAAATAGTCTTATGTGTTTTTTTGACCTTCTGCACACATATAAAGCAATGGACATTCACTACATTTTGGTTTTCTTGCTGTACAGTGATAGCGCCCGAAGAAAATTAATTGATGATGTGTTTTAGACCATCTATCTTTGGGTATTTTCTTCATTAATGTCTCTTCTACTTCATTAACAGTAGCCGATTGTTTCACAATTCTTAAACGTTTGGAGACTCTTTCAACGTGAGTATCCACTGCAATAGCAGGAACGCCAAAAGCTGTACTTACCACAACATTTGCCGTTTTTTTCCCAACGCCTGGTAAACTAACGAGCTCTTTTATAGTCTGTGGTACCTTACCATCAAACTCAGAGACTATTTTTTGACTACAACCTTTAATATGTTTGGCTTTGTTTCGATATAACCCAATTGTTTTAATTGTGTCTTCAATATCTGTTAAATCAGCTGTTGCTAGAGCTTCAGGAGTTGGAAATTTATTAAATAAAGCAGGTGTTACTTTATTAACTGAAACATCTGTTGTTTGTGCGCTAAGAATAACAGCGATTAAAAGTTCAAATGGATTTTTATGAACTAATTCGCATTCGGCATCTGGATACATATCGGCAATAATATCGATGGCTTCCATTGTTTTTGCTTTAGACAGCATAATATCCCCTACTTATCTTCATTTTCTAACCAATTAAATAAAGGTATTTTAGGTTTATTTTTCTCTTGTTCATTAATAAACGCTTGTTTATCTTGACTTCTTAATTGATTTTTTCGATGATTTAGCTCATTTAGTACTTGTGCTTTTGACCTCAGATTTTTTCTTTCCCAGCTTAGTAAAATTCTATCGATATATTTGATGTTATACACTTGGTTTAAGACGGCTTCTTTAAGGGCTAGTTCAATTATTTCTGGACTATAGTGATCATCAAATACCCAGTAGTTAATACTTTCTCTTTCGATACTAGAAAGACTTCGCCCAAATTCTTGTTCGAATACATGAAGTAAATGTCTTGTATCTATCTGTGTTTGTTCAACGAATGATTTTTGTTTTTGTGCATTAAGAATATCTTTTAACGCTTCGTAAACAACGGTCACATCATAATAATCAATCTGTTGTCCAGCCTCATTTTGTTGACTTTCTAGCTTAATAATGTGCTTGTTAATGAGTGTTTGAATCAAACTATACACTTCTTGAATAGAAAGGCCCATTGTTTCACCAATTATCTTCATGTCTGGGAAGGCTTTTCCTTCGTTAGCATTCATTAGTAACTGAAAATAGAGCATAACTTCTTCTTCATTAATACCCAGTGCTCGGTAATTTTTAAGGATTAAATTTGAAATAGTTGTACTACCTGCATTTAAAAACTTTTGTAACTCTAACATTCAATCACCCTTTTCTACGATAACCCTTGAATCATTTTTTGATACCATTTTACCATGTCGGCATAAAAGAAATTACCGCCATTTTTATATAAATAGCCACCATTATAAACAATGGCATGTGGCATCTTATAGGAGTAAGTTTCTAATTTATTATTTCCTAGTGTTGGTGCTAAGACTTCTTTTGAATAAGTTTCTGCTAATTCTAGAGAGTTTTTTCCACCATTTTCACTAACATAATAGATATAATTCAATCCAAAATTGTAGGCTTGAACACTTGTCCAAATATCGACGTGTTGTTCTTTACCTAGTTCAATTGCTTGCGCAAGAAAATTAATCCCTGCTTCAAGACTTTCTTGTTCACTTGAGATATTTCCTACTTTACCATATCTACTTTCGCTACTTTGCATTAAATCAGTTTTATTTCCTTTTGATTCCATTAATATAATGGCTTCTATTAACAATTGATAATCTTGGATGTTATTATTAGTGCTTATTCTTTCGACATCTTCTGACCATGTTAAAACTCGATCTACATGATGTTTCGCTTTTATTCCTAAAAATAGGCCACATGAAAGGATACTTAAAAGGAATAGTGTCATTATTTTTTTGCCCAAATGACGACGACGTTTCTTATTTTTTGTCATATGCCTCATTCCTTTTTATTGTTTGAACATTCATCATACTATAAATTGTTTCACTATGACAATTATTTTGAAGGACAGACAATAGACAAAAGGATGCGACATATGGTCACATCCTTTTGTGTCTATTAAAAGTCCATTAATGTTAAAATATCGTAACCTTTGATTTTTTCTCTTCCGTTTAAATCAGTTAATTCAACCAAGAATGCACATCCAGCTACAACGCCACCAAGTTTTTCAATTAACTCTATTGTTGCAGCGATGGTACCACCTGTTGCAAGTAGATCATCACAAATTAAGACGCGTTGCCCTGGTTTAATCGCATCTTTATGCAATGTTAAAGTTGCTTCACCGTATTCTAAACCATAATCCACTTCGATCGTTTCGCGAGGTAATTTCCCTTTTTTACGAGCAGGTGCAAAGCCAACGCCTAATTCATAGGCAACTGGACAACCAATAATAAAGCCACGAGCTTCTGGTCCAACAATCATGTCGATTTCTTTTTCTTTAGCATAATCAACAATTTGTTTTGTTGCTTCGCGATAAGCCTCTCCATCTCCCATAAGTGGTGAAATATCTCTAAAAATTACACCCTCTTTTGGATAATCAGGGATACTTGCGATATAATCTTTTAAATTCATTGTTTACATTTCCTCCTATTGAAACAGCCATTTCTCTAATTCTGCAATATTACTATAAAGTAAAAATTTCTCTGTCTTCATTTTTCGTTCACGACGTTGAAACACGTTACTTGCTGACAGTGGGGTAAAGTTCGTTTGTGTAACTTTACTCATCACTCCGTTCTCTATTGTAACAAATTTCAGGTCAAAAAGCACATTAATCATAAAAATTATTGTATGAAATTCTACATTTAAGAATTTTGCTAGATCGTGTAATTTATAACGAACATCAATTTCTTGCTTTGTCTGAACTAACTTAAATAATTTCCCAAAAGCTTCTCGTGATGGCATGCCATTTAAGTAGCACTGTTCTTTACTATATAAAAGCAAATAAACTCTTTCAACTTGAAGCGCTTGGACAACTTCAAGTAACTGTTGTTCTTCATCGGGGCAATCTAAAAATACGACTGATTGTGCTATGCCTGCGTAAGAAGATAACGATACTTGATTTGAAATCATCAGTAAATGTTCTTTAGGAATGTCTTTAAATTGATTTAAGTTTTTTCCATCGAACAAAACGTAAAACGTATTAGGTAATGTTAATAATTCTGGTAGAAGATGTAGTTTCTCTCTGTAATCAAAAACTTGTGTTTCATTAATACCATAATCTTTCAGCATTAATTGTACTTTTTTATTGCCATTCCATTCGTTAACTGCCAATTCACCCACAATGGCTAGTTCATTAGCACTTTCGACCTCCATTAATTGAGGTCCATATCCAAATCCAATCACATCTAATGTCGTAGTAGGTGTCTGGTATTGGAATTTCAAATGCTTTTGGTCAGTACCGATGGCTTTAGCACCTATAGATTTACCGTTTTCAAATAAGAAAATAGGAGAAGGATTATCTGTTCCAAAAGGTCCTAGCGCCTGAATCGTCTCAACAAAGGCCACATCAAGTTGATCAAGAGAAAGATAGTCTTCCACTTCTAGAGGTTGTCCTTTTGAAAAATCAATGTCTAGTTCAAGTATGCGTTGACGTAACTGTTCTTGAATAGAAGTTAACTTGTCTTGCTCAATCGTCATTCCTGCTGCCATATGATGGCCCCCAAATTTGACTAAATCATCATTAACTTCTGATAATAACTCATATAGATTGATTTGTTCAATACTTCGGCCAGAACCTTTCGCCATACCAGTTGCAGGGTTAATTGAAAGGATGATAGAAGGTTTATTAGTTTTTTGAACGACTTGACTAGCCACAATTCCTAGTACACCTTCGTTCCAACCTTCTTTTGCAATTAAATAAATCGGTTGTTCGCCCATCTGATCGACGATTGCTAATGCTTCTTGACTAATGCTTGCAACGATAGCTTGTCGTTCTTCGTTTTTCTTTTGAATAAAACTAGCTAGCTCTATTGCTTCTTCCTCATCAAATGTACTCATCAAGGCAACACCTGGCGTGGCATCTCCAATTCTTCCAATCGCATTTAAGCGTGGCCCTATGCCAAATCCAACTGATTCTGAGGTTAGGGATGACTTATCGATCTTTGCAATGTCCATTAAGGCGTTTAAGCCTATACGATCTGTTTGTTTCATAAGAGATAGGCCATGCTTTACAAGCGTACGATTTTCACCAGTCAACGAGACTAAATCTGCAATCGTACCAATGGCCACTAAGTCTAGCAATTCAACGGGTACTTCTTCAAGAAGAGCGGTTGCTACTTTAAAGGCAACGCCTACACCGGCTAGATCACCGAATGGATAGCTTCCCTTTGGATGTTTTGGATGAATTAAAGCGTACGGTTCGGGTAGCTCTTGTGGTAGTTCATGGTGATCGGTGACAATAACGTCTACGCCTCTAGACTTAGCATATTCAATTGCTTCATGACCCGTTACGCCATTATCAACCGTTACAATTAATTCAGCCCCTTCATTAATTAGCGTTTCATACACGGCAATGTTTGGTCCATAACCATGATCAAAACGATTAGGAAGAAAATAAGAGACATCTCCTCCAACTAATTCGATGGCTTCTTTCATTACTGTGGTACTCGTAATACCATCTGCATCATAATCACCATATATAACTATTTTTTGACCAGCTTCGATGGCTTCGTATAAACGACTCACTGCCTTATCCATGTCATACAATTTATAAGGATCATGCAACGAATCGAGCGTTGGATAAAAATACTCGGTTAATCCTTCTGCGCTTGTTATCTTTCGATTAGCTAATAATGGCGCTAGTTGTTCTGATAAACCATGCGCTTTTAGCCAATTAATTAATTCTTCTTGAATTGGTTCGTTTGAACGAATCCAATTAAATTTTGATTGCTTCACTTCAATCACTCCCAACTCAGTTATTATAGCAAATTAAGACGTAGAACGGAAAAATAATACAAAAAAACTGATACGCATTTATTCCGTATCAGTTTAATCCACTATCATTTATTGTATATCATTCAACTCATCAGAAACAGGCGTTACTTCATCGACAAGCGGTGATGTTAAACTTGCTACTTCTGCTTGCAGTTGTTGAATTTGTTTATTTTTTTCATTACTATCTGCAGCAAATTCTTTTTTTAATGCTACTAGTTCTTGTTCTTTTTCAGATAATTGTGCGTCGTACTCGATTCTTGATGCACTGACTTCTGTTGCAACACGATCATCAAGTGACGATTGAAGTTCATCTAAATCTTTTTGTAAAGCCTTGATATTATGGCGATGTTCAAAATTACTTGTTAACCACAGTAACATCGTCACTAAACCTCCTAAAATAAATGCCCCAAGAACAATATAAATTAGTGGTAGATGTAGCGATTTAAACCAAAAATCTAAACGAACATATCGTGTGTTCATAACTGAAAAAATGACAACCAATAAAATAACAATTGCAGCTACAATCCATTTCCACATTTTTTTCATGGTGATTTCCTCCCCAACTATTTCTTATTAAATAACGATACAGTTAGTATATCACTTAGCTTTGGAAATAGGCTAGACATTCTACTTGCAACTTCCATAATTTTAGGAGTGTTAAGTTCTCGTTTGTTTTTACCTATAAGATTTACAATTTTTTTACTTAATACTGATGGATCAATCGCCAGTTTGCCAATTGAATCAAGATAATTACCTGTTTCATCTGCAATATCAAAAAAATTCGTTTTTATAGGCCCTGGATTTATGGTTGTAACAATGACGCCTTTAGGTTTTAGCTCTAAACGAAGAGCATTAGAAAACCCAATGACTGCAAACTTAGTCGCTGAATAGACACTACTCTTAGGCGAGGCGATTTTACCTCCTTGTGAACCGATGTTAATAATATGACCTTGTTCTTGGGTCACCATATGATTGGCAATTTTTTTGGTTAAGTGCATTAACCCTAAGACATTAACTTGAAACATTTTTTCAGCAGTTTCCATCTCAAATGATAAAAATTCTCTAAATAAACCAAAACCAGCATTGTTAATTAGCACATCTATTTTTGTAAAACGTCTTATCATTCTATCTAATACTAACTCTGTCATTTCATAATCCGTAATATCCATCAAATAATACGTTGCTTCTTTACCAGATAGTTGTGTACATTGTTGTGTAATGGTAACTAACTTATCTTCACGACGAGCGCATAAAATAAGGATAGCCCCTTCTTTTGCTGCAGAATAAGCTAACTGTTCTCCTAAACCTGATGATGCTCCGGTAATTAGTACGGTTTTGCCTTCTAAGCGTCTAGCCATTTTGACGTTCCTCTTTGTCAAAAGGTATATCAATAATATCAAAGTCTTTTACAATCTTAGTATTTGGGAAGATAGCTCTAGCTTCTCTTTCCATATCATATACAGCTTTACCTAAATAGCGTGAACTAATATGGGTTAATAATAGTCGACCTACTCCTTGTTCCTTAGCAACAGTTGCCGCTTGAGTTGAGGTTGAATGATAATAGGCTCGAGCTTTTTGTGCTTCGGCATGGTTAAAGGTACTCTCGTGAACCAAGACATCCGCATTTTTTGCCAATTTTGCAACGTTAGGATGTGCTCTAGTATCACCTAATATAGTCACAATACGTCCTTTTTGATCGGGTCCAACAAACTCTTCTCCATTAATCTCACGCCCGTCCGGTAAGCTAACGATTTGACGATTTTTGATTTTCCCATAAATAGGGCCAGATGGAATATTTAATGCTTGTAATTTATCTACTAGTAATTCACCTTGATGATCGGCTTCTGTTACACGATAACCATAGCTCGAAATCTTGTGATCTAATGGTAGGCATTCCACAATAAATTGTTTATCTTTAAAGACAATGCCACCTTCTTCAATTTCGATGAACGCTAAAGGATAGGATAAGCGAGATTCGGATACTTTTAAACTTATTTCAACAAACGCTTTGATACCTTTAGGACCAACAATTGTCAGTGTTGTATCTCCTCCTTGAAACGAGCGACTGCTTAGTAATCCCGGCAACCCAAAAATATGGTCACCGTGTAAATGCGTAATAAATATCATTTCTATTTTTCCAGGTCGGATACTTGTGTTTAAAATTTGTTGCTGGGTTCCTTCACCACAATCAAACAACCAGACAGCATTACGTTCGTCAAATAACTTTAGTGCGATACCTGTTACATTGCGTTGTTTTGATGGAACACCTGCACCAGTTCCTAAAAATTCTAATTTCATTGTTAACTCCTATTCTTTAATTTGCCATAAAAAAGAGGTGAGGCAACGTGTGCCATCACCTCTAGATACTTATTTTTAATATCTTTATACGCGCCTAATTACTAGTCAACGAATTCAAAGACAAAGTCCATGATTCTAACTGAGTCGCCATCTTGGGCTCCTCGTTCACGTAACTCTTCATCAACACCCATACCACGCATTTGACGGGCAAAACGCATTGTACTTTCGTCACGTTCTAAGTTTGTCATTAAGAATAAACGTTCTAATTTCTCGCCAGAAAGTACCCACGTACCGTCTGGATCACGATCAACATCGAATTCTCGATGAGTCGCTGCGAATGAATAAACCACGTTTTCTTCTTGAATATCCTCTTCATCATATAATGGGAATTCCGGTGTAATTTCAATCATATCGGCAGTCTTAACTAATAAATCGTCGACCCCTTGTTTTGAAATACCAGAAATTGGGAAAACTAAAGGTAAGTCACCTTCAATATTTTCAGCTAATTTCTTTTTGAATTCTTCAAGATTTTCTTCAGAATCCGGCATGTCCATTTTATTGGCCACAATAATTTGTGGACGTTCTAACAGTCTTAAGTTATGTGATTCTAATTCATTATTAATTGTCACGTAATCTTCATATGGATCGCGACCTTCCATACCACTCATATCAATGACATGTAATAATACACGCGTACGTTCGATATGACGTAGGAATTGTGTTCCTAGTCCGATACCTTGTGAAGCACCTTCGATTAATCCTGGCAAGTCCGCCATAGCAAAACTACGACCGTCTTTTGTTGGGACCATCCCAATATTAGGCGCTAAGGTTGTAAAATGATAGCTTCCGATTTTTGGTTTAGCTTTAGAGACAATCGATAATAGCGTTGATTTACCAACAGATGGGAATCCTACTAACCCAACGTCTGCTAAAATTTTCAATTCTAAGTCTAAACGTAATTCTTCTCCTGGTTCACCATTTTCAGCAATTTCCGGAGCAGGATTTGAAGGTGTCGCAAAACGCATATTACCTCGTCCACCGCGACCACCTTTAGCTACGACGATACTATCACCGTGTTCTGTTAAATCTCCTAAAATTTTTCCAGTTTCTTGACTTCTAATAGTCGTACCTGGTGGGATTTTTACGATTAAGTCATCAGAACCGCGACCGTGCATCCCTTTACGCATGCCTTTTTCACCATTTTGCGCTCGGAAATGTTTGTTGAAACGAAAATCCATTAACGTACGTAAGCCTTCGTCAACAATAAATACGACATTTCCACCGCGACCGCCATCTCCACCATGTGGACCGCCATCGGGTACATATTTTTCTCTTCTAAAAGCAACCATTCCATCGCCACCGTCACCGGCTTTAACGTCGATCGTTACTTGATCTAAAAACATGGACATATATTTTGTCCTCCTACTCTTATTCAATCTTTGTCTATTCTATAGGTAAAAAGCTTTCTTGTCTATTTTTTTATTAATCTATTATGTAAAAAAACTATATAGTAAGACTTCTTCTTTATCATAACATTTTTAAGTCACTATTCTCAACTTAAACCACACAAAAAAACTTAGAAGTCTAAAGGACCTCTAAGTTTAGTCGTTATTTAGCTTCAATTAGTTTGAAACTTGACCAAGGTTTTAAAAATTCTAATAGGAATAATTCATCTTCAGAAATTTTACCAACCACATTGACACGGCCATCGTTTTTCATTTCTTTAAGCGCTATTTGAGTTTCACCTTTGTACTGTCCATACCCGACATTATCAATTAAGACATCACCACGAACCATGTCAACGGTATTATGGGCTGGAAATTCCTTGTCTTTGTAAATAACACGAGTCATTGTCGAACGCAACATGTAAGATGAGCGATCTCCTCGGTAGCTGTGAACATTGTCAAATAAACAAATACGTTCATTTTCGGTTATATCTTCTGCAGGCACTACTTTAATTGATGGGAATTCTGCATTGAATGCTTCTGCCATTGCTTTTAATTCTTCTTCTGAAGCATAGGCATTTCCAATCGTAATATCATCAATTAAACCTGTTAAGACTAAATGTTTCACTTGCGTTGCAATTTCTAAATCACGATGATCTTCTAGCGAACATAAACCATCTTGCGTTGGCCATGGACCAAATGTGGCAGCGTGCGAATTAACAAATGCCATAGTGTTAAGGTTATACTGTCTAAATTGTTCCGAACAATTAACAAAATGTTGATAATCTAAACCAGAATAGCGATGAGGATAAAAGTTATGTGACCCTAATAAATTAGATGTATTAGGTGAATAGCTCATAATATTATCAACATAGCTAGTACCACCACTCATATTAATTTCAATTTTAATGCCGTATGGGTTACGTGTCATACGGGCTTCTTCCGCACCTGTCATTCCAATATCTAGACGGACACCATCTGCGCCCATTTCATGGAAGAATGACAAATCGTCATATGAAATGCCTAATTGTTCAAACAAACCAGGGTTAATATCAACCATCACTTCAAAATCAAGTGAATTAGCATAATCTACGACTTTTTTAAAGTCTGCTAATACTTGATCTTTGTCACCGGTTATTTGTAATAGACTGGTGAACACACGTTTAAATCCATATTTATGTGCTAAATCTAAATAGTCTTTGTCTTTTTCAAATGTTGATCGTTCTGGATAAATTGAAATACCTAATTTTCCCATTGTAATATCCCCCTAGCTATTTTTGAATACGCTTTTATTATAGCAAGTTGTCTAGACCACGTCCACTAATTATAGGTAAAATAGGACTTTTTTTATTTTATTTCTCACTTGTGTCATAATTAGGTATAATCTTATTTATAATCTTTATCATCTTATTGAAAGTGAGTGAACTAATGTAATGAAAAAATTATTAATGCCCCTACTATTATCTTCCTCTTTATTATTATTGGGTGGATGTAGCTCGTCAAAAGAAAATACCGTTGAAAGTATTACAAATTCTACTGAAGTAACGATTGATTCATCAAATACTGAAGAATCAGTAGATTTCAGTAAAATGAGCTTCCCCCAATTATCTGAAGACGTTCAAGCCAATGAATATTTGGTGCAAATGAATACGTCTGAGGGAGCAATAAAAATTAGATTATTCCCTGAAGTTGTACCAAAAACAGTTGAAAATTTTGTGACACATGCGAAAAAAGGCTATTATGATGGTGTAACCTTCCACCGTGTGATCAACAACTTTATGATACAAGGTGGAGACCCTGAAGGAACCGGTGCTGGTGGTGAAAGTATTTGGGGAGAACCGTTTGAAGATGAATCAAATCGAGAATTATTCAATATTCGTGGCGCACTATCAATGGCAAATGCCGGTCCTGATACAAATGGCAGTCAATTTTTCATTGTCCAAAATAGTGACAATATGTCTGATGGATTATTAACGGATGAATATCCTCAACAAATAATTGATAAATATAAATCTGGTGGAACCCCTTATCTGGATTACACTTTCGAAGGATCTACTAGCAACCACACAGTCTTTGGTCAAGTGACTGAAGGTATGGATGTGGTAGACAAGATTGCTTCAGTTAAAACAGGTGCAAATGATAAACCAGAAAAAGATGTTGTTATCAAATCTATAGATATTTTACAAGAGCCTAAATAGTCCTTAAAAAGAGCTGTGACAAATTTTTGTCACAGCTCTTTTTAGTCAGTATTTTCTAATTGTTGCTTTAGCCATTTTCTAGCTTTTTCAACTTCGTTTTGTAGTAATTGATGGCCCGTTGTCCAAAACTGGGTGACGTTTGCCCCCTGATCTGCGAATAACGCTATGACTTGCTCGCTTTGGGTTACTGATACGATAGGATCTTTTACACCTAAAGAGGCAAAAATTGATACATCAGCTAAATTTGCTGTTCTTGTTTCCGTTGTTGGATACATTGGATGGAATAAAATAGCGCGATTTAACCGGTTACCGTGTTCCTTTAATAACAAATTAATCGCCATGTTAGCGCCATTTGAATAGCCAACTAATATAACGTCACTTAATTTGAATTGATACATACTAGCGGCTTCCTTTAAAAAATCAAGTAACTGCTCACCACGTTTTTCCAAATCACACCAATCAAAACTAGCATCTGGAAACCGTTTAAAAAAACGACGCATTCCGTTTTCTAATACCTCTCCTTGTAAACTTAATATTGACGCGTCAGAATTCAAATGCTCTGCTACTGGTATTAAATCTTCCATACTACCACCTGTTCCATGTAGCAATACAAAGACCGGTTGATGTTCTTCTCCTTGAATAAATCGATGTTCCATTTACAGACACCTCCTCACTTATTAATCAGGTCGTTTCAAACGAAAGACCTCAGCAACTTGTCCATAGTAATCACCTGCTAAGCGACTGACGGGAGACAATTGCTCTAAATTTATTTTTCCTTCTTCATAAATACGCTCATCAATTTGATAAGCTTGGACTTTTAATAAAAACAAATCCGCCGTTGGTATGCCATCGTTTTCAATGGGAATACAATCTAGTAAGGTTGTTTCAAAACGCATGTTGGCTTGTGAAATACTCGGCGTTTGAATCGTATGAGAGGCTACTGTAGTAAAGTTAGTCAAAGATAACTCACTCTCATTAGGCCCTAAATTAGCTGCTGTTTGATTGGCTTCTGCTACAATTTCTGTACCAACCAGATGAACCACTGCTTCTTTTTGAGCTAAAAGGTTCCTAGCCGTATCTTTTAACTGACCGTTTTTACGTTGAACCGAAACAGAGACAATCGGAGGATTAGCCGTTACAATATTAAAATAGCTAAAGGGTGCAATATTTAGCTCTTGTTGTTCATTAAGTGTACTAATTAGCGCAATAGGCCGTGGTACAATTGAACCAATCAGTAACTTATAATTATCACGTTCATTTAATTCACTAGGTGTTAATAATAATTTTTTAGTCATACCTTCAACTCCGGTAATTGTGCCATAATTTGCTCACGCAAGGATTCAAATTGACTAGGTAACATTAATGTCTCTCCTAAATGCTCAAGCGATTCATCAATTGTAAAACCTGGCGTTTCCGTTGCTAGTTCAAAAATAATATTACCAAATTCTTTCAAGTATATAGCTTTGAAATAACGCCGATCTTTAATTTCTGTTACGCCGTATTGAAGGGCCATTAATTTATCTTGCCAAAGCATTTGTTTGATATCATTTGGAACTGACCACGCGATATGATGGACTGTTCCCACACCAAAACGCCCTATGTTAAAGTTTGTTTTAGGTAACACAATTTCTTGCACGCTTTCTCCTCTAATGAATATTCGCGAAACGTCAGCTTCTTCATACGCATCACTCATTCCTAGATGTTTGGTTAGACTAGTCAATGTTTGCTGATAATCAGTTGAAAGTAATTCTACGCCATGAATATCCGTAATGGCTTCATTATCTGACGCTTCAGTGCTTTCTACCAAGCTTAAGCTTAAACCGTGAGGATCTGAAAAATGAAGTTGTGCACCAGAAAAAACAGGCTCGCGTGTAAAAGGAATTTGTAACTGTTTAAAGTTATCTTCCCAGCTTGTTAGACTGCCTTTAGGAATGCTAAAAGCGATCTTTCCAACTTGTCCACCACCTACACGACCAGCATAGGCATTTTGCCATGGAAAAAAGGTGATTACAGTGCCCATTTTTTCGTTGTCATTAGCAAAGTATAAATGATACGTTGATGGATCATCAAAATTGACGGTTTGTTTAATCAAACGTAAACCCAAAATATCTCGGTAAAAGTTTAAGTTTTCTTGGACATCTCCCACTATGGCAGATATATGATGAATTTTGTTAATACCTAGCATATTTAGTCCTCCCTTTTGGTATTGAATGGTCGAATTTCACTTTCAATATACGCACGTTGATTTTCTAAAAATGGTGGTAAAGAGAGATGTTCGCCTAATGTTTCATATGGTTCATCTCCCATGAAACCAGGTCCATCAGTTGATAATTCGATTAAAATATGTCCAATTCGTGCATATAACGCTTCAAAATAATAACGATCAACATGTCCTGAATTTGGAATCCCTAAACGTTGATACTTATCCAACCAAGCATACAACACCTCTTGGTCAGCTACTCGGAATGCGACATGATGGACTTCTCCATATCCTTGACGAGCTATTGGTGATTGTGTGTCGTGACGTAAAATCATCTGTGCACCATTACCACCTTCCCCGACTTCTAGTAAGACAACATCTTGTTCGTCAGTGACAATCGTAAAACCATATACACTCGTCATTATTTCTTTGAAACGCTCGAAATAAGCAACTGTTATCTCGATAGGTCCTAGTCCATAAATAGCATGCTTTAATGGAACAGGCCCTTTTTTCCAAGGTGTACCACCTATCACGCCTTGATTGTCCTCATCTGAAATCAATTGATAACGTTGTTGATCGTCATCTTCAAACGGTAAAACTTTTTTACCAAACAAATCACTAATACCTTCATGTCTCACGTTTAATGTATCAAAACGTTTGACCCAATAGTCTAACGATTCGTTTGTTGGCACACGGAAACTAGTTCTTGTAATGGCATTGGTTCCTCGAACACCGGGTGGGTTATTTGGAAAATCAAAAAACGTCATATCTGTTCCAGGTGATCCTTGATCGTCTGCATAAAAAGTATGGTAGGTGTAAATATCATCTTGATTGACAGTTTTTTTTACTAAACGCATCCCTAAAACTTCCGTAAAAAATTGATAGTTTTTAACGGCATCGCTTGTCATCGCAGTCACGTGATGAATTCCTTTTAATGATGTTTGTTTTGTCATAATCGTTCCTTCTTTCTTAATCTATGTTCGATTGATCAATTGTCTTATGTTGTCTGATTAACTTTAAGTAAAATACGTTGTAGTTGTTTCATTTCTTCTTCATTTAACGTTGAAAAAATTTGCTCGATAGTCTTCGCATGTTTAGGGAAGATATCCTGCATTAACCTTTCGCCTTCCTGTGTCAAATTAGCCAAATAAACTCGTCGATCATTAGAAGAAACACAGCGCTCGACTAAATGTTTGGCAACTAATTTATCTACCACATAGGTTGTAGAACTACTTGCGATAAGAATTTTGTCCCCTATTTTTTGAATAGGTTGTTCTCCTTTACTGTAAAGTAATTCTAATACCGCAAATTCGGTTAGATTTAAGCCATACTGTTTAACGTCTTGTCTTACAACATTCTCAATAGAATCTTTTGTTCTCATGATGGCAATAAAATTATGTAGTGCTCGCTCTGTTTGATTCATCTCATTCACCTCTATTATCTCTAATTCGAGATAATTATATCTCGTATAGTTATTAGTGACAATTTATATGCTTACAAAAAATAAGTTTTAATTCTTATTTGCTAACTTAATTTATTAAAATTAACGATAAATAGACACTAAATTTATTAAAATAATTTAAATAATCGTAAGAGTATTCACGTTTTCAGCATTTTTATGCTACACTTCAAATGATAGATTTTCCAAATAAGGAGAGAATACATATGAACACTAAAAAAATAGGTATTGATAAAATAAATTTCTTCACCCCTACGCTATATGTCGATATGATCGATCTGGCTCACGCTCGTGACACAGACCCTAATAAATATACAATTGGCATTGGTCAAGAAAAAATGGGAATTAACCCGATCACACAAGATGCGGTGTCTATGGGAGCTAATGCAGCCCTACCTATTATTTCTAAAGAAGATGCGTTACTAATTGATATGGTGATTTTTGCCACAGAATCAGGAACAGATTATTCTAAGTCTGGTGCGGTGTCTATTCACAAATTATTAGGTATTAATCCTTTTGCCCGTTGTATTGAGATGAAGCAAGCTTGCTACAGTGCAACAGCTGGTATAATGATGGCCAAGGACTATGTAACCTTACATCCTGGACGTAAGGTATTAGTAATTGGTTCAGACATTGCCCGTTATGGCTTAAATACACCTGGGGAAGTCACTCAAGGTGCTGGAGCAGTAGCGATGTTAATTGCCGAAGACCCTAGAATTTTTTCAATCAGAGATGAAACCGTTATGTATACGAGTGATATTTTTGACTTCTGGCGTCCTACTTATTCTGAGAATGCCATGGTAGATGGTAAATTTTCAAATGAAGCTTATATTAACTTTTTTGAAACAGTCCTTAAAGAATATCAATCACGTTATTCTCTTGATGTGGCATCTCTAGAAGCCTTATGTTTTCATTTGCCTTATTCAAAAATGGGAAAAAAAGCAATGGCTAATTTATTAGAAAATGTTTCAGAGACAACAAAAGAACGTTTTTTGACACATTACGAAGAAAGTATTATTTACACAAAAAACATTGGAAATATCTATACTGGCTCTTTATATTTAGGCTTAAATTCATTACTAGATAACGCGCCAAGCTTAAAAGCAGGACATACGATTGGGTGCTTTAGCTATGGCTCTGGGGCGGTTGGCGAATTCTTCTTACTTGATCTAGTTGATGGTTTTGATGAACATTTATTGACAGCCGAACATACTGGTTTACTTGCTGCACGTCAATTATTAACTGTTGCAGAATATGAAGAGGTGTTCTCTGAAAAATTACCGACGGATGGCTCAACAGCTAGCTTATCTAGTCGCTTTGATCATGCGCCAATTCAATTAGTCGAAGTAACTAATCATCAGCGTCATTATGACTTTGTTGGAGAATCAAAGGAGTAACATATATTATGGAAAAAGCATCCAGTATTTCTAAATTTTACCAAAAAAGTCGTGAAGAACGATTGGCTCTATTAACGGAAAGAGCCTTTTTATCTGAAGAAACAGCTAAGCTATTATTTAACGCTAAAGGTTTATCTGAAGAAGTAGCTAATCACTTAATTGAGAATCAAATTAGTCAATTCACCCTACCAATGGGAGTTGCGTTGAATTTCATTGTAGATGGCGAAGAATGTTTGATTCCAATGGTTACAGAAGAGCCATCTGTTATTGCAGCTTGTAGTAATGCAGCACGATTTACACGTGCCACTGGAGGATTTAAAACCTCTTTTCCTGAGCGTCTACAAACAGGACAAATGATTTTTTATAACTTAGAGGACTTTTCAGAGGGGAAACGATTAATTGAACAACGCATTGATGAAATCAAACAATTAGCGCAACTTGCTCACCCTTCCATTGTGGCTCGTGGAGGAGGATTAGTCGATCTTAAGGCTCATATTATTTATAACGAAAAAGATCAAGCTGAATATCTAACGGTGTACTTATTTGTAGATGTAAAAGAAGCCATGGGTGCCAATATCGTGAATACCATTTTAGAAGGTGTGACACCTGTTATACAAGAATGGCTACGCGCGGAGAAATTAATGAGTATTTTGAGCAATTATAATGACCGTGCATTAGTTAGTTCATCGTGTTCTATTCCTTTTAATCAGTTAGCCACTAAAGAATTGTCTGGTGACGTGGTTGCCGAAAAAATTGTAAAAGCGTCACATTATGCAAAATTAGATCCTTATCGCGCTGTTACGCATAATAAAGGGATGATGAATGGTATTGATGCTGTTGTTATGGCAACAGGCAACGATACAAGAGCCATAGAAGCAGGTATTCACGCCTATGCAGCAAAGGATGGTCGTTATCAAGGTTTGACGAATTGGTACATTGATTCTAAATCTAATTGTTTAATTGGTGAGTTAACCCTTCCTTTATTACTTGGTTCTTTAGGAGGCGCTATTAATGCTTTACCTCTAGCCAAAGCTTCGCAAGAATTATTGCAAACCCATGATGCTGAAATATTAGGCCGTATCATTTGCTCTGTCGGGTTAGCACAAAATTTTGCAGCAATTCGTGCATTGGTAACAGAAGGTATTCAAAAAGGCCATATGTCGTTACACGCTAGTGCGCTAGCTATTCATGCTGGAGCTGTAGGAGATGAAATTGAAGCTATCGCATCACAACTTCGTCTTTTAGAACGCATGAATCTTAAAACGGCTAGTGACTTATTAACTGTATATAGACAACAAAACTCGTAGTGATTTCACTATGAGTTTTTAAATATTCCTTAATAATACATCCTATTTGTTTATTTTCCTCAAAAATCACGTATGATAATCATGAATATAACGAAATTATCATGAAAATATCGTTGTAAACATTGAGAAAATAGCAGTTTTAAGCTAAAATATAAAGGTTGACTATGTAAATGGAGGAATAATATGAGCATTGGAATTGGAAATTCTCACGGAAAAATCATTTTGATGGGTGAACATTCAGTTGTATATGGAAAACCTGCTATTGCAATCCCCTTCCCTAGCGTGGGCATTATTGCGACAGTTACCCCTCACCCAGAAGAACTAATGATTTCTTGTGAATTTTATCAAGGCTTGGTTTCAGAAATGCCTGAATTACTTGAAAGCCTTCGTCATGTTATTACGATCTCTTTAGATTATTTAAATAAAAATGAAACATTATCCATTGGTATTCAAAGTACTATTCCTGCCGAGAGAGGTATGGGATCTAGTGCTGCTGTTGCCGTTGCAACCGTTCGTGGGATATTCGATTATTTTGAAGTCTCTCTAACAAATGAATTGTTACTAAGTATTGTCGGAGAATCTGAAAAAATTGCTCACGGTAACCCTAGCGGATTAGATGCGCTAATGACAAGTAGCACCACACCTTATTTTTTTGCGAAAAATCAATTTATGACACCTTTTTCTTTGAATCTAGACGCTTGCTTAATTGTAGCTGATACCGGTATTACTGGACAGACAAAAGCAGCCGTTGCCGAAATAGCGTCAAAACAACACCAGAAGGAAGTTAGTGAGATGATTAGCCGTCTTGGAGAACTCGCTGAAGCGTCAAAAATTTATATTACAAATAATCAGCCACTAGACCTAGGGAAAGCGATGATAGCCTCTCATCAGCTACTAGCGAAACTTAATGTTTCTAATGATTGCCTTGATCAACTTGTAAAAGTGGCGCTAAATAATGGTGCAATTGGGGCTAAATTAACTGGTGGTGGTCGAGGTGGTTGTATGATTGCCTTAGCAACTTCTAAACAAGAAGCTCAGCACATCCAAAAGGCACTAACTTCACATGGTGCAAAAAATACTTGGCTTTATCAGATGGGAGACTAATTTATATGAAACATTCACGCGTCACAGCACGCGCACATACAAATATTGCCTTAATTAAATATTGGGGAAAACGTGATACGACATTATTTTTACCAATGAATAGTTCGTTGTCACTTACATTAGATGAATTTTATACTGATACCACAGTCTCTTTTATTGACGGAGACCAGGATGTTTTTTTCTTAAATGGTGTAGAACAACCTCTAGAAGAATGTGTTAAAATTTCGAAGTTTATAGAATTATTCCGTACACAATCGTCTATTAAGTCTGCTGTTTTGGTAGAAAGTCATAATCATGTACCGACCGCAGCAGGGTTAGCATCATCAGCTTCAGCATTTGCTGCCCTGGGAACCGCCTTAAACGAATTATTTGTGTTAAGAATGGATAAACAAACACTTTCCACCTTTGTTCGTCAAGGTTCTGGTAGTGCGACTCGAAGTATATACGGTGGCTTTGTAGAGTGGCAAATGGGCATTGAAACTGATGGAAGTGATAGTTATGCTATCAAAGTAGATGATGCCGATTGGAATATTGCCATGCTAACTATTCCAGTTAATACACGCAAAAAAGAAATTTCCAGCCGTGAAGGAATGAAATTGACTGTTGAGACGTCTCCTTTTTATCCAGCATGGGTAGAACAAGCCGGACAAGATATTAAAGCAATCAAACAAGCTATTAATAATCAAGACTTTATTGCTTTAGGAGAACTTACAGAAGCTAACGGTATGAAGATGCATGGGACAATGCTGGGTGCAAATCCTCCATTTAGCTATTGGGAACCTCTAACCGTTAAAGTTTTACAAAGAATTCGTGAGATACGTGGACAAGGAATCCCTTGTTACTATACAATGGATGCTGGACCAAACGTTAAAGTTATCTGTCAAGCGGATAAAGCTGACGAAATAAAGAAACTATTAGATCAATCATTTCCCGATAACACAACCATTATTTCTGGTGTAGGTAAAGACGCTTACCTCTTGTCGGTCGAATAAGAAAGGAAGAATCACATGATAAAAGCTAGCGCACCTGGCAAACTATATATTGCCGGTGAATATGCCGTACTAGAACCTGGTCATCCCGCTATTTTAGTCGCGCTTAATCAATATATCACTGTAAAATTAACGCAAACGAATAATTTGGGGACGATTCGTTCAAGCTTAACGAATGGGTTCCCTATCCCTTGGACGCGTAAACAAGGAAAATTTTTCATGGACCAACGTGAAAATCCGTTTGCCTATGTCGTTGAAGCTGTAACGACAACAGAAAAATATTTATCTGAATTGAATAAACCACTACACTTCTTTAATTTAGAAATAGAAAGTGATTTAGATAACCACGATGGACGTAAATATGGTTTAGGCTCAAGTGGAGCGGTAACCGTTGCAACAATCAAGGCGTTATTAAAATTTTATCATGTGCCCTTCACTTCTGAAACCTTATATAAACTAGCAGCTATTACGCACTTAGCAATCAATAGTAACGGTTCATTTGGAGATTTAGCTGCAAGTTCTTTTGGCGGATGGATTGCTTACTCATGCTTTGACCGAGAATGGCTAATGAATAAGATTAGCGAGCACAGTTTATCCGAACTTTTAGAAATGGACTGGCCTTTATTAAATATCGAACCCTTACAAGTGCCTAATAACCTAGAATTATTAATTGGTTGGACGGGTACACCTGCTTCTACGACTCATTTGGTTGACTTAATTAACGATGAGAAAGCTGAAATTCGAGAGTGTTACACGCACTTTTTAGCAGAAAGCAAAACGGTTGTTGAAAAGATGTTAGAAGGATTTAAAGAGCAAGAGATTAAAACAATCCAAACCGGTATCAAACAAAATCGCCAATTACTACAACAACTAGGAAAAAGTAGTGGTATTCAGATTGAAACATCAACTCTTTTTGAAATGTGCGAAATTGCTGAAGAATACGGTGGCGCTGCAAAATCATCCGGTGCTGGTGGTGGCGATTGTGGCATTGTCATTATTGAAAAACGACCAACTTATACACCATTATTTACTGAATGGTTAGGAAAAAATATCACACCACTTCCGCTTTTGGTACATTATGATTACGTAAAACAAGTTTAATCAGAAAGGATGATTACCATGACACAACACACTAATCGTAAAGATGAACATGTAGAATTAGCAGAAGCTTTCTATCACGAACGTCGAGCTGATCATTTTGATGCGATTAAATTTGTTCATCATTCATTTCCAACAGTCAATAAGGAAAATGTTAGTCTAGCCACTCGGTTTGCTGATATGGATTTCCCTTTTCCTTTCTTTATTAATGGTATGACTGGTGGTAGCGATAAAACATATAAAATTAATCAAGATTTAGCAACTGTCGCTAGAGAAACAGGGCTTGCAATAGCTTCTGGATCGGTTAGTGCAGGCATTAAGCATCCTGAAACAGCTCCTAGTTTTGAAATTATTCGTCAAACAAATCCTAATGGTAAAATCTTTGCCAACTTAGGACCAGAACATCCGATTGAAAATTATCAAAGAGCCGTCGACATCCTGAAAGCTGACGCATTACAAATTCACGTTAATGCGCCACAAGAATTAGTAATGCCTGAAGGAGAACGTATATTTGACACATGGTTAAATAATATTGAAAAGACTGTTCAAACAATCGGCGTTCCTGTTATTGTAAAAGAAGTTGGCTTTGGTATGAGTAAAGAGACCATTCAACGTCTATCCCAAGCAGGCGTTAAAACAATTGATGTCAGTGGTAACGGTGGTACTAATTTCTTAAAAATAGAGAATGCACGACGTGAACACCAAGAGTTCGCATTTGCTGAAGATTGGGGACAGTCTACAGCTATTTCATTACTAGAAGGTTACGCTATTCATCAAGATATTAACCTCATTGCATCAGGGGTATCAGAAATCCTTATGATATTGTTAAATCTTTAGCCTTAGGTGCTAAAGCGGTTGGATTATCTGGCCACTTCTTACATTTGGTTTTAAATGAAGGGGTTGATGAGACGATTGCAGAGGTTGAACGTTGGAAAAATACCATTCAAACGTTAATGACACTTTTAAGTGCTGATACTGTTACAAGCTTAACTTCTTCAGACATCGTACTCATGGATCCACTAAAAACATGGTGTGAAGCTAGACAAATTGATTGGCAATCATTTGCTAATCGTTATCACTAAAAAACATGACATCCACTATGGATGTCATGTTTTTTAGTGGGTTAATAACCACTCATTTAATAACTTCTGATACTTTTTCGTTTCATCAGAAAATGGCATATGACGACTATGAGCGAATAACTCCCACTTAGCATCTGAGAGGTGATCATACATTGTTTTGTTAATCAAAGGCGTTGATAAGTCATCTACTCCACTTGTGATTAAGACCGGAACAGTAATCAACTTTAATTTCTCTGTATAATCAAAATCCTTTAAATTACCTTTTGGTGAAAATTCATTAGGTCCCCATGCTGTGATATACGCTTCTTTCCCTGAATGTTTGGGCCTTCTTAATGGCTCAGGTGATGTGTCATTGATGGGACCTGAAGCATGTGTTAACATGTATAAGTCTTCCGCTTTTTGATAAGCTTTTAATGTCTTAGGATCTGTTGGTTTCTCATTTAGTAAATACATTTGGTTCTCTTCCGTCATTAAGCGAATCATTCTTTCTTGCTCTTGTTTCCATAGATTGGCTGAAGACAAAGTGCTTGAAAAAATTGCACTTCTAACGCCTTCTGGTTTTTCATCAATAAGATATGCAATTACCAACATACCACCCCAAGATTGACCTAACAGATGAACATCATCAAGTTTCAAGTGTTGACGTAATGCAATAAGTTCTTCTTTCCATGTTGAAAGATTAAATAAATCTACTCGTCCCTTAGCAGGTGATTGGCCACAACCTATTTGGTCATACATAATTAATTGATGCCCCTCTTCAGCTAGTGAATCGAGTAATTCAAAATAATTATGGCTTGAACCTGGTCCCCCATGAATCAATATTAGCGGTGCTTTTCCTTCTCTTTTTTCTCCAATTATTCTGTAGTATGTTTTAAGACCTTTAAATGGCATAAACCCTTCTACAACTTTCATCTAATCCCTCCTACATGACATCTAGTACTGTATAGCTCTTTTTATCATAACGATTTCTACTTCTAGAAAACTCGATTGGACGTGAATTTTTTAAGTAAACAACTTGTTCTACTTCCAATACGGGATCTGTGATGGCACACTCTAAATATTGGTGGTCCAATTCATTAGATTTATCTGCATGGATATTACGATGGGCCCCAGCAAATTCTATCCCAATCTGCTCTAAATAAGAATAGATTGAGTGCGAAGCAATCTCTTTCGTTAACCCTGGTACTAGATCAACCGGCATCAAGGTATGTTCTAAAGCATAAGGCTCTTCATCAACGATTCTTAATCGAATAATTTCATAAACCGGATGATGTGATGAGATTTTTAACTTTTCCTGGGTCAGTTCATTAGGAAATGTCACATCAAATTTAATGACATTACTCTGTATTTCTTTTCCTTCTAATCCTTTTGTTAAACCAGAATAATCAGTTGCCAATGTGGCACTTCTTTCAGGTAACTGATTGTTTAAAACAGTTGTTCCTAAGCCTCGTTGACTATAGACAAGTCCTTCCATCATTAAGATATTAATGGCTTTTTTGATTGTCATACGACTAACGTTAAATTCTTCTACTAATTCAATTTGATTAGGAATTAAGGTGTTTTCAGGATATTCACCAGATAAAATACGTTTTCGGATAACATCAGCAATATATTCATATTTTGTCATTCTACTTCTCCCCCATTTTCATTCTCATGTATTATATCATAAACTAATTAAGTAAGCCTTTTCTTTCTCAATATAATTATAGCATCTTTTTGATTAATGTATAGTCATTTGTATTATATTGTGTTATCATTAAAACATAATAATTTTAGGAGGCGTTTTCATGGTGAAATATCAATTTCCCGATAATTTTTGGTGGGGTTCTGCTGCTAGTGGCCCACAAACAGAAGGTAAATTCGAAGGTGATGGTAAAGGACAAAACGTTATGGACTACTGGTATGACATTGAACCAGAAAAATTCTTTAACAATGTCGGTCCCGATAATGCGTCACGTTTTTATCAAACGTATAAAGAAGATATTCAATTAATGAAAGAAACCGGGCATAACTCGTACCGCCACTCTATCCAATGGAGTCGTTTGATTCCAAATGGGGTTGGTGAAGTCAATCAAGCCGCAGTTGACTATTACAATGATTTAATTAATGAAATGATAGCTAATGGCATTGAACCGTTTATGAACTTATATCATTTTGATATGCCGATGCCCTTCCAAGAAAAAGGTGGCTGGTTAAATCGTGAAACAGTTGAGGCGTATGTTGTTTACGCTCAGACTTGTTTTGAACTATTTGGAGACCGTGTAAAAAAATGGTTTACGCATAATGAGCCGATTGTTCCGGTTGAAGCAGGTTATCTTTACCAGTTCCATTATCCAAACGAAATCAACTTAAAACATGCCATTCAAGTAGGTTATCATGAAATGCTAGCGAGTGCGATGGCAGTTAAAGTTTATCATGAACTAAAATTAGACGGTCAAATCGGGATTATTTTGAATTTGACACCAAGTTATCCACGAGATGAGAATAATCCTGAAGATGTGAAGGCTTCTATCATTGCCGATGCCATGTTCAATCGTTCATTCTTAGACCCTTCTGTTAAAGGGACATTCCCTACCGAACTAGTCGACATCGTCAAAGAACTTGACATGATGCCTGAGATTAAAGAGGGTGATTTGGAGATTATTCAACACAACACCATCGACTTACTAGGGATTAATTATTATCAACCACGTCGTGTCAAAGCAAAAGAAACACCTATTAACCATGAACATGGTCCAATGCCTGAAGACTACTTTGATAATTACGAAATGCCTGGACGTAAAATGAACCCACACCGAGGTTGGGAAATTTATGAAAAAGGGATTTATGATATTTTAACAAATGTCAGAGAAAACTATGGTAATATTCCATGTTTTATTTCAGAAAATGGAATGGGTGTTGAGGGCGAAGAAAAATTCCGTAATGCTGAGGGTATCATTGAAGATGATTATAGAATTGAATTTGTTTCAGAACACTTGAAATACGTTCATCAAGCTATTGAAGAAGGTACTAACTGTTTAGGCTATCATATGTGGACTTGTATGGATAATTGGTCATGGACTAATGCTTATAAGAACAGATATGGTTTTATCTCTGTTAATTTAGATAAAAACTGGGAACGCTCAATTAAAAACAGCGGTCGTTGGTTTAAACAAGTCTCTGATAATAATGGATTCTAAAAAAATAAGAGGTGCACTTGAATGTGCTCCTCTTATTTTTTATTAAAAGTTAAGTTCAAATCCCCAAACAAATTTTAAAAAGTAACCCAGTAAGATAGCACATGAAAAACTGACTAAATTACCTAATAAATAGTAATCGCCATATGATTTATCTTCGAATTGTTTAAAGCGTGCTAACATTTTAAAACAAGCAAAAATAGCTACTGCAATCAAATTATTGGCAAAACAACACATCATAATAATACTTCGTTCAAATCCACCAATCCATAAACCTGACTTTGTAGGAAATTCTTCAACTGTAAACACTCGATTTGTCGTCACTCGTTCAACTTCAGAAATATTTCCTAATGAACGAGTTTCTTCAATCTCAACTTTTTCCACTATTTCTCTATCAGGTTCAAAATAACCTAAAATTAATTTATTTAAATTCCCAATAACAAAAATACTTAATAATACAACGATAATCGTTAATAATACTTGAGAACTAAATTCTAATGATAAAATACCACTTAACAGCATGTCCAATTGTTGGAAAATATGGAAATTTTCTTTAAAGACAAAACTTATAGCACCTACAATAATCGTCATATGCGTAAGTTGATCCAATAAGAAAATACATACTTGATAGATCATTTCTAAATGAAGATCTTCTTCTTTTTCATCAATCAAATCAATCACATGTTCTTTCCCTATATCGACTATCCAATGAACAAAACAAATCAACAAGATAACATAGACTAATTTTAAAACAATGTCTGATGTAACTTCTGGTAAATATAATAAATAAGCCACCCCTAAAACAATATAAACACAAAAATGGATAAAAATATGCCCTGCCATCTGTTTATTTGTTAATTTCAGTTGGTTTTTTTGAAACGGAAAATCTGCTAATAAATGACCAATTATAAATGCTAATACAAGATTACCCATGACTTCTCCCCCATCATTATTCAACCATATACTTAATATAGTTAACATAATAATATTATGTTAACTATATTAAGCATTACATGAATAGATATATAACACTTTATATATATATCAAATTATACAACATTACTAAAAACAGTGTCTATTTTTTGAATTTAATCATAACCACCCGTCAAACGGGTGGTTTGCACTGAGGCTATAAGCCTCTACTACTAGCCAGCGTCTCAAGGCGCTGGCTTTTCACTTTGTTCAAGCCACATTGGTTTTGCCACTTTCGCCACCTCTTCAGAGGTGTGTGTATCACTTTCTAACCCTTAAAAGGGTCATTATATTCTCGGGTTGTCAATTTATCTATCACCATATCGTGTTTTTCTTGCTCTTGAATATATTTTTTTATGGTGGCTTCATTTAAACCTACTGTACTTACATAATATCCTTCTGACCAAAAGTGTCGATTTCCAAATTTATATTTTAAATTTGCGTGCTTATCAAACATCATTAAGGCACTTTTCCCTTTTAAATATCCCATAAATTGTGACACGCTAAGTTTTGGTGGAATACTTACCAAGATATGAACATGATCTGGCATCAAATGTCCTTCAATTATTTCTACTCCTTTATAGCTGCATAATCTCCGAAAGATTTCAATTAAGCTTTCTCGATATTGATTATAAATGATTTTTCTTCTATACTTTGGAGTAAAGACAATATGATATTTACACATCCATTTTGTGTGAGATAAACTATTTGTTTTATTTGCCAATCTAATCTCTTCCTTTCATTTTCAATATGGCCTGAACACCTATATTGTAATGTAAAAGAAGAGATTTTTTGTATAACCGTTTGCCATTCCACCCGCATAGCAGGTGGTTTTTTGTTTCGCACGCTACGCGAGCTCAACTGGGTCTAAAGACATAAAAAAACAGACCTGATAGTTCAGATCTGTTAATCATCCATTATTTATTATTTTTTGGGACTTTTATAAATGCTAATAATATTAAAGCAATAATAGTTAATACAAAGGTCACTGTATAGGCTGTATGAATACCGAATAATAGTGATGTTTGCTGTGTCACATCAATGTGATTGCTTGCATATGTTGCACTCGCATTTGACATAATCGTAATTAAGACTGCTGTCCCAATCGAACCGGCTACTTGTCGAATGGTATTATACATGGCATTCCCATGACTTAATAAGTTTTCTGGTAGTGAGTTCATTGCTTCTGTTTGAATAGGCATGGATACCATCGCTATCCCAATGTTTCTAATCATTTGACATATTGCAATCACTACAAGACTTGCATCTGGTTTGAAAAACATAAACGGTAACGTTCCAATTGCTAAGACACTCAACCCAATATTACTCAATAATTTATATCCGTATTTATCAAATAGATTACCTGTAATTGGCGATAAAATGGCCATTGATAAAGCTCCAGGTAATAAGACCATTCCAGATTTTAGAGGCATAACCCCTTTAACATTTTGTAAGAATAAAGGTAACAATAGCATACCACCATATAATCCCATAATGATGAAGAAGTTGGCAATCGTTGATAGTCTAAACATTTTTTGTTTAAAGACATTTAAATTCAACACAGGTTCTTTAATTTTTAATTGCATTCTTACAAATAAAATTAAAATAATAACACCAGCTAAAATATAACCTGCAACATTTAAACTTAACCAAGAGTTACCACCAGCATTACTAAATCCTAATAGTAATGAACCCAATCCTAATGAAGATAAAATAATACTTGGCTTATGAAGGCTAATATTTTTTTGCTCACCAACATTAGGTAAAAAGACTGCTGCTAATAGAATATTTAAAATAACTAATGGGAATATTAAATAGAATAAATATCTCCATGAAAATGATTGGACAATCCAACCTGATAGCGTAGGCCCAATAGCTGGAGCGAAGTTCATGGCTAATCCAATGAATCCCATGGCAGTCCCACGGTGCTCCATTGGATATATACGCATCACAATGACCGTTAATAAGGGACCAACAATTCCTCCCCCACTAGCTTGTAACATTCTTCCAATAATTAACATCGTAAAATTATCAGAAATTCCACAGATTAACGTCCCTAAGGCAAATATCGTCATAATGGTTAAATATAGATTTCTTGTTTTAAAACGATCAATTAAATAAGCTGTCGTTGGAACCATGATCCCGTTAATTAATAAATAGCCATTTGTTAACCATTGACCTTGAGTGGCATCAATCCCAAAGTCGTTCATAATGCTTGGTAACGCAACATTCATTAATGTTTGATTTAAAAATGCAATAAACGTACCAAACAACAAGACCGTCAACGTTAAGGATGTTGATTTTTTCTTCATATACTTCTTCCCTTCTATTCGAATCAATTATACTAATAAACAAATTAATTCGGTACCTAACTATCATATCATAAGAAAAGGGTATTTTTCAAAAAAAAAATCTTAGCAGGAAAATCTGCCAAGATTTTTTTATTTAATACTTATTTGTGTTGTTTTAGCGAATTCTTCATAGGCTAACTCATTATCTTTAATAACAATATTATACAAAATATGTAAGATAAAAATAAGTGCATATCCAGCAATAATAAAGACCGTATATAACGCAATATCTAATTGCTCATCCGGAACTGTGCCAGTTGCTTCTAGAGCGTTTCCTAATAAAATGATAATAATATAGCAGTTAACACCAAATAACGCTTGTCTAATCATTAATGACCTGCGAGTGATTCTACTACCATCTTCATTCACCATTTTTATCCACGTAATTTTTTTGGCAATTGTTTGGCCGTCAAAAATATAGGCGGGCACAATATAATAGTAAAGGATAAAGACTAGAATACCTGAAAAGTAACTAGAATGACCTTTAAAAAATAACATTTCAACTATTGATAGAAGCACACTAAATAATATCCAGTCAGTTATAAATGTCACTGTACGTTTCACATAGGTCACTTTTTTTGCGTTGGTTTTGATTTTATTTTGCAACGTATCGTGACGTGGGAATAATCTGCTGATTAATGGGGTTAAATAATACCCTATTATGCCTCCTAATGTGTTCAAAAACAAATCATCTACATCGAATAATCGATAACTCCTTGGGTAATAACCATATAACCCCGTCAATTGTGTCAATTCAAAAAATAAAGAAAAGCAGAACGATAATAATACAGTTGTTTTTAAACTTTTCTTAAATATATAGCGCATGTAAGTACCAAATGGAATCGTCAAAAATATATTAAAGACTGGTTGAATAACAACAGATTCTTTTAATGCTGGTAAGTAAGTTGACGGATTTTTGATATCAAGACTTGTGTGTTTGATAAATTCCATTACTACTTGAAATGGTTTAATATTGTATCTTGGTATGGTCAACTTTGCGACTTCATCACGATCTGGTAATGGTAAAATCACTAGAAAATACGCTGTGATCATATATAAAATAAAACTATAGATGACTAATGCATTCCATCTTAAAAAAGTGCCATTTCTATAGTACTGAAATAAAAAAATCGGCAAACTTAATACAATGGCTATAATCGGAAATGCCAAAATAGCCATTTTAATTGGCTCCAAATAACTTCCCATAATAATCCCCCTAATAATAAAAATAAAAACATCCCCTTACTACGTTACCTAATTTTTTGCTTGGATGCAATAACAAACTAAAAAATAATTTTATTACCTTTCACTTTTAATAGATATATGCCAAACAGATAGAAATTATCCCAGAATAAATAACATCCCTTAATCAAGAGAAATTTCCAAATGTAAGCCCTCTTTTTGGCTATTTTATTTGCTTAATGATATAAATAAAGTATAAAAAGATGAGGGAGTGTCATAAAAATGAATATTGAAGATTTATTAAAAACAGTGTTTAACTTAATGAATGAAGGAAAAGCTGAGGAAGCCCAAACACAGGTCGAAGAAAACCGCTCTGAATTTGGTGATATTTTCGGACAACTAACTGACTTATTTGCTCAAAAAAATGAAACAGCTGATCACGATATTTTTGGTAATTTAACAGACCTATTTAGTGAAAAAGCTGATGTTACACAATCTAATGTCTCAACAGATAGTTCAGTAGATATTTTTGGCTCATTAAAAGACTTATTGGGTGGTGGCGCTGCGTCAGCTCAGAATAGCGATTTACCAGAAATGCCTGAAATTCCATCAAGTTTACAAAATAGTGGTGAAGAAGCTAGTGGTTCAGGTGACTTCTTATCAGAAATATTGAAAAAAATGTTAACAAAATAATGCCAACTAAACAGCGAATTTTCGCTGTTTTTTATATACAAAAAAAGAGAAAGCCAAGCTTTCTCTTAATCTAAAATATTTAAACGAATCTTTTTAGGGCCATTGGTTCTTACTGAATAAACAATCGTACGAATTGCTTTTGCAACACGACCTTGTTTGCCGATAATTCGACCGATATCATCTGAATGTACCTTCAAATTATATTCCATAAACTCATCTGACTCTTCAATCGTTAATGAGATATCTTCAGGATGACTGACTAACGGACGAATGATGGTTAATACCAACTCTTTCACATCTGTCATAATTTACGCCACCTTATTTTTTCTCGAATTTAGCTTCGTGATGTTTTTTCATAACGCCTTCTTTAGAAAGGATGTTACGAACTGTATCTGAAGGTTGTGCACCTTTTGATAACCAATCTAAAACTAAGTCTTCTTTGATTGTTACTTCAGCAGGGTTTTTAGTTGGAGCGTAAGTTCCTACTACCTCGATGAAACGTCCATCACGTGGAGAACGAGAATCTGCTACTACAATACGATAAAATGGGTTTCTTTTAGAACCCATACGTTTTAAACGAATTTTAACTGCCATTATTATGTCACCTCCATCAATTTATTACATTGGATAGTTTAGCACTAAAAAAAGAGCTTGTAAAGTGTTTTTTCTTTACAGGCTCTTTTTTTTGTCTTAGTGTTTATCTTTTAAAACGATATTTTTATATAAAACAACCGTAAAGAGATAATAGATAACATAAACTACTGCAAATAATACAAACGGTAACCATAAATTTGCATAGGGATCTGTTAATAAATCTTTAAACATTTGTAAACCAAATAACACATGCGCCGTTCCAAGTAAACCAGGGACGATGAAAAGAACGCCAATTTCTTGTACCATGGATTTAATTAACAAACTCTTACGTACCCCCATTTTATTTAACATTTCATATCTCACTTTATCAGCGTGTGCGCCAGATAAAATTTTGAACATCAAGCAGCTTGCAAGCATTGCTAAGAAGGCAACACCTAAGAAGGCACCCATAAACATGAAGCCACTCATCATGCCGCTCATCATACTATAAAGGTTATATTTACTAGAAGTATTAAATGATTCTACGTCTGAACGTTCTACCTCTAAATTGTTAATAGCTTTTAATTGTGAAAGTCCGTCTTTAAAACTAGATAGACGAACGACATGTTTATCTAATACCGGGGCATCTACTTGATCAAAATCTGCCTGAGATAAGACATGATAAACAGGATTAACCGTGAAACTCTTATAAGGATTATCTAAATTTTCAAAAGCATTCATCAACAGATTATCACTTACGTTATCATAAGTGTATACACCACCCTGTTCAATATTCGTGTAGGGCACCCATGTGACAGCAGAAGAATCATTCAACTGAATGGTATGATTATCGACTTTACTTTCGTCAACTAACATTGGATGTGCTTTTAATTCGTCATATAAGTAATAGGTATTATCTCCAACTTCCTTAATATGGTAAATCACTTTTTCATCTACACCCGGTAGACTATTAATCTCTTTTATTAATTCTGGCGTTGGATTATTACTTACTACATCATAAGGATAAAAATTAACCGAGGATTCCTTTTCATTATTGAAACCAAATCCAACCGTAATAGCACCTAAAGATAAAGCCAGCATCATAGTAATCATTGCTAATACTCGACTGATACTATTCGCCTTAAAACTTAATTGCGATAGAGTAAAAATACGTAATTTTTTCTGTGCAACATTTGAATTTTTTAACAAGTTAACTGCTAATGGGAAAAGAGCTTGATAAAAGGCAAACGTTCCAAAAGTGATTGTTAACATTGCAATCACTAATCCCATTTGACCTATTTTCGCAAGGTTCATAATTACCCAATAACCAATGCCCAATAAGATCACGGATAATAACGTTAACCCAATAATTTTAAATTTATTAGGGCGATATTTTTCGCTTGTCCCTTCTTCATTTAACAATTGCAATAATTTGGTCTTAGAGAATTTAGAATTATTTACAATAGCTGTAAAGATAAACAAAATAGTAAAGAATACAATTGTTAGTAAAATAGCTTTAATAGAAAAAGCTGAATAGGCGTTCGTTTTTAATTCAAGCATTTTCATTAATACACGACTCATAATGGCAGCAAAACCTGCACCTACAAAAATACCAATTAGTAACGCTAAACCACCTATTGATAGTGTTTCAATCGTCATCATTTGTTTGATTTTGCTCTTTTTAGCACCAAACATCATGTACATACCGTATTCTTTTTTACGCATCGATAATAAAAATGAATTGGCATAAAAAATATAGACAATCGTCAATAATCCCAACATAACAGAACCGATTTGGAAAATAAACCCTACAATAGATACAGTTGGAATCGCTTCTTGTAGAAATGTTGTATTCAACGATAATGTTTGAAACATATAAAATATGGCAACTGAAACAACTAGTCCCATCATTAAGACCGCATAATCTTGCCATCTTTTCTTCACATTAATCAGTGCTAATTTCCATGTCATGATACCTACACCTGACTTTCTGCTGAAAAGTCAACGTGTGATAAAATAGATAAAATATCTTCATAAAACGCTTGTTGACTTCCTTGTTTCTCAATTTCTTTAAAAATTTCACCATCTCTGATGAATAAGATTCGTTTACAATAACTTGCACTCATCGGATCATGCGTTACCATTAAGATGGTCGTCTTATCTTGTTCGTTTAAATCACGAAGTGCTTCTAAAAGGTTTTTCGCATTTTTTGAATCTAAGGCACCTGTAGGCTCGTCTCCAAGAAGAAGTTCTGGTTGATGAATTAATGCTCTAGCAGCAGCTACTCGTTGTTTTTGACCACCGGAAACTTCAGTTGGATAATTATCTAATATGTGTCCAATGTTTAAACGATCTGCAATTTTTTCCACTTGTGTTTGAATTTTTTTAGCGGATAAACCTTGTAAAGATAATGGTAGACCAATATTTTGTCTCATCGTTAAATTTTCTAGCAAATTGAAATCTTGGAAAATAAACCCAATTTTTTCTGCACGGAAATCTGTTAATTGATTTTCGTTTAATTTCACAATGTTTTGCCCAGCTATATTAATCGTACCGTTAGTGGGCGTATCTAAAGCTGAAATCATGTTTAATAAGGTTGTTTTACCTGATCCGGATGGGCCCATAATTCCTACAAATTCCCCTTCGTGCACATCAAATGATATATCAGCCAACGCTTGATATTGCTTCTCATTAGCCTTCCCGTATATTTTTTGTAAGTGATTAATTTCTACGACTTTATTTGTCATCGTTTTTCCCCCTGCTATTTTTCTGATAACCTAATCATACCGCTAGTTTTTTGCTCTGCCATCAGTCTTAAGCCCCACATTTTTCTCGGCTTATAGTTCTAAAAAGTGTTTATTTGTTGTTTTCTTATCGGAGATTGATAATAATCTTGTTCTTTTCTATCGTTTTTAGCCATCTGATAAATTTGACCCGCTCTTATATCTAAACGAAGAAGGGATTCATTTTTTTTATTTATATTGGTGATGATTGGTATTTCACAAGATTTTTTACGTTCTTTAATTAGTTGTTGCCCTACGTCGTTAAAACCAAGAATTCTGACATAAGGCTGTTTTCTTGCTTCTGTTATTTCCTCTTCATTGACATTAAGTAATAGATAGGTACATAGTCGTTGAATTCTTGTCCAAGTAAAACGTTTAGTTTTCACTTGGGAAACAAACTCAGCAAAGCTTGTTGCCTGACGTACTGCTTCTTTTAGTCGATACTCTATTCCTTGGGTTACCTGGTACAGTCTCGCTAGTTGATCAGTTGATAGAACAGTTAATTGATATTTTAATAACGGCCATAAATTTTCCCATGATACTAATGTTTCTGTACGCAATATGTCATAAGTATTATTGGGTAACACATGCTTAATTCCACTCAACTCTCCGTCTAATGTTAGCTTACGAATAGCTGTCCCACTAGCAAATGATTGTTCGTTAATGGATGTATCATTATGACTGGATTGATATCTAGTAATAGGTATAAGTGTCATTGGCTTAGTATACTTAATATTTTCTTTGGCATAAGACATTCCTAATATATGATTAGGCGATGAAAAATCTAAACACATCTCTGGGAAAAGTTGTCGATAGACGTCCGTCATTTGCTGCGGATAGCTCATCCCATTATTTTGAATTGCTTTAAAGGCTCGGTTAATGGCAGACTCATTTTCCAATTGAAATTGAGCGAATGCATGATAGTCCATCAATCCTTCATAATCTGTACCGAAAGATAACGCCTCGACCCCTAACGCATGCAATAATTTAATCCCACCTTCAGCAAAATAATCCGCTGCTTGAACCGCATATGCAAAGGGCAACTCGACAACTAAATCTGCCCCATATTCAAGAGCTAGTGCCGCTCGTTGCCATTTATCAATAATGGCTGGTTCTCCTCTTTGCAAAAAATTCCCACTCATTACGACAATAATTGCCTCAGCCTTCGAGTATTGTCTTGCTTGTTTAATTTGATATTCATGACCGTTATGAAACGGATTATATTCTGCAATAATGCCACAACTCTTCATAATAACCTCTCTTTATTTCTTAATAGTCTAAGTTTACCATATCTTGATACAAACAAAAAAAGGATAAACTAAGTTATCCTTTTCAAATGATCATCTTAATCATTTAATGATTCAATGTACTTATAAACTTCTTGACCGGCAATACTACCATCGCCAACTGCTGTGGTGATCTGACGTAAGACTGTTTTTCTAACGTCACCAATTGCATAAATACCTGGCATTGTTGTTTCCATTTTTTCGTTAGTTATAACCCAACCTTCTTCATCTGTAATGCCTAGATTACTAAAATGTTCAGTGATTGGTACTAACCCTACATAAATAAAGACACCATCAACTTCTAATGTCGACGTTTCACCCGTTTGTGTATCAACTAATTGTAAGGCATTTACTTTATTATCATCACCTTGAATTGTCTCTACTGTTTTATTCCAGATAAAGTCCATTTTTTCATTTTTAAATGCACGATCTTGCAAAATCTTTTGAGCGCGCAATTCGTCACGTCGATGAATAACGGTTACTTTAGACGCCATCTGTGTTAAATAAGCTCCTTCTTCAACCGCTGAGTCACCACCACCGATAACTGCTAAGTGTTGGTTACGGAAAAATGCACCATCACATACGGCACAATACGACACACCGCGTCCAGCAAACTCATCTTCACCAGGTGTTCCTAATTTTCTATGTTCAGCACCTGTCGCAATAATAACTGTTTTCGTTTCATAACGATTATCGTCCGTTACCACCGTTTTATGTGTATCATTTACTTCAATTCCTGTAACATAACCATACGCGTGTTCCGCTCCAAAGTTATTCGAATCTTGATACATTTTTTCTGATAATTCTGGACCACTAATCATGCCCATACCAGGATAATTTTCAACCTCTGCAGTGTTTTGCATTTGACCACCATAAATACCTCGTTCTAATACTAAAACCTTTAAATCAGCTCTAGATGCATAAAGAGCTGCGGTCATACCGCCAGGGCCTGAGCCAATAATAACTACATCATACATATTGTCTTCCACTTCCTTCTCATTTTTCCTCCCTTTACTTTACTCATTTGCATACATTTTGTCCACCCTTTTGTTTTTCATAAAAAAACAAATTCTTAATTGACTTTAACAAGCGGTAGTCTAAAATAAAAGTAATGAATAAAAAGGAGGTCTGTATGTTAGGTTATCTATCGCCGACTCATAGTGATAAAAAATTACTATTATTAAGTTGGCCTATTCTTGTAGAATTATTTTTACGTGTTATTATTGGAAACATCAATGTGTTCATGATTTCAGGTTATTCTGAACCGGCAGTCGCGGCCGTCAGTTCATCGAATCAGTTAATCAATTTAACTGTTTTTATTTATGGCTTTGTTACAGTTGGGACACAAATCATCATTGCGCAATTAATTGGAGCAAAAGAGCATCATAAAATTAATAAAGTCATTCAAACAGGATTGTTTGGTGCATTTATTATGGGGATCTTAATTAGTTTAACTTTTATTTTCTTTTCTAAACAGTTATTATCCTTTATGAATTTACCTACTGACATTGTCGAAATTGGGCAAGGTTACTTACAATTTTTTGGAGGTAGTTTGATTGTATCAGCATTGACTGCTGTGGTTATTGCTGTTCTTAGAAGTCATGGACAGACAAAACCAGCCTTAATTATCCCACTTGTTTCCACTATTTTAGCAGTAATAGGTAACTACCTAGCATTGTTTAGTCCTTTTGGTTTTCCTCATCTTGGAGTTAATGGCCTTGGCCTATCAAGTGCGATTGCTAATACTATAGGGTTAATTATTTCATTTTATTTATTGAATTCATGCATTGGTTATAATGTGGCAAAACATAATCCGTTTAATATTTCAAAGAAATATTTAGGAACTATATTTAAATTAGGCTTACCCTCTTCAGGCGAATCTCTATCTTATCAAGCTTCCCAAATTGTGGTAACCATTATAGTAGCTACTTTAGGTCCTACCTATTTAATTGCCAAATCCTATGTACAAACAATTACTCAATTTGTCTACATTACAGCTAACGCGATTGCTCAAGGAAACCAAATCATGGTTGGACGATTTGTGGGTGCTAAAGAATACGAGCATGCTTTTAATCGTGCGAAACGTAGCGCGGTACTTGGAACGCTTATTACGATTTTATTATCCTTTATAGTCTACCTATTTGCAGAACCTTTTATGAGTATCTTTACTAGTAATCAAGAGATTATTGAAATCTCTAAGGTCATATTATTAATTGATATCGCATTAGAAACAGGGCGTTCTGTTAATATGATATTAGTTAGTGCCTTAAATGCCGCAGGAGATGTTAAATTCCCACTTATTTGTAGTCTAATTGCGCTATGGGTAATTAGTTTACCTTTTTCGTATCTTTTAGCCATTGTCGTTAAATGGGGCTTAGTCGGCGTCTGGTTAGCCTATACAATAGATGAAGGATTACGATCTATCGCAATGATCAAAAGGTGGCATTCAGGACATTGGCGGAATAAAAATGTCGTATCATAATAAAAAAACGAAGAGAGATTTTTCTCCCTTCGTTTTTTTTATTTTTTACGATATTTTGTCAAATCAATTGCAACCGCTACTGCAATAATGATCCCTTTAATAACTTGTTGCCACATTGGACTAACGGCAATAAATTGTAAACCGTACTGAATAACAGTGAAGATTAACACCCCACTCACAATACCGCCAACTTTACCAACACCACCATTAAGCGATACGCCACCAACCACACAAGCAGCAATTGCATCTAACTCATAACCATTACCATAGTTGTTTGTCGCACCAGCTGTACGTGCAGCTTCTAAAACACCACCTACTCCGTAAAGAACAGATGCTAGCATAAAAATACCCATGATTGTTTTAAAGACGTTAACTCCAGAGACAATCGCCGCTTCACGATTTCCACCAATGGCATAAACATTTTTTCCGAAAACTGTCTTATTTAAAATAAACCAAATCAATAGAATAAATCCAATGGCTATTGGGACTAAGATTGAAATCCCTGGGAAACCACCAATTTGAAGAATTTTTGTTTGACCTAGTGCAACAAAATCTTCACGAATACCACCAATGGGCTGAGATTTATTAGGCTCCATGTCAAAATATAAAGACGTAATTCCATAAACAATTACTTGTGTCGCTAATGTCGCAATAAATGGATGCATTTCAAATTTAGCGACTAAAAACCCATTTAAAACCCCAAATATTCCGCAGGCTATAATAGCTAAAATAATTGGTAAAACAATCGGTAAGACTGGTAAATCTGGGAAAAATTTATTGGTGTAATCCGGATTTTGTAGCATTGAAGTAGACACTACGGCAGCTAATCCGACCATTCTCCCTGCTGAAAGGTCTGTTCCTGCAATTAAAAGCGTAAAACAAATACCTAAAGCTACAATAACTTTTGTCGAAGACATCGTCAATATATCAAGTAATACACCTAACTGCATAAATCTTGGTTGAATAGCCATAATAACGAGTACCAAAATTAATAGAGCTAGTAAAATAGCATTATTTAAGATAAACGTTCTTATTGTTTCTTGAGAAATAATTACTGGTTTATCTTTACTTTTTCTAGATAGTAATTGTTTAATCCCATAAATAAGTGCCCCAACACCGACCAATCCAATATATAATGCCATATCATAAAAAATTGCCGGATCTAATGTATACCATAAAATTACCGACAAAATGGTAATAACAGCACCAACTAAGATAAATGATTTTGCAAATTTAGCACGCGAAATCACTTTTTCTCGGTCTTGCTTAGTTAAAATCTGATTTTCCATTCTAATTCGTCCTCTCTGTCACTACTTAATCTTCAAATTTAGTTGCTAAATTCATAACAGCTACTGAATCGGCCTCTTCTGCATTTAAAATACCTTTCACGCGACCTTCAGCCATTACCATTACTCTATCCGACATTCCTAATAATTCAGGCATCTCAGAAGAAATCATAATGATAGATTTTCCTTGTTCAACCAATTTTTGCATAATTGTATAAATTTCATATTTCGCCCCAACATCTATCCCACGAGTAGGTTCGTCAAGAATCAAGACATCTGGTTCAGTTAATAACCATCTAGCCAACAATACTTTCTGCTGATTCCCTCCAGATAAATTTTGAATCAACTCATCCAGATTTGGCGTTTTTGTTCGTAATTCCTCATTTGTTTTACTCGCTGCATTGAATCGTTTAGATTCATTTAATACACCGTTATTTGCGTATTTTTTTTGATCAACAATCACTGTATTATCTAGAACTGATAAGATACCAAAAATACCGGTTGCTCGACGTTCTTCGGTTAGCAAAGCAAATTTATGTTTGATAGCATCTCGTGGCGTTGAAATATTGATTTCCTTACCATCTTTAACTATGATTCCACTTTCAATTGAACGTAGTCCAAATATTGCTTCCACTAACTCCGTCCGTTGTGCCCCAACGAGTCCACCTATTCCTAAAATTTCTCCACGTTTTAATTCAAAATTGATATCTTTAAATGATTTTTTATCACTTGCAGTAAAATCTTTCACTTCAATAATATTTTCAGATTGTGGGATGGAATGTCTTTCAGGAAATAGATTCGTCATATCTCTTCCCACCATTTTATTAATGATTAAATCTGTAGTTAACTCTTTAGCATCCCAAGTTCCTATTTTGTTGCCATCTCTCATAATGGTTACTTCATCTGATATCTTCAAAATCTCTTCCATTTTATGAGAAATATAAATGATAGCACATCCTTTTGCTTGTAAACGTTTGATAATTTCAAATAAATGCTTGGTTTCATTCTCTGTTAGCGACGACGTTGGTTCGTCCATAATAATGATTTTTGAATTGTAACTAACCGCTTTAGCAATTTCAACTAGTTGTAAACTAGACGGTGATAAATCTCCTGCTAACGTTTCCGGATGGATATTTAGATCAACATCTTTAAATAATTCTTCCGTTCTTCTTGCCATTTCTTTATGATCGATAGCGATTCCTTTTTTAGGAAAACGCCCTAACCAAATGTTTTCCATTACAGGTCTGAAACGAATAGGATGCAATTCTTGATGAATCATTGAAATACCTAAATCAAGGGCTTGCTTTGAAGACATAATCTTTTGTGTCTTGCCTTCTATTTTGATTTCACCCGCATCCTCATGATAAATACCAAACAAGCATTTCATCAAGGTGGATTTACCTGCACCATTTTCTCCCATAAGTGCATGCACACTACCAGCTTTAACTTTTAGTGTCACATTGTCTAATGCCTTAACTCCTGGGAATTCTTTTGTAATCTGATTCATTTCTAACAAATATTCAGACATTTTTACACCTCACCATAATAAAGCAAAGAAGAGGAAAGCCCTCTTCTTTGACTCTTATTTCATATATTCTTCGTAATTATCAACTGTTACTTTAACGTAATCAATCCAAACATATTTATCATCTGTAACAGGATAGCCAATTGCTTCTTCATTTACTTCTTTACCCTCAACTGCAGCTTTTGCTACGTTAATTGTTGCTTTACCTTGATTTTCAGCATCATTTAATACAGTCCCTAATAACGAACCATCTTTCATTGCTTGTAACGCTGGTGCGGTTGCATCAACCCCTACTACTGGAATGTATTTTGAAGCATCGCCTTTATTGTAACCTTCAGCTTTTAGTGCTTCTACAGCGCCTAACGCCATATCATCATTATTGGCAATGATTGCTTCAATTTTGTCTAAACCTTGACCAGTAATGAAAGATTTCATTAAGTCAGTTGCTTTTGCTTTATCCCACATTGCGGTATCTGCTGCTAATTTTTCTGCTTCATATCCTGCATCTTCAATTGCTTTGATAGAATATTCACTTCTCAATGTTGCATCTTGATGGCCTGGCTCACCTTGTAACATAACATATTGGATTTTACCATCGCCATTTTTATCAGCCTCTTTATGCTCATTGAAGTAGTCAACAATAATTTCTCCTGACAGAGTTCCTGATTGTTCAGCTTTTGCTCCTACATACCATACTTTGTCATAAGAATTCATGATATCTTCTTCCGGTTCACGATTTAAAAACACAATTGGTAACTCTTTAGCTTTAGCTTTTTCTACGATGGGACCTGCTGCTGTTCTATCTACAGCATTAATAGCTAATGCGTTTACCCCTTTTGTAATGAAAGTATCGACTTGTTCATTTTGTGTTGGTTGTTTATTTTGTGAGTCCACTAATTCTAATGTAACACCTTGATTTTCTGCTTCTGCAGACATTGCAGTTCTAACACCTGTCATAAAGGTATCGTCAAACTTATAGATTGCCGATCCAACCATGATTTCAGAGCCTTTGCCAGCATCTCCACTCTCTGAGCTACTACTTTCTCTGGCTCCACATCCTACAAGACCTCCTAAAACTCCTGTTACGATTAACGCACTAGTTAGCATTTTGTGTTGTTTCATTTCATAACCTCCATCCTTTTGATAGTTATATTATAGTATGAAAACGTATACATTTATAACGGAATAAATTCACTAAATTCTTGAATTTTATTAAGAAAAAAACTCTGAACTTAAAAAATTCAGAGTTTTTTCTTTGTATTTTTATATGGCACTAAGTAATACCTATCTTTTTTATGATTAATAATAGTATCTGATGCAAGTCGACGTGCTAATGAAATGATTTTTTTTGACTGAGATATTTGATCATTAATGATTGTATCATACAAGATTGATTCATTACTAAGTTGTAAGGCTTCTTCTATTCCATCAATTCCGACTATGTAAGGTAGATCTTCTTCTACATAATAACTATCCACTAGTGCTTTTCTTGCACCCAGTGCCATGGCATCATTATTAGATATAATCAGTTCAATATTAAGGCGTTTTCTTGCTACTTCTAACATTTTTATATAAGAACTATTATATGACCAATCAGCCATTTCTCGTGTGATATTTTCTAACGATAACTCCTTAGATATAGTTTGTAGCGCATACTTCGTTCGTAAAATAGCGTCTTGATGAAGCACTTCTCCTTCTAAAAGGCAATATTGGATAATCCCATCGTGATTTTTATCAAGACGTGACGGATAATGATGATTAAAGTTAAGTACCAATTCTCCTTGCATCATGCCTGCTTTCTTTGGATCTGAACCTACATAGTAAAGTTTATCCCATCTCGTAAGATCTTCATTCACTGGCTCTCTATTAAAAAAAACTATTGGAATATCCGCTGATTTCGCCCGATCAATAATTAGGGAGGCAGCTGTCCTGTCTACTAAATTAATACATAAAGCATCGTATTTATCTGAAATTAATGAATCGATTATATCATTTTGATACAATTGGCTATTTTTAGAATCAAAAAATTGAAAATCATACGTAACGTCAGAGTCCTCTTCCATCAATTTATCAATCTCTTCTTCCATTGATTGTCTCATACTACTAATAAAATTATCATCCTGCCTATATAATAATATCCCGATTTTTAATGTTTTGTTACGGTTCTTTGCTTCATTTGATAAGTGATATAACCATCCAGCAAGTACTATAAAAATAATAAATATGGCTAGGAAATAACCAAGTAATTTTTTTTTCATTTCAATCCTCTCTTATAATTTGATTGTTAGCACGGACTATTTAATGTCTGGCTCATTAATGGAGTATTTATATTGATTGGCTTCTTCTTTCCAATTCTTCAACAGAATATATTGGCATGTTAATAGTAATAGTAGTTCCTTCTTCTAGTTCGCTTTCAATAGTAACCTCTACTTCTTCGCCATAACAAAGCTTCAATCTTTCATAAACATTACGAAATCCAACACTGGATCCCTTACTTGATATAGGTAGCTTACCATTCAACAAATTATCTACTTGCTCTTCACTCATTCCAACACCATCATCCTTTATGAGTACGGAGAGTTTATTATCTTTTTTTGTCACACTAATCGTAATAACACATTCCTCAAATGCTGGTTCAATCCCATGATAGATAGCATTTTCCACTAAAGGTTGCATAATTAACTTAATACAAGCAGCTTCCGTTACATTAGACTCAATATTAATATCATAACGAAACATGTCTTTATAACGAATCGACTGAATTTTTAGATAATTCTCAACGTGAGATATTTCTTGAGCTAGTGTAATGATATCTTTCCCTTTATTTAAGCTAATTCTAAATAGCTTAGCCAACGATGTAATCATGGTGATGGCCTCACTATATTTATTTGATTCTATCATCCAAACAATAGAATCTAATGTGTTATATAAAAAATGAGGATTGATTTGTGCTTGTAAAACAGCCATTTCGGACTGTCGTTTCTTCTTTTCGTTCTCAACAGATTCTTCCATCAAACGTTGTAGGTTGACTGTCATTGAATTCAAAGCTGTTGACAAGTGCCGAATCTCACTCGTACCATTTAATTCAAAATCAATCTCCCCGCTATTATTTTCAATTTTTTCGACCGATTGTTCTAATTGTTCAATTGGCTTTGTCACTAATTTAGATAATATATAATTAATTAAGAATAACAATAAAATACTCACACCACAAAACAACCAAATAAATTGATTTTTATAAAAGGGAAGTTGTGTTGGTAGTTGAGAAATCCCTATTAATTGCCAACCAGTATAACCTAATTTTTTCTTAATAACGACCCGTTCATCATCATTTATTGTTTCTGTTTGTGTTCCTTCTGGATAATGAATAATTGTTTCTAAATTTTCATGATAACGTGCATCACTAATTAATTTTTCTTTAGGATGATAAATGATTTCACTCTTATCATCCATGAGAAATAAATAGCCAGAATTACCTAAATCAACATTTTTACAAATCTGTTCGATACGTGATAAATCCATATTAATTAGCAATATACCTTGTTTCGTTAAATGGTTGTCTCTGTAAATAACCGCTTGACTTAAAGAAAATACCCAAGGAAATTCAGCTTCTTGATTATCAAACAGGTTTTCGACATAAGGTCTGGTGAAGTGACTATTTTCAACACTCGTAATCGCTTTATAAAACCACGGTTGACTAACGACGTCATAATTGGCATTTATTTTATTACCATTTGTAGACATCACTAATTCACCCTTAGAATCAAAGAGCGAAATAGACGTAATATAGTCTTGATTCAACAATTTTTGCTTATTAAACTCCGCTTTAATTCTGTCATAATCCGAAGTTACATCCCATTTATTAATTGTTTCTCCATATAAAGTGTTCGTAATATTCATCGTACTATGAAAATAACTATCTAAATGTTTACCCACTTGACTTACCACCTGAAGCTGTGTGTAGGCAAGTGATTTTTCACTTTCTTTATTCATTCTATTTTGATAAAAAATAGCAAGAAATAACACAAAAATAACCGCTACACTTGTAAAACAAATAGAAATAATGACTTGTAAGGTGCTTTTTTCATAGAATTTATTTAACATTTTTTTCATTAGTTAGCATCATCCTGTTAGTTGTCAAAGTTTGTCGATATTGTTTAGGTGATATACCATATTTTTTCTTGAAAACATAACCAAAATAATTTGGGTCGGAGTAGCCAATCTTTTCAGCAATTATGTAGTTCTTGTCGTTCGTTTTTTCCAAATAGTAACGTGCCTTTGATAAACGTATTTCCGTCAAATAGGAAATAAAACTTTGTCCCATCTCTCTTTTAAATAATGTTGAAAAATACGTAGAACTTAAATATAATTTTTTACTAATTAATTCGACCGTTAAATCAGGATTGTCAAATTCTCTATTAATATAGTCTAATGAATCGTCTATAATATTTTTACGTGTTTTTTCATTGTTGTGAAGAATCATTTCATTTATGTTTTTACACAAACCAATGAGCCATGATTCAATGATATGTTTAGGGTGTTTACTTAATATCTCCGTAATATTGGGAACTGTATCACCAAATAACTCATCATTTTTTATCTTATATAGATTAGCTGTTTTTATTATAGAATTAAAAATATCGATAATATATAGGTGGTACGATTTAATACTGAATTTCTTTTCTTCAATTTCGTTAAAAATATCATGTATAATTGTTTCTATTTCGATAGCCGTGCCTTTTTTTATTAAAGTTATTAATTTAGAATCTTCTTCAATCGACAAATAGCTAATATCCAATCGATCCTTAACATCTCCCATAAACGTAACGAAATTATTTTCTAAATCCAACATCGTACTATATTGAACAGCTGTAATAGCTTGGTGAGTAGCTTGCGACAGCTTGCTTAAGCGATTGGTTAAAAAACTTACGCCACCAAAGACATACGCGTCAGATAGCTTTGTAGACTGTTTACATAATGCATTTAAATCAATCATTAATTGATTGATTTCTTGTTCATCCTCTATCTCTATGATATAAAATAAATCTTTACCAATTAATAGAGAATGAATACTATAACGCTGAATCAGCCATTCATCAAAAATATTTTTAATAGCATACACCAGCAAATCCTGATGATTACTCTTTATTTCAGTCTTAGATAACAAGTGATTGGATTTATCCACACGCAAAGAAAAAACACAATAGGATTGCTCTTGATTAAAACCAATCAATTTTGAAAAAGTTGCCATTTGGTTTTCTTCAATAGCCCCTTGCATACAAGAAATTAGAAAATTATCGTAAATAATAGATTCACTAGAAGCTAGTTGATTTTTTAATGATAGACTTTCTTTTTTCTCTTTCCATTCACTGTCCATTTTCTGTTTAAGATTGACAAGAACATTTACAAATTCATTAGAAGAAATTGGCTTTAATACATATGAAAAAACACTCAATGAAATAGCTTGTTGAGCATATTCAAAATCATCAAATCCTGAACATACAATAAACTTTGTTAATGGGGAAATTTGACTGGCTTTATTAATAAACTCTAGCCCAGACATAAACGGCATTTTTATATCTGTTATAATGACGTCTGGTTTTAAACGTTCAACTAATTCTAATGCTTCCAATCCATTTTCTGCTGTTGTTAACAATTCAAAACCACACTGATTCCAGGGGATTTGTCGAGACATTCCATCACGAATTTCTTGTTCATCATCTACTAATAATATGGAATATTTATAAGACATGTGCTTCTCTCCTTTTCTTCCTCTCACTACTATAAAGCGTTTTCAAACATATTTCAACAAAAAAAGGAAATCAACTATTGTCAATTTCCTTTTTAGTAAATAATAAATCAAAGCTTATAAAGAGCTATCTCAAGACTATTCACCCTTTTGTTGCAGCTGATACATGTCAAAATATAAACCACCATGAGCAATCAACTCATCATGCGTCCCTTGCTCAACAATACGTCCTTTATCCAAGACTAAGATCAAATTTGCATCTTTAATTGTTGATAGACGATGGGCAATGGCAATCGTTGTACGTCCTTTTCGCATGCGTTTTAAACCTTCTTGAATCAAGCCTTCTGTTTCTGTATCAATATTGGCTGTCGCTTCATCAAGTACTAATATTTTAGGATCCGCCACGATTGTTCTTGCAAAAGAAAGTAACTGACGTTGACCACTTGAATAGCTTGCACCACGTTCAATAACTTTTGAATCATAACCATCTGGTAGTGATTCAATAAATTTATCTGCCTGAACAAATTTAGCTGCTTCGATAATTTCTTCATCTGTAATGGATTGATCTAGTAATCGAATATTACTTTTAATATCCCCATAAAACATAAAGGCTTCTTGTAAAACTAAGCCCAATTTATCACGTAATTCTTCCATAGGGAAATCACGAATATCACGATCATCAATTAATATTTCTCCATCATAGAATTCATAAAATCGCATTAAAACGTTAATGATAGAACTTTTCCCACTCCCAGTATGACCAACTAGCGCGACTGTTTCACCAGGGTTTGCGACAAAACTAATGTTTTTCAGCACTTGATGCTCGCCATCATATGCAAAACTAACATTACGAAATTCAACTTTCCCTTCAACAATTTTCGCATCGGCCTGTTCGTTTTGTTGAGGTGCCACTTCATCATGATCCATAATTTTCAAAATACGACTACTTGCTACTATCCCGTCTTGAAAAACACTCAAATAGTCCATCATGTTAATCATCGGTTGGAAAAATGTTTGAACATATGTAATAAACGCATAAATCATTCCAATATCTATTAAACGATTTAACGATAAATTACCAAAATAATACAGAACTAGAGCAGTCGAAGTAGCGACTAATAAATTGATAACTGGTGCTAGTAAGAGCGAATTAGTGCGTATCATTGACGTTTTTGTTTGTAAATAATCATCGTTAATCGCTTCAAACTCTTCTTCTAAACGTTTTTCTTGCCTAAATTGCTGGATAATAGACATGCCGGAAATCGATTCATTTAATTTTGTATTTAATTGGCTAAGCTTTTCACGCATTTGACGATAGACACGTGAACTAAATTTTTGGTAATACCAGACAATAATTAATAATAATGGAATAAACCAAATGATTTTAAGTGTTAAAGCAGGACTTAATAACCACATTGCAATTACACCGGTAATCATGCCAAAGACACCCGTTAAAACACTCTGAAAAACAAACCAGAAATCTACTAACGTTTCTGTATCATTTGTTACTCGTGAGACAATTGAGCCTGCAGGTGTTTGATCAAAATAACGCATACCTAGTGATTGAACTTTATTATAGAGTGCCAAACGAATACTTTGCGATGTTTTAACCGAACCTTTTAAGTATAAACTATATTGGAAAAACCAAATAATTGCCTTTACTATAACTGTGGCAAAATAAAGCATAGCAAAAAAGAAAAAGATATTTAACGAAGTATTTCCTAACTCTAAATAATTGTCGATAAATTGTTGGATAATTCTTGGTAAAACCATATTAACTGCCGCTAAAACTAACGACAAAATAATAGAAGGAATAAACAAATGCCAATATGGCTTAGTATAGCCAATCATACGTTTAACTACATGGATTTGTTCCTTTGTTGACATGGATTTTGTCCACTCTGATTGATGTTCAGACATTAAGCAACCCCTCCTTCTATTTTTGCTTCTAATTGTTGACGTTCATACATATCCTCATACCAACCATTTAGTGCTTCTAATTGTTCATGGTTGCCTCGCTCGCTAATAGTTCCTTCATCAATGACTAATATTTCCTGAGCATGCATCACGCTACTTAATCGATGTGCTGCAATGATCGTCGTTTTATTTTGGCGAGTCGTTTTCAGATTAGACAAAATACTTTCTTCAGTCTTCGCATCAACGGCTGACAATGAATCATCTAAAATCAATAATTCTGGATTTAATAGTAATGCTCGAGCAATTGATATTCTTTGTTTTTGACCACCAGACAGTGACACGCCACGTTCGCCTACCATTGTGTCGTAACCATCCGGAAATCCTAATATATCTTCATGGATAGCAGTCAACCTTGCAACTTCTTCTACCTCTTCTTGGGTAGCTTCTGGTTTTGCAAACCTAATATTATCACGAACCGTCATCGAAAATAAAAAATTATCTTGGGGTACATAACCAATTGATGATAATAACGCATCTAAAGAATAATCTTCTAATCGGTGATTACCCCAATTAATGACACCATCAAAATGATCAAATTCACGTAATAACAACTTGAGAATCGTCGTTTTACCAGCACCTGTTTTTCCAACTAAGCCTAACGTTTGGCCTTCTTTTAATAAGAAATGCACATTATGAAGACTTTGCTTTTCATCCCCTTCGTAGGTGAATGATGTTAAATCAAATGCCAAGTCTCCAGCAGCCGGCGTATTAATAGCATGTGTTTGTTCAGCTATTTGAGACGTTTCTTGCAATAGTTCCTGAATACGATCGTAGCTTGCACTTCCTCTTTCAAGGACATTGAACAAACGACCGATCGCAAACATTGGCCAAACTAACATGGAAATATAAGCAAACATTGAGACCATGTCACCGACTTTAATTATCCCTTTAGAAACAAAATAACCCCCAACAGATAATGTTAAGACGTAAGATAATCCAATTATAATAGTAATTAATGGATCAAATAACGAATCAATGAAGTTTACACGATTTTGTTTTGTGATCGCATGGTCAATTTTTTCTGAAAATTCTTGTATATCTTCAGACTCCTGTCCAAATGTTTTGATTACTTTGACACCAGTAATACTTTCTTGTGTTTTGTCATTGATAATAGAGAACGCTTCTTGTGATTCTTTAAAAGCATCATGCATTTTGGAACCCAACACACGTGACATCACACCTAATAATGGTAACGGAATTAAGACAATTAAGGTTAATCGCCAATCAATAAATAAACACATGGCAATAATGGTAATACCACCATTCAATAATGAATCAACTAAGGTTAATACACCTGCACCTGCAACATTTTGAATCGCGTTTAAGTCATTAGTTGCATGAGCCATTAAGTCACCTGTGCGATATTTTTGGAAAAAGACTTGGTCCATCGATGTAAAATGATGAAACAGGCGTTTTCTTAGTGTTTTTTCCAACCTAGCAGCACTCCCCCAAATGTTAGTACGCCAGATAAAACGTAAAATATACTGACAAATACCTCCAACAAACACAATTCCTACATACAGCCATAACTTTTCTTTCGTTAAGGTCTTTGCATTGACTTCGTTTACAACTAATCCAATAATTCTTGGGGTTAAAATTTGTAATAATGCCACAATAATTAATGATAAAACACCCCAAAAATAAGCTTTTTTCTCTTGTTTAAAGAACCAGCCTAACTTTTTAAAAATTTGCATCTTGCACCTCCTGATAATGCCATTCGTAATCGATGATTGGAATGGCTGATAATAAACATAAAAAGCGAGCACTTCTTCACAAGCGCTCGCTTTTTCGCATACGAATTGATTCTATCAAATCCTATTTTTTCTTCTGATTTTGATTTTTCATTGAAGCCATCATTTGACGGATTTTCTTTTCAGAAGGTTTTTGCCCCATTTGTGCCATTAAAGAGCGTAATAACTCTTCGTTGACGGGTGGATTTTTTTGTAAGTAATCTTCCATATATTTCTTTGCGATGAAGAAGCCGCCGACTAAACCAGCTAATAACGCTATAATAGCAATTAAAATTACCCATCCTGTACCCATTTAAATCGCCCCTTTCATCTATAATTTTTTCTTTCTCTCAACTATCAATTCTACTAAAAGAAAGACGTTTTGAAAAGGTTATTTTACTTTTTTAGTAAAATTTTGTTATTTTTGGATATCTTCCAATAAATTTGGGTTAAATTTTTGTTCTTTAAACATCTCAATTTCATGTTTATAAGGAGCTTTTGCTGTTTTTTTATCTTCTCCAACATAAGGCGTTTCTAATATTTTAGGTAAATCTTTTAATGCCTCATGATGCACAATACGATTAAGTGCTTCAAATCCAATTTCTCCAAATCCAATATTAGCATGGCGGTCTTTACCGGCCCCTCTAATATTTTTTGAATCATTGACATGAATGACTTTTAATCGATCTAATCCGATGATTTTATCAAATTCTGTTAACACAGCATCGAAGTCTGTCACATCATAGCCAGCATCATGTATGTGACACGTATCTAATGTTACTGATAACTTTTCATTTAATTCGACCCCTTCAATAATGCGAGCAAGTTCTTCAAAAGATCGACCAATTTCTGTTCCTTTACCGGCCATTGTTTCTAATGCAATTTGTGGTACTTGTTCTTTTGTCAGTACTTCGTTTAACCCTTTGATGATTTGGTTAATCCCTGCATCCACTCCAGCTCCGACATGAGCTCCGGGGTGCATAGTGATTTGAGTGCCTCCCAATGCTTGAGCACGCATGATTTCATCTTTTAAAAATTGAACAGCAAATGGAAAGTTTTCAGGCTTGGTTGTGTTGCCTAAATTAATAATATAGGGTGCATGTACCACCATATGGCTTAATCCAGCCTCTTTCATCATTAATTGTCCTTTTTCAATATTCATTTCTTCAACTGCTTTACGACGCGTATTTTGGGGTGCCCCAGTATATATCATAAATGTACTTGCGTTATAACTTGCTGCCTCTTGTGCAGCGCCTAATAGCATTGCTTTACCGCTCATACTTACGTGTGATCCTATTAACATTCGTTTCATTCCTCCTAAACTTATCTTCTTATTTATTGTATGTTTTTTCTAGTCAGATAACAATCTAATTGCTTAATATTCTTTTTTTGATACAAGGGCTAACAACTGAATCAAAAATTTTCCGATAAAGAAATTAATTGCCGCAGTGATTAAAATGGTGACGACTAACATGGGTAGTCCCATTTTAAAAATGATAAGTAACTCTGGCAACTGAAACATTTCGCCTATGATATAAACACTCAACACATACACACCCCCACTGACTAGCGTGCTAACAAAAAAGAGTAAGCCCTTATTAAACCTATTATTACTTGCCAATCCTTGACTAATTAATTGATAGATAGCTAAGCAAACAAATGCTGACACTAAACGATCTGCAAACGATGGCAATAAGAACAAGGGATTTCCTCCCGCTAGTAACGACATAGCCATCGTCAAAATGCTTGCCACCACTACTTGCTTGCTCGTTGGATGGATGATCACACATAGAAAAAGGAATACTAACGCAAAGTCAGGGCGAATAACGCCTAACAAATTTGGTGTTACCAAGGTTAATACTTGTCCTAACACGATAAAAATAGGGGTTAATGCTAAAATGTTGGTTTGTTTTGTTGTTTTCATTATGGTTTCCTCGCTTATAATTTTTTATGAATCACGATGCGAGTACTTTCTAACAACAAAAAAAGCATAGATTTCTCTATGCTTTAGGTAGTTTAGGCACAGATACATGTTTTAGAAAGTACTCTAAAATTGTATCTATGGTTTCAGTTCAGAAGCCATACATACAATAGTATCTTTGCCAGTTAAATAATGTTATAGAATTAGTTAATGTCAGTTCACTATTGTACATGTAAGTTGCTCCTCTCAGTAGTATTAATTTATACCTTAACATTTCATAATTATTTTGTCAAAATAATTATAAGTGTTCAATAAGTTGCTTTAATTCACTACTAGATGTTATTTCATAATTGGCTTGTCGTAATTTTGACGTATCTAAACGATATTTGTTTAAGAAAACTGTTTTCCAACCAGCGCCACTTGCTCCCATCACGTCATTTTCAAAATTATCCCCTACTAAGCATAATTCACTAGCAGGTAAACCTATTTGTTTTTCAACGTAGTCAAAAATACGTCTATCTGGCTTATCATATCCGATGGCACCTGAAACAAAAATATGCTCTTTTTTAAACCATTTTTCTAAATTTAAATGTTTAATCTTTTTCCATTGGTGAAGATCTTCTCCGTTACTTAGTATTCCTATCGGTAACTGATTCATCACACATTCATCTAATACTTTAACCATTTCTTCGTCTAATTCAATGGTTTCTTGAAATCCTTGATAGGCTTCTTGAAAATCTAGCGCTTGTTTCTCTGTAATTTCAATTCCCATCGCTTCAAACGAGCGACATAAGCGGTAACTAAACATTTCTAATTTTGTTATCTCGCCTCTTGTAAACATTGAATACGCCTCGATACTAAACCCTTGACGATGCTCAAATAATTCGATTAAATCAATTGTTTGAAACTTTTCTTCATAAAAAACTTCTTCAAACGCTTGTCTAAATGGTGACATTTGGTCATACAGTGTGTCATCTAAATCAAAAAAAATCATTAGTTAAAAACTACCCTTCATCAAATATTTCTGAAAATAACATGAATCTCTAGTGAAAGTATACATTATTTTTCATAAACATAAAAGTAAACCGTTTAAGCTAGGAACCGCTCCTATTTTTTGCTATAATGAAGTGATTGTAGATTAATGAGGTGATCGTACTGAAGACAAGAAGAAAAAACAAAAGAAGTAAAACAGTCAAAGACAAACTGATTTTTGGTGGAATTATTTCAATGGAAGTCATTAAATCCACCTTGTATCTATTCCTTGGACTCCTTTTATTAGGTGGCTCTTTAGGTGCCGGTATTGTCTTAGGCTATTTTACTAACTTAACGGAACATACTAAAATACCTGAAAAGAAAGAATTGAAAAAAGCCATTAATAATATCGAACTAGTTTCACATATTAATTACGCTGATGGTCAAAAAATTGCCGATTTACGTTCAGATATCGTGCGAACGAGAGTAAGCAGCGATCAAATATCGCCATTAATAAAAAATGCGTTAATTGCCACTGAAGATGAGTATTTTAATATTCATAAAGGCATCGTTCCCAAAGCATTAATTCGTGCAATGATTTCTGACGTCACAGGTCTTGGTGGACAATCTGGCGGTTCAACGATTACCCAGCAGTTAGTTAAACAACAGCTATTAACGAATGAACTAAGTTTTTCACGTAAAGCTAATGAAATTTTATATGCGGTAAAAGTTGAAGAGGAATTAAGCAAAGAAGAAATTTTAACGGCTTATTTAAATGTCTCGCCTTTTGGCCGTAATAATAAGGGCGAAAATATTGCTGGCGTTGAAGAAGCATCAGAAGGTATATTTGGTGTTAAAGCTAGTGAGGTTAATCTGCCACAAGCTGCTTATATTGCTGGCTTACCTCAAAGTCCCATCGTTTATAGTCCTTACACAAATACCGGTGAATTAAAAGACGATAATACAATTGGAATAGACAGACAGCAACAAGTCTTAGCGAATATGTATCGTGAGAAATTAATCAGTAAAAAAGAATATGAAGAAGCAAAAGCTTATGACATTTCAAAAGATTTCCGTAAACAAGAAAAAAACATACAAGATGATAAAGGTTACTTATATTACTTAGTTGAATCAGAAGCTATTAAAACGTTAATGAAGATGTACTATACCGCAGATAAATTAACAGATGCAGATATAGAAAAAGACGATAATCTTTATTCTAAATATTATACGCTTGCCGAACGAGATATACGTCTTAAAGGCTATACAATAGAAACGACAATCGACAAAGATGTCTACTATGCCATGAACAATGCAGTCAAAAATAATGAATGGCTTATTAATGATTGGTCAGGTAATCAAATTCAAAATGGTAGTGTTCTGATGGAAAATAGTACCGGTAAAGTACTCGGGTTTGTTGGTGGTCTAGATTATTCAGAAAACCAAAATAACCACGCATTCCAAACAAAACGCTCACCAGGTTCTACTATGAAACCAATATTAGCCTATGCACCTGCAATTGATGTCGGCTTAATTGGAAGTGAAACAATGTTACCAGATTTCAAGCGTAACTATAAAGGTAATTCAAGTGATGTCGAATTAACAAACTATGGAAAAACTTCTAGTGAATCATTCATTTCCGTTAGAAATGCATTGAAAAAATCTGGAAATATCACGGTAGTTAACCTTTATCAAGAGCTACTCAATGTAACCAATCCTGAAAGCTATTTTGACAAAATGAAGATAGATATGGGATCTGATGAATTTTTAAGAGAATCTATTCCACTTGGTGCGATGGATTATGGGATGAGTGTTTTCGAACAAACAAATGCGTATCAAACGTTAGCAAATGGTGGTACCTACCAAGAAGGTCATGTTATTCAAAAAATTACTGATTCAGAAGGCAATGTAGTTTTTGAGCATAAAAATGAGCCTGTTCAAGTGTACAAAAAATCAACAGCTTCAATCATGAATAATTTAATGAGAGATGTTTTAACAAGCGGTACTGGAACAACTGCGAAGAATTATTTATACGGAGATGTTGCATATGCAGATTGGGTAGGAAAAACTGGGACATCTGAAAGCGATCGTGATTTTTGGTTTACAGCATCCACACCTGGTGTCACGTTAAGCTCATGGATTGGTAAGTCAAATACTGATAATCCGAACAATGTTAACATGCCACAAACCTTTGGACAAAACAACATGCAGCTATGGGCGGCTATAGCTAATGCTGCCTATCAAGTAAAACCTGATGCGTTTGAAACAAATAAAAAATTTACACTTGATAGTTCTGTTAAATCTTATCAAGTCTCTGATAAAACTGGGACAACTATCGGATCATTCCAATATAACTCTCGTAACTACTATACACCTGGTAAAAACGTTACAGCCTATTACGCTGAAGGTAACAGTCCATCGGCTCCAACTTATCAATTTGGTGTAGGAGGAACAACAGAAAATTATGATAAGTTTTGGAATCAAGTAGCAAAAGATAATCAAAAGAAGAAAAATAATACAACTACCAAAAAAACAAATCAAAAAACAGAAAAGAAAAACGAGAAAAAAGATAAAGATGATGACTAAAAAACACTTCCTTTCGGAAGTGTTTTTTAGTCATCATTAATAGTCAGAAATAAAATCCTTCGTCCTCTAAATAACTTTCTGCTGCTTCTTTAGTTTTAAAAATAGCTTCAATTGTTTCAGTTTGCATAACAACTGCCCATACTGGATTGACATAGCGTAAACGTAAGACATCTCCACGTTCATCTTGCCACTCTTCTTCATAACCTTCTTCAAACCCATCAACAGTCTTTTTAAGCTCTTCAATTCCTAATTGAATGAAGCGTCTTAATTCACTTTCAGAAGCATCTCTAACGGAAACATACCCATCATTTGTCTCATCTGCTGGCAAATAACCTGCATAAACAAATGCATTATGGCTTTTGGGATGTAAATATTTTACAACGACCGTATGATCAACTGCACTTTCTGGATAGTGATAATTAATTCTATTCATTGAAACAGGTTGTGCTTGAAGTTCAGCAAATTCCTCAATAATTTTTTTCTTTTCATCAAATGTAAGCATCTTTCGTTCCTTTCAAAAAAAGCAATGAACCAGAAAAGACTTATTTCTAGCCCATTGCTACACTTTTTATATCCAACCAACCATTTTTGCAAAAAGGATAACCGCGATGATTAGCCCTAAAGAAAAAATAATTTTCACTCGTTGACGATTTTCTTTATGTCCTAAAATAATCATGGCAAGGGCACCACCTAAGCCACCCCCGCATAAACCAATCGTCATCATTTGCCATTCAGATACTGGCCATTCTTTTTTTCCTGTTTTTTGTTGATAATAATCTAACCACATCAACAGAAAAACATATACATTTGCTACAATCAGATAAACTAGAATTCCAGTACTCATTTATTGATTAAGCCTTTTGTTCGTTTAATTTAATAATACCTACGATAACATCAGTCGCTTTTTGCATGCTTTCAACAGCGACAAATTCAAAACGTCCATGCATATTTTCGCCTCCAGCAAAAATATTAGGTGTAGGTAAGCCCATATATGAAATCTTAGAACCATCTGTTCCACCACGTACAGGCTCAACTTTTGGTTCAATCCCAGCTTCAACCATTGCTTCTTTAGCTAATTCAATAATACTCATATCTTTTTCAATAACTTCGCCCATATTGTAATATTGATCATACATGTCAATTACAATACGTTCTTCATCAAAACGTGCATTCATGTTTGTTTGAATTTCAGTTATTAACGCTTTACGAGCTTCAAACGCTTCACGTTTATGATCACGAATAATATAACCCATTTTTGCTTCTTCTTCATTACCTGATAATTCCATTAAGTGGAAGAAACCTTCGTAACCTTCTGTAAATTGTGGACGTTCTTTGGCTGGTAATTGATTATCAAATTCAATCGCTAAAGATAACGCATTAATCATCGTATTTTTAGCTGTTCCTGGATGAACATTTTTACCATGAATGGTAATATTGGCTTGAGCAGCACTAAATGTTTCATAGTTCAATTCGCCAACTGGACCCCCATCCATTGTATAAGCAAAATCAACATCGAAATCTTCAACATCAAAGCGATCAGCGCCGACACCAATTTCTTCATCTGGACCAAAGGCCACTTTGATTTTACCATGTTTAATATCAGGTTGACTAATTAAGATTTCCATTGCAGTCATAATTTCAGCAATACCAGATTTATCATCTGCGCCTAATAATGTTGTACCATCTGTTGTAATAAGTGTTTGACCTGCATAATTAGCTAAGTTAGGGAAATCTTTCACTGTTAATTTATATTGACTATCACCTAATGTAATGTCTGATTGCCCATCATAGTTCTCAACAAATTGAGGATTAACTCCAACGGCATTAAAATCAGCTGTATCCATATGAGCAATAAATCCAATGCTGCGAACGCCTTCTTTGTCAGTATTACTTGGCAACTCAGCTGTTACAAATCCATTTGCTTCATTGTATTTCACATCAGACATGCCTAGTTCTTTTAGTTCTTCCACTAACATATGAGCGAATTCTACTTGTGTTGGTGTTGATGGAACTGTTTGGCTAGAATGATCTGAGCGTGTTTCTTTCTTTACATAATTAATAAAACGTGGCACTAAATTTTTGTACATTTGACGACAACTCCTTTAATTTTAATAATAAGAAAATGGATTAGTATTTTCCATTGACTCAACAATCTCTATATCCCAATTATACGCCTTTTTCCATTCATTACATAGAGAAACTATTTTTTCTTTACATAAAGATTCGATGTAATGACCCGCATCAATGACAGAAAAATCATCGGCTATCATATCATGACCTGTATGATAATAAACATCACCAGTTATATAGACATCGGCTCCAGCTTTTTGGGCATCTCGGTAAAACTTTTCCCCGCTTCCGCCACATATAGCCACACGTTTCACTATGTTTTGTGGTGAACGGCTAATCAATCTTAGACCATCTAATTTAAATGTATCTTTTACCTGATAAACTAATTCTTCTAGTGTCATTGCTTGTTTAATATCACCAACCCGACCAATACCGTATGATTGATTATTTATTTCGTGTGTTTTGGTAATATAGGTTGTCTCTTCTATTCCTAATAATTCACAGAACCAGTCATTTAAGCCGTTTGGCACAATATCCATATTTGTGTGTGCCGCATACACAGCTATATCATGACGTAATAAATCTGCAAACATTTGTTGCTGTGGATGATCTGTAATTAAATCTTTAACTGGGCGAAAAATAGGGGGATGTTTGGCAATTAATAGATCTATTTTCTTCTCAATTGCTTCGGCCACAACTTCTGGTCTAACATCCAACGTAATCATCACGCGTTTGATTTCTTTATTTAATGTCCCAATATGTAAACCAACTGGGTCTCCTGGCTCAGCCAGTTCAAGTGGGAAATACTCTTCAAATCTTTCGATAAATGCTGATGCTAGCATTTACATCACCTCTTCAATCCAACTGATTTTTTCTTTCACTTCGATTAATTTATTTGGTTCAACATGTGTAGCCTGTTCCATACTAGATAAAATATAGTGGTATTTTTCTAATTGATACTGCCATTTTTTGATAAAAATCTCATCATGATTTTTTAGTAAAAACGGACCAAAAAATAAAGTCTTATCGTCATAGTCTGTTTTATTACCTGTTTTTTCAGCAACGATTATTTCATAAATTTTTTGATCTTCTTCTAGAATATCTTCTAAAAGAATTTCATAGCCCTCTTGTTGTAACCAACGTCTTAATGTAGGTTCACCAACATTCGGTTGCAAAATAAGACGCTCTGTCCCAACCAGGTGACCTTTATGTTTCCCACGAGATAAAATGTCTCTAATCAGTGAGCCACCCATTCCGCAAATAGTGATAGCTGTAACATTATCTTCTTTAGAAAGAACTTCCAACCCATCTGCTAATCTTACAGAAATTTTATCTTCTAGTCCTAAAGAAGCTACTAAAGACTTCGCCGAATTAAAAGGTCCCTCTACAACCTCTCCAGCAATCGCACGCGTAATTTTATTATTTAAATATAACCAAGCAGGTAAATAAGCATGATCTGATCCAATGTCTGCCACTACAGCATCTTTTGGTACAAAACTTGCCACTCTTTCTAACCGTTTGGATAATTTTTGTTCATTCATTTTTTCACTACTTTCTAAATAATCTAGTTTAATTATATCATAATAATGATTGGCGTCTTGTATTTTTTATCATTTAAATTGTGATAGCAACTCTTTAGCTTGTTCAATTGTCATCTGACCTGGTGCAGACAAAGCGTCTAGACTTACAAATGTTAGCCAGCTGTTAAGCTGCTTCGTTAACACACGAGTAACCTTACCTAGTTCCCCCATTGCAATCATAATCACTGTTTCTTCTTTGCCTACTTCATATGAAACAGACATCACATTTAAGACATCCTCAAAATCTCGTGGCATCTGGGCTAGTTTGTATACAGAAGATGGATAGTAATGTTGCATCTCTTTCAAAAGCTTCATCATCTCTTCTTTTGATAATGTCTTTGTAAAGTCATGATAACTAATAACAAGAATAATCTGTTGATGCTTCAGTAACGTCAACAACCCTTCATGATTTTTGACAGAATGAAATTGAATGTCAAGAAAATCTATGATTAAATGCGTTGCATATTGTTCAATCAATTGAACGTATAAGCTGTCTGAAATATCAGCTTTACCACCTTCTCTTTTTGTTCGTAAGGTTACTAACAGTGGAATATTATTAAGTTTAGGGGTTATTTTATTTACTAAATCAGTCATCAAATCAATCGTTTCAAAGTCATCAAAATAGTCAACGCGCCACTCAATAATGTCCGGCTTTGCGTTCACAAGTTTATCTACTTCAACTAACAAGTCCGCTTCATTTCTTGCCATTAAAGGTAAACAAATATTGCTATGCGTTTTAAATGGCTTATTTGCTCTTGTCATCATCTTAACAATACCTCCTCTACAAAAAAAGAGTGTAACGGAAAGTTCGTCACACTCTTATAATGGTTATGTTTATTCTAAGAAATCTTTTAATTGTTTAGAACGTGATGGATGACGTAATTTTCTCAATGCTTTAGCTTCAATCTGACGAATACGTTCACGAGTAACACCGAATACTTTTCCGACTTCTTCTAACGTGCGCGTACGACCATCATCTAGACCAAAACGTAAACGTAAAACATTCTCTTCACGATCTGTTAGTTGATCTAACACATTTTCTAATTGTTCTTTTAACATTTCGTATGCAGCATGTTCAGCTGGACTTGTTGCATCTTGATCCTCAATAAAGTCCCCAAGGTGCGAATCGTCCTCTTCACCAATTGGCGTTTCTAATGAAACAGGTTCTTGTGAGATTTTTAAGATTTCACGTACTTTTTCAGTTGGTAAATCCATTTCTGCACCAATTTCTTCAGGTGTTGGTTCGCGTCCTAAATCTTGTAATAATTGACGTTGAATACGAATCAATTTATTAATTGTTTCGACCATATGAACTGGAATACGAATCGTTCTTGCTTGATCGGCAATCGCACGCGTAATAGCTTGACGAATCCACCATGTTGCATAAGTAGAGAACTTGAAACCTTTTGTATGGTCAAATTTTTCAACAGCTTTCATTAATCCCATATTACCTTCTTGGATTAAATCTAGAAACTGCATTCCACGACCAACATAACGTTTAGCAATACTAACAACTAAACGTAAGTTAGCTTCAGCTAATTTTTGTTTAGCTTCTTGATCGCCATCTACAATACGTAAAGCCAAATCAATCTCTTCTTGTGCTGTTAATAAATCTACACGACCGATTTCTTTTAAATACATACGAACTGGGTCATTGATTTTAACTCCAGCTGGGGCAGACAAATCTTCATCTTTTTGATCAATTTCATCTTCTGTTTGTAAACTTCTTTTTGCTGGTTCACCATCTTCATCAACTACGCTGATTCCTTGATCTTCGACACGTTGAATCAAGCTATCCATCCCTTTATCACCTAATTCATAAGGTGTTGCGATTTTATCAGTTAATTCATCATATAAAATGGAACCTTTTACTTTGTGTTCTTTAATCAGTGCAGTAACTGCTTGATTATAAGTCACCTTATTTGTTTCTTTTTGGTTTGCCATGGACCATGCCCCCTAATATATTCTAATCCTTAAGTAACTTTTGGATATTAATTATCTCAATTGTTAATTGAAGTTCTAATTCTTTGTTTCCAATACGTGATGCTTCTTTTTGTTGCATCAATTTTTCTTGTTTCAATTGTTCAAGGTTAGCTTTATTAATTGTGCGAATGTAATCATTAATTTCTTGTTGACTACTTTCTTCTGACATATCTAAATAGCTAATTTGAATTAATTTATTTTTTAATCGTTCGTCTGTTAACGCATTTAAAAAATCTGCTTCTAAAAATTCATCATGCAACATCTTGTATTCAGAATATATCTGAAAGATTTCTTGATACTCTTCATGAATAAAGTTGAAGTCTGGAATATTTTTTATCATTGACGCCGTACTACTTTCATGCAATATGCGATACATTAACATTTGTTCTGTTTTTTCAGCTAGTGACATTTTGGAAACTTGTTGTACTTGTGGTATCACAATCTCTGGCTGATAAACATCACGACGTTTGGATTGTCGTTCTTGCGTTTGATTAGATAATCCTTTTTGAATTTCTGCTTGAATTGCTTCAACCGAGACATCAAAATTATCTGCTAGTTGTTTAATGTACACTTCACGTTCAATGACAGAATTGACCGATAATAATTCTGTTACCATCGTGTTCAAATAGTCAAAGCGGTCGTGTTCGTTTTCTAAATTTTTATTCTGCTTATAATAATCTAATTTAAAAGTAAACGGAGATTCACGTTGATTTCTCAATAGATGGATGAAACGTTCAGATCCATACTTTTGAATAAATTCATCTGGATCCATCTTTTCTGGTAATAAGACAAGGCTTATATCTAGTGCTGACTGCTCACTAATTGTTTTTAATGCGCGAAAGCTTGCTTCTTTACCGGCATTATCCCCATCATAACAAATTAATAGTTGACCTACCGTTCGTTGTAATGTATTGATTTGTTCTCCCGTTAAGCTCGTCCCCATTGAAGCAACACCATTGGTAATTCCTGCATTATGTGCCGCAATGACATCCATAAATCCTTCAAACAACACTAATTCATTTTCTTTACGTCCTGTTTTTCTAGCTTCATAGAAATTATACAATACTTGTCGTTTGTTAAAAATTTCAGTTTCAGGACTGTTTAAGTATTTCGGACTCTTCTTTTGATCCAATAAATATTGATCAAATAATCTTCCCGAAAAAGCGACTAGTTTCCCTTGATTATTGCGTATTGGAAACATGATACGTCCAAAAAAACGATCAACGAATTCACCATTGTCACGTAACGACATTAGGCCAGATGCTTCTAATAGTTCTTCACTATAACCTTCATTTTCAAATACTTTTCGTAACAAGCTATTTTCAGATGGTGCAAAACCTATACCAAAGTGCTCAATTTGTTCATCTGTTAAACCACGCTGATAAAGATATTCTAATGCAGGCTCACCTACTTTGGTTTTTAACAGAACGTGTTGAAATAAGGTTGCTGCTTTTTCATGCATTTCGATTAGTGTATCAATTTTTCTTTTTTGTCCTGTTTCATTAACAGACATCTCTGGTTGGAATTGATAATTAATCTCAACATGGCTTGTTTGTGCAACTTTTTCAACAGATTCTACAAAGGATAAGCCATCAACTTCTTGAAGAAATTGAAAAACATTCCCACCTTTGCCACAACCGAAGCAATGAAAAATCTGCTTATCTTCCGCAACTGAAAACGACGGGGATTTTTCATCATGGAATGGACATAATCCAAAGTAATTTTTTCCTGATTTTTTCAGTTGAACATATTGGCCAACAACATCGACGATATTCACTTGATGCCTTATGTCATCAAGAACTTCTTGTGGTATCCTGCTCAACTTTCATCACCCTTAGTCACTTATTAAAATTCATTCGATTAAAAATCGCCCTAAGCTACCCTAGCGCGAAGTTTTTCGAACATAAATTTACATAATCTATTATAGCACAATTCGTTGGTATAACAAAAGATTTCTATTCAAAAATGATATTTATCTAAAAAAGAGTGAGCCAAACTTTGGCTCACTCTTCTTCCTATTTAGTTCTTTAGTTTGCAATATCTTCTAAGCTGTCTTTTGTTTCAGGTAATTCCTTATCTAGCTCATCCTCTTGGTATTTGGGTACCTCAGATGCTTTACTTCCATCACTTATGCCGATTGAAACATGATAGTCTGTTGAAACAAATTCATTATATAAACTCATTTTGACCACTGTTCCTTTTGGCTCACTTGATGGTGTTCGGTATGTGGTATACGTAATATTTGCTCCTTTAGATTGATAATCATTAAAGAAACGTTCAGCTAAATCCCCCTCTAGCTCTCCTATATAGGAACGTAAATAAGGTTGTCCAACCGAGTACTCCACAGTAATAGTGGGAAGTGGCTCACCTTCATAATATTTTTTCCCAGCTTCAACTGATTGTGAAAGAAGCCCCCCAAACGACACGCTATCAGAAAACTTTTCGTTAACTTGCACTGTTAAACCAGTAATTTCTTCCACAGTATTCTTGTTATAAAGAGAAAAATCCGGCACAATAATTGGCTTGCCTTTAGAAATAGTAAAAGATAAACACTCACGTTTAGCTACCTTCACAGTTGGTTCCACACTCTGAGTGAGGACCTTCCCTTTTTCCTCATCAGAATCGACCCACTTAACTGTCGCTTTTATTTCATTGGCTTTCACCCATTCATCTAACTTGCCTTTATCTTTTTTCTTAAAATCAGGCATCGCAATATTTTTTTCAAATACTTCTTTTCCTTTTGAATAGGTTAAAATCATCTGGTCTTCACGTTTATATTTTTTCTTATCGAAATCTTTTTGAGAAAATTCTTGTTTGATTAATTTTTTAGCCGCTACTTTATCATTATACTCTTCAGAAATTGTAACGTTTTCTGCTTTATTACTTTCTATCCATTCTTGAGCTTGGGTAATGGTCATCTCTTCAAACGTTGGCAAAGCGATAAGCTCTTTGGGGTCAGGACCTAAACTTGTTTGCACGATCAATTTGTCTTTTTTCTTCATTCGCTTGCCCGCTGTTTGATTTTGTTTAACTACAGCATTAATTTTTTCATCAAAATCATATACTTGTTCTGGTGAAATCTTCACGCCGGAATCGACGCCCCATTCTCTTACTTCACTCACATTTTTACCCACAAAATCTGGTACCTTAACAGTAGAAAATTGATAATAAGCAAACAAACATCCCATCAACACAATAATGGCAGATACTGCTATCAGTAACTTTTTTCTTATTTGTTTTTTTCGATAAGTTGGATCTGTTATCGTCTGTGTGTCTTCATCAAATATAGGTTGACTAGAAGCGGACGTTTTATGTTGATCCTTTTTTTCAGTTGGGTTATTCAACTGAGATTTTTGTTCATTCTCTTTTCCATTTAATTCAACTGAATCATTTGTTCTTTCTTCCGTAGATGTTTCTTCTAGAGGAGATTTATCAGAATGACGTTCTTTTTTTCTCGGTTGTTTATTTCCATAATTATCATTGGTGAAGTTTGATAAAAAATCACTCATTAAACAGTAACCCTCCCTTACGAAGCGTAATTGATGCATCTGCTTGTTCCGCAATTTCGCCAGAATGGGTTACGACAATTACACATTTTCCATGCTTATGTGCTAACTCCTTAAAGATTTCAATAATCTCTTCTTCTTTTCCCTCATCTAAATTACCGGTGGGTTCATCGGCTAAAATGACATCAACGTTTGTAGAAAGTGAACGTGCAATCGCTACACGCTGTTGTTCTCCACCTGATAGCTGATTAACTTGACGATCAGCTTTTGCTTTATCTAGTCCTATGTAATCCAATAAATTATACGCAATCTCACGCTCATTACCTGGCAACTCATTGTCGGTAATAGACATATTAACTAATACATTTTCAACAGCTGTTAGATATGGAATTAAATTATAGCTTTGAAAAATAATACTAATATTATCTCTTCGGAACTGTTCATATCCAATTTCTTTGATATCTTTCCCTTCAAAATAAATCGTGCCTTCTTTAGGTGTTTCTAACGCACTTAATAACGAAAGAAAGGTTGTTTTTCCTGAACCAGATTGCCCCACAATCGCATAAAATTTACCTTTTTCAAAACTAATAGAAGTATCTTTTAAAATATATCTCATTTGATCGCCATCTTGATAATAGTAATTAATATTTTTCGCTTCTAGTATCGCCATTACTCTTCGCTCCTTACATTAGTATTTTCTTAGGATTTAGTCTGACAATGTACAATAACGGTACTAGGACCGATAATATAATCACACCTAAACCTGCAGCATAAAATAATCCAATAAATTTAGGTGTTAATTTCACCTCATACGCATCCAACACGTCCTCTTGACTAACGCTCTTGCCGCCCAAATATTGATATTCAAATTCTGATTTATAATCATCCTGTGCTGTTTCATTTTCTTTCTTAACATTGGCTGCAATCATTGAATTGGAGACTGATTTAGCCACAAAATTACCACTAACAACAGACGCGCTTAATGCGACAAAACCAATTAACATCACTTCAATTATTATTTGACCGATTACTTTGCGACGTTTCTCACCCATTGATAAGTAAACGCCTAATTCATGTTTACGATCACGCAAGAATAGCAACACAACTAAAGTAACAATGATAATTGAAGCACCAATTGCTACCCACAGTACAATATTAGCTAACTTCGACATTTGATTTAATGGTCCTGCAACTTCATTATACTGGTCAGTTGAAAGTAAGACTTTCTCGTATTTCGTTAACAATGCCTGTGCATCTTCTCTAAACGATTCGGCATCTTCTGGTGATTTCAACATATAAAACGGTTGACCAAATGAATACTCCTTTTCAATCTCATCAAGAGATAAATCTCCATACATATTGTCATAAAAAGATGGATTTGCTTTTTTGACTGCTTCAGCAATTTGACGTGTATTCTTGACGATCGTCTTATTGGGCATATACACGGTATTTTGTAACTCAATTTTTTGCATTTCTGAAGCAAATTTGTCTTCTTCATTATCAGATTTACTTGCTTCTTTTGACTTGTCAACTAAATCAAAAAAGCCAATTATCTCAATCGATAAATTAACTGTTACACTATTATCTTTAGTTAGTACTGGTTCTTCAACCATTCCTTCGCTCTCAGATTCAGCGCTATCATCAATCCAAGAAAAATCTTGTATTTGATCTATCACCATTTTATCCCCTATTTTCAGATGATTGGCTTTTGCCAATTCTGTAGAAATTAACCCCACTTGCTTCCCTTCATTAATATCACTTTCTGAAAAGACACGACCATCTTTTAGTTGGATGATTCCTTTTTTAATATCACTAATTTCGGGTTGGTTACCTCCCGAATAATTAAGACCTGACATACCACCCATATTATCAGACGTAATCGTTTTTATTTTTTTCGTTTGTTCATATGCGTTCATTGTGTAATCCATATATTCAACTTGAGGTAATTCACCAATCTGATTGACCACTTTAATATCTTGCGATTTCAAATCATTATAATCAAAATCTTCTGAAACCTTTTCTAATTTATCATAGTCAACCGTTAATGTAGCGGTTGCATTTAATGACTTTTTAATATTTTTTTCAACGTTCCCTGTGGCTTGCTGAATGGCAATAGCTCCTGCAATCACGTTTCCTAAAATAAAAATAACTGCAAATAAAATCAATGACTTGCCTTTCTTGCGTGCGACACTTGCCCAAGCTCTTTGTATGTAATTCATAAAATCCCCCCTTTATTCATTATAATATACCAATTAACGTTAAATAAATCTACTTTTAATATACAAATTGCGAAAAAAAAGTACGAATATTTAATTCGTACTTTTCATATTAGTTATTTATTAATTATTATGATCTACTTTGCTTCATTTTAAATGGCAGCTCACGATAAATAAGTAAATGAAATACAACATATATCAAAATCATTGACACTAGCATCATAGCGATCATGATAACTAGGGTGCTCATTTTTTCATAGATAATACCACCGTATAAATCCACTGAAAAAACACTGAAGAAAATATAAATCATCGCCGTTATTAAAACAGGTTTTTTCAAGAAATCAAAGGCTAAATATTGATGCGCATTATCTGTGCTTAATTGTTGGAACAACCAATAGCTCACACCGATACATCCCACTATAATGATAACCATGCTTATCCATTGTGATATTGGGACACTATTATTGCTATAGTCACTTACCCAATTGTCTAAGGAGTAACGCGTATAATCAATCCCAGTGCCATTTGTATAATCATCATACTCACCATTAAATATAATCATCCAATCAACTATACTACTTTTAAAATAATCTATCGATAAGAAAAAGGCCATCACGGTTGGAGCTGCAAATAACCATTGTCCCATAATAATACCTGCCAAAACTGATACGTAAAAGAAACATGCACCCAGCAACAAACACGCCACTACGCTTGGTATTAATTCTCCCACAGAAACAGCTAGATTTTCTTTGGGTATTGACTTAAATATACCCAGCAAGTAAATAATCGTTCCTATAATATGACTAGTAAAAAAAGCTAAGCTAAACATTCCTAATTTACTATTAAAAATTTGTTTCCTTGTAAAACGTGAAGAAAACAACGCTTGATTAAAGTTAGCATTATTATCATATAGAAAGACTGCTAACCCTAAGAAAATAGTTAATAACGAAACGAGAGTAAAAAAGTTACTACCATAGTAGTTTATACCATAATAATCTTGACTAAACACCTTGTTGTTTTCAATACTCTGTTCTTGATACTCTTTGAAATTATTAGTAAACTGCTCTTCTCCTTCATCCGTTATAGAAGACATTACGCCATCTATGCCAGCTTTTTTGTTTTCTTTCATTTCTTCATAAAAATTTTCTTTAAATACCTTCGAATGATAATAGTCATCCTGATCTTTCCAACTATTGTATTGAGATACAGTTGATTGTATATAACTTCCAATAATAACCGCTACTGCAACAAGTAAGATTAATTTATGGCGTTGCCAAATGATTTTTAGTAAAGAATTATTCATCAGCATTCCCTCCTTTTTTAGCTATTACTAACTCTGTATCATCTAAAACTTGTGATGCTACAACATCTTCAAGACTAACTGGTAATTCTTCAAATAATATAGGTTCATGGCTTGAAATTTCAGTTATTAATTCTGGCGAAAGTTGATGGAAAAGCGCTACTGTCACTTTACCACGAGATTCTAAAATAGTTGCATTTTCAGTTACTAACCGTGGCAACTCATTATTTGGGAATATCATTTGAATCTTCTTAATCGATTCCTTCACTTCGTTTAATTGATAATTTTTAACTAGGCGACCTTTTTTAATAATTAATGCTCGGTCTATAATGTACTCTAACTCCAGTAAATTATGTGAGCTAATCAGCAATGTTTTTTTAGCCTCGGCTACTTCTTCTAACATCAATTGTAGTGCTTGCTTCTTCACATAAAAATCTAACCCATCTAATGGCTCATCTAATAAAATATACGTTGCATTAGTACAAATAGCCAAAATAATAAGCAATAACCCTTGCATACCTTTTGAGTATGTTCGGTAAGATTTATTTATAGGCAATTGATAGGCATCAACTAATCCTAAAAAACGATGCGTATCAAACGATGGATATAGCTCTTGATACTGTTTAGCTATAGTCTTTGGTGTCATGCCACTTAAACTATGATACTGACTGTCTATATAAAAAATTTGGCTATAAAGCTCACGATGACGATCGATGTTTTCTTCATTAATAAATATATGTCCCTTTGTTTTGTTATAGTGATTAGCAATCAAGCGAAAAATAGTGGTTTTCCCTTCACCATTTCGACCAATCAGACCAACTATTTCTCCTTTTTTTAATTCAAAATTTACATCATCAATAATTAAACGTTGTTCTATTTCTTTACTTAAATGTTCAACTTTCATTTTTCATTCCTCCGTTTGACTTTACAGCTTCCTTAATCCAAGCCAATAATTCCCCTTCACCAACCTGTTGATAATTTGCTTCAACCACTAACTCAATTAGTTTTTCTTTAATTGCTTGAACTTTGCGTTCATCACGTGCTGTATTGACCTGTTCTGCCACGAAAGTTCCTTTCCCACGAATGGTCATAATAATCCCTTCCGATTCAAGTTGCTTATAAGCCTTACTGATTGTATTTGGATTAATCAACAATTGGCTAGCTAATTCTCTAACAGAAGGTAATTTTTCATTCACCTCAAGAATTCCTAACATAATATCTTGTTTTATTCCATAAACCACTTGCTCATAGAGCGGCTTGCGACTCCTTTTATCAAGTTGCAATGTTATTCCTCCTTCCATCTAACTGTTCTATGTGTACTATACTAACCAACACACTTAAGACTGTCAAGTAGAAAAAAATTTAAATAACTACTAACTATTTCCCCATAAAAAAAGAGCCCTATAAAAGGACTCTTACATTAACTGTTATTCTATGGGTAAATTCTGTGTAACATACGTGGGAATGGGCTAGCTTCACGGATATGTTCAATACCTGAAATCCATGTAACTGCACGTTCTAAACCTAAACCAAATCCTGAATGTGGAACTGGACCGTATTTATTTAAATCTAAATACCAACCGTATTCATCAAGGCTCAAGTTGTTTTCTTCTAAACGTTGTTTCATATTATCATAACCAATCGCACGTTCACTACCACCAATAATCTCACCGTAACCTTCTGGCGCAATTAAGTCTGCACAAATCACAACATCATCGCGATCTTCTGGTGATGGCATGTAGAATGGTTTGATACCTTTAGGATAGTTTGTAATAAACACTGGCTTGCTAAAATGGTTAGCAATAAATGTTTCATGAGGTGAACCAAAATCATCGCCCCATGTAATATCATCGAAATCATTTTCGTTTAATAATTTAATCGCATCATCATATGAAATGCGTGGGAATGGTAATTCTGTATAGATTTTTAATAACTCTTTGTCTCGACCTAAAACGTCTAACGCATAATCACAATTGTCTAATACTGATTGTACCAAGAATGCTACATACTGCTCTTGAACTTGTAAACTTTCTTCATGCTTAACAAATGCCATTTCTGGTTCAATCATCCAAAATTCAGTCAAATGACGACGTGTTTTAGATTTTTCAGCACGGAATGTTGGACCAAATGAGAATACTTTACCAAATGCCATTGCCGCTGCTTCAGCATACAACTGACCTGTTTGAGATAGATAAGCATCTTGACCAAAGTAATCAGTAGAAAATAACTCTGTTGTTCCTTCTGGTGCGCTACTTGTTAAGATTGGTGGATCAATCTTAGTAAATCCACGGCTGTTATAAAATTCATAAGTTGCACGAATAATTTCGTTACGAATTTGCATAATGGCATGTTGACGACTTGAACGTAACCACAAATGACGATTATCCATTAAGAAGTCAGTACCATGTTCTTTTGGTGTAATAGGGTAGTCATTACTTTCGCCTACTACTTCAATATTTTGAATACCAATTTCATAACCAAATTTTGAACGTGAATCTTCACGAATTTCACCGGTTACAATAACTGATGTTTCTTGACTTAACCCTTTTGCTGTATTAAATACCTCTTCCGGTACTTCTGTTTTTACGACTACACCTTGGAAAAAGGCTGAGCCATCACGTAATTGTAAAAAAGCGATTTTTCCGCTTGAACGTTTATTAGCAATCCAACCACCAATTTGAACGATTTCGCCTACGTGGTCTTTAGAATCAATAATACGAATTCTTTCCATCTCTTAAATCTCCCCTTCACTGTTTCATTAGCATTAATAATACTATATCGTTATTTCTGCTTTTTTTCAATAAAAGATGCAATTCTTTCCACACCTTTTTTGATTGTTTCAATATTTGTTGCATAACTAATACGAATGTGATCTTTTGTTCCAAACCCTTCACCACTTACAACTGCCACATGAGCTTCTTCTAATAAATCATCAACAAATGCTGTGACATTGTCATACCCACAAAGTGTCATAGTTTGTCTAACATTTGGATATAAATAAAAGGCACTTTTTGGTTTTTCAATTGAAACACCAGGCAAGGCTTCAACTAATGGATAAATGGTATTTAATCGTTCTTCAAATGACTTACGCATCGTTTCAACGGATACTTGAGGGCCACTCAGTGCTTCTACTGCAGCATATTGACTAACGGTTCCACAATTACTAATAGATTGACTATTAATCGTATTAATTGCTTTAATTACCTCTTTATCACCTAGTACATAGCCTA